>NZ_BAAGXL010000024.1:0-68935 GCF_054779855.1 Haliea atlantica | reverse complement strand
TTGCCGCCGGCATTATCTCAAATACCTTGCCCTGAAGCAGGGTTTTTCAACAGCCTGCTAGGGCGAGCCGCTCTGCATACAGCCCGCGTCTGCCCTGGTCGGCAGACGCGGGTTTTTTGGTACCTGTCAGGTGTCGGCGCCGACTTCCCGCCAGGCGTCGATGGAGGGGCAGGAGCAGACCAGATTGCGATCGCCGTAGACGTTGTCGACGCGACCGACGGGCGGCCAGTACTTGTTGCGGCGCAGGGAGGCCACCGGGAAGGCGGCCTGTTCCCGGCTGTAGCTGTGCGACCAGTGATCGGCAGTCACTTCCAGCTGGGTGTGGGGGGCGTTGCGCAGGGGGTTGTCCTGGGCGTCCAGGCGCCCCTCCTGCACCGCGCGGATCTCCTCGCGGATACTGATCATGGCTTCGCAGAAACGGTCCAGCTCGGCCAGGGACTCCGACTCAGTGGGCTCCACCATCAGGGTACCGGCGACTGGGAAGGACATGGTGGGGGCGTGGAAGCCGAAGTCCATCAAACGCTTGGCAATGTCCTCCTCGCTGATGCCGCTCGCGTCCTTGAGCGGGCGGATATCCAGGATGCATTCGTGGGCCACGGTGCCGTCGTGCCCGGTGTAGAGCACCGGGTAGTGGTCGCGCAGGCGGTGGGCGATGTAGTTGGCGCTGAGGATGGCTACCTGGGTGGCGCGGGTCAGGCCCTCGGCCCCCATCATGGCGATGTACATCCAGGAGATGGGGAGAATCGAGGCGCTGCCCCAGGGGGCCGCCGAGACCACGTCATTGCTCTCCGGCAGGCCGGGGAGGGGAACCACGGGATGGCTGGGCAGGAAGGGCGCCAGGTGCGCGCCCACGCCGATGGGGCCCATGCCGGGGCCGCCGCCACCGTGGGGGATGCAGAAGGTCTTGTGCAGGTTCAGGTGGGAGACATCGGCGCCGAACTTGCCCGGCGCGGCCAACCCCACCAGCGCGTTGAGATTGGCGCCGTCGACGTAGACCTGGCCGCCGTGCTGGTGGACGATCTCGCAGACCTCGATCACGCTTTCCTCAAACACCCCGTGGGTCGAGGGGTAGGTGATCATGATGGCGGCCAGGCTGGCGGCGTGTTGTTCCGCCTTGGCACGCAGGTCGGCCAGGTCGATATTACCCAGGCTGTCGCACTCGACGATCACCACGCGCATGCCCGCGAGGGCGGCACTGGCCGGGTTGGTGCCGTGGGCGGAGGCGGGGATCAGGCAGACATCGCGCTGGGTATCGCCGCGACTCTCGTGGTAGCGGCGGATCGCCAGCAGCCCGGCGTATTCCCCCTGGGAACCGGCGTTGGGCTGCAGGGAGATGGCGTCGTAGCCGGTGCACTCCTTCAGCATGATTTCCAGCTCGGCGAGCATCTCCCGATAGCCCTCGGTCTGGTCCGCCGGGGCAAAGGGGTGCAGGGCGGCGAAGGCCGGCCAGGTGATCGGCAACATTTCCGCGGTGGCGTTGAGTTTCATGGTGCAGCTGCCGAGGGGAATCATCGCGCGGTTGAGGGCAATGTCGCGGTCCTCCAGGCGGCGCAGGTAGCGCAGCATCTCGGTTTCCGCGTGATAGTCCTGGAACAGCGGGTGCTGCAGGTAGTCCACCGGGCGCGCCAGGGCCGCGGGGATGCCGTCGATGGCCTCGGCATCGCGCTCGCGACTTGCCCGCAGGGGCACCGCACCGGTGACCGCCTGCAGAATCCGGTCGACATCCTCGGCGGTGGTGGTCTCGTCCAGCGCAATGCTCAGACGGTCCTCGCCCAGGGGGCGCAGATTCATGCCCAGGTCCACGGCGCGGGCCAGGATGGCGTCGCGCTGCGCGCCCGCTTGCAGGGTCAGGGTATCGAAAAAGTGCTGATTCTCGGGGTTGAAACCGGCGTCGCGCAAGCCGCGGGCCAGCAGGCCGGTGAGGCGGTGCACCCGCTCGGCAATCCGCCGCAGGCCGCCGGGACCGTGGTACATGGCATAAAAGGCCGAGAGGATCGACAGCAGGGCCTGGGCGGTACAGATATTACTGGTCGCCTTCTCCCGACGGATGTGCTGCTCGCGGGTTTGCATGGCCATGCGCAGGGCCTGGTTGCCATGGCCGTCGATGGACACGCCGATCAGGCGACCGGGGGTCGAACGCTTGTAGGCGTCCCGGGTGGCGAAGAAGGCGGCATGGGGGCCGCCAAAGCCCATGGGAATGCCAAAGCGCTGACTGCTGCCGACCACCACATCCGCACCCTGGGCACCGGGTGACTGCAGCACCAGCAGGGAGAGGATGTCCGCCGCCACGGCGACCAGAGTATTGGCGTTGTGGGCGCGATCCACCAGCGGCGCCAGTTCGCGAACCTCCCCGGTGGTTCCGGGGTACTGCAGCAGCATGCCAAAGGCGTCCCGCGAACCGGGCAGGTCTTCCGCGGGGCGGGTCACTACCTCGATATCCAGGGCCTCTGCGCGGGTCTTGACCACCGCGATGGTCTGCGGGTGGCAGTCGTCCGCGACCAGGAAGACATTGCTGCGGGACTTCTTGTTGACCCGCTGCAACAGGGTCATGGCTTCGGCCGCGGCGGTGCCCTCGTCGAGCATGGAGGCGTTGGCCAGCTCCATGCCGGTGAGGTCCATGATCATCTGCTGGTAGGTCAGCAGGGCCTCCAGGCGCCCCTGGGAGATCTCCGGCTGGTAGGGCGTATAGGCGGTATACCAGCCGGGGTTTTCCAGGACATTGCGCTGGATCACGGCGGGCATCCGGGTGTCGTGGTAGCCGGCACCAATGAAAGACTTGAGGATACGGTTCTTGTCGGCCATTTCCCGCAGCCGCGCCAGGGCATCCTCCTCGCTGCGCGGGGTGCCGAGGGCCATGGGCGAGCGTCGGCGAATGGCGGCGGGTACCGCGGCGTCGATCAGCGCCTCCGTGTCGGCATAGCCCAGCTGGCGAGCCATCTCGAGCTGCTGCTCGGGGGTGGGGCCAATGTGGCGCTGGATGAACGCCTGGGAATGCTCCAGGTCCTGCAGGGTGGGGCGGCTCATGGGGGCTCCGGGGATAGCTGTTCAGGGGGACTGCTCGCGCAGGCGCGATGTTAGCAGCCGCCCCCCGGGCGTTCAATAAAGCCGGTCTTCTGCTCATAATGTGACCGGGTTGGCTCGGGCGCACGCCTGGTTTGCGCCCCTGCCATGCGCCCGCTACTCTGTCAGGCGACTCAATAATAAACACAAGGAGTTTCCCATGCGTCTGTGGCCTATTGCCGCCCTGGTGATTCTGCCGGTGCTGGTCGCCTGTTCCGACAGTTCCAGCAACCGCGGCAGCCCCGAAGTGCCTCTGCCCCCGGAGCGCATCAGTATCGATACACCCAACCCCGATCGCTGCGAGATCCTCGATGGCGAGAACTGCCTGTTCCCCTGGCCCAGCGATGCCCTGACCGTGGAAGATCCGGAGATGGCATCGGGGCGACGCGTCAATCTGGCGCGGGCTTCGCTGCCGGCCAATCGCCAGGGGGTGCGGGTCGATCCCGCGGAGTGGAACCGCAACGACGGCTTCTCGCCCTCGCAGATGATCCTGGTCCAGGTGCCGGGTCTGGATCCGGAGCAGAGTGACATCCCGCCGCTGACTGACCTGTCGCAATCCCAGGCGCCCGATTCCTCGGTCATGGTGATTCGCGCGCGCACTGGGGAACCGCACCTGGTGTTCGGGGAGCTGGATGCCAATACCGACGATCCCGCCGAGCAGACCTTCATTGTCCGGCCCATGGTCCAGTTTGAACGCGGCGAGCGCTACATCGTGGTGCTGCGCAACCTGCGCGATGCCGAGGGCAACCTGTTGGAGGCGCCACCGGTCTTCCGCGCCTTCCGTGACAATACACTGACCGACAACGAGGCCATAGAGGCCCGCCGCCCGGCGATGGAATCCCTGTTCGCCGAATTGACCGCGGCCGGTATCGAACGCGATGAGCTGTACCTGGCCTGGGACTTTACCGTGGCCAGTGCACGCAATATCACTGAGCGCATCCTGCATATCCGCGACCAGGCCTTCAGCCTGCTGGGCGGCGGCGCTCCCGCCTGGAGCATCAGCAGTCAGACGGATTTTGCCCCCTGCGGGGAGGACGGTTGCCAGGAGGGCGAGGACGAGCAGATTGCCCGGGAGGTGGCGGGTACCTTCGCGGTGCCCAACTTCCTGGACTCGGCCGATGGCGTTCCGGGCTCGCGCTTTCATTATGCGGAGCCGGATGACGGCCTGCCGGACCGCTTTGCCCCCGACAGCAACTTCGAGGCGAACTTCATCTGCCGCATACCGCGCTCGGTGGCGGAGGATTTCAGTCAGCCGCCCAAGGTCGTGGCACGGCCCTCGCTGTACGGGCACGGGCTTCTGGGTAGTGCCCGGGAGGTGCAGGGCGGCACCGGTCAGAATGTCGACATCATGGCCGATACCCACCAGATGATGTTCTGCGCCACGGACTGGGCCGGCTTTGCCGGGGAAGATGTCGGCTTCGCCGTGCAGGTGCTGCAGGACTTCAGCCTGATGCCCGCCTTTTTTGATCGCCAGCAACAGGGCCTGCTGAATTTCATGTTCCTGGCGCGCCTGCTCAAGCATGAACAGGGCTTCGCCGCTGACCCCGCCTTTCAGGCTGGCGGAGAGCCGGTGTTCGACAACCGGCATGTCTTCTACGACGGTAACAGCCAGGGGGGTATCCTCGGCGGTGCCCTGATGGGCGTGATACAGGACGTGACCCGCGGCGTGCTCGGTGTACCCGGTATGTCCTACAGCTTCCTGTTGCGGCGCAGTGTCGATTTCGAGGCCTTCAAGCCCTTTTTCAGTGGCAGTGGCGCCGGGGACAATGGCGGCGGCTATCCCAGTATCAAGGACCAGAGCTTTCTGCTGTCTTTCGCGCAGATGCTCTGGGACAGGGCGGAGGCCAGCGGTTACGTCACCCACATTGAACGCGACCCGCTGCCCAATACACCCACCCATGCCGTGTTGTTGCAGGTCGCCTATGGGGATCACCAGGTGAGCATGTGGGCGGCGGAATTCATGGCGCGCAGTATCGGGGCCAAACTGCGGGTTCCGGGCACCGAACCTGGACGCCACCCCGACAGCAAGCCCTACGTCGGTCTGGAACCGCTGCCGGCAGGGGAGTTTACCGGCTCGGTCCTGACCATCTGGGATGACGGCCCGGTGGGAGGGGGCGCCGAAGACGGCGGCACGGCCCCGCCACCGATCACCAACACCCCGCCGTTTGAGCCCGATTTTGGCGAGGACCCCCACAGTCTGCCGCGCAAGGAGCCGGCGGCCCAGGCACAGAAGTCAGCCTTCCTGCGGCCGGCCGGAGAGGGGCGCTTCCTGGATACCTGCGATCCCTCGCTGGCCTGTACCACGGATGGTTATCAGCCCGGCGGCTAGCCCCTAGCCGCTTCCCGGGCCCGCCGCATTGCCGGCGGGCCTGATCCACAGGCGCGAAACCTCGCCGCGGTGTGAATGTGTCACATCGGCGGGGTGCTGTTTTGTTAAGAATTGTAAATGCGAATAATTGTCACTATAGTTCGCCCCTGCAACCCAATTTACCGTTGTGAGGGAACCGATGAAGAAGTGCGTACTTGCCCTGGCCGTGGCAGCTGCCCTGCCAGCTGGTCAGGTTCTGGCCCAGGATAGTCTGCTGGAGGAGATCACCATCTTCGCTGACCGTGAGGCCGTGCGGGAGCTGCCGGGAACAGCCGCCCTGGTGGATAACGAGCAGATCCGGATTGAGGCAGCGACGGACATCAACCAGCTGTTGAAGACGGTCCCCGGCATCTACATCCGGGAAGAGGATGGCTACGGCCTGCGTCCGAATATCGGCATCCGCGGCGCCACCTCGGAGCGGGCCTCCAAGGTCACCCTGATGGAAGACGGCGTGCCGATCGCGCCGGCGCCCTACACCGCGCCCGCCGCGTACTACTTCCCCACCATGGCCCGCATGCACGCCGTGGAAGTGCTGAAGGGCGCGCCGCTGTTGCGCTATGGCCCGCAAACCACCGGCGGTGTGATCAACCTGGTCTCCACCCCGATTCCCGAGCAGTCCGCGGGCTTCCTCAACCTGCGTGGCGGGGAAGACGGCGAGATGGACCTGCTGGCGAACTACGGCGCTCGCTCGGGCAACTTCGGCTTCCTGGTGGAGACCGCCCAGCGTCGCAGTGACGGTTACAAGGATATTGATCGCAGCCGTCGCGAAAGCGGCTACGACATCAGTGACTATGTCGTGAAGCTGGCCTGGGAAACCGACACCCAGGCGCTGCTGTTCAAGGCCCAGTACTCCGAGGAAGTCTCCGACGAGACCTACCTGGGCCTCACCGATGCCGACTTCGCGCGTGACGAGAATCGCCGCTACGGCTTGTCCAGCATCGACGAGATGGACAACGACCACACCGGTTACAACCTCACTTACCGCCTGGCCCTGAACGAATCCACGCAATTCACCGCGACGGCCTATCACAACGAGTTCGCCCGCAACTGGTTCAAACTGGGTGGTGGCGGTGCCTTTATCACGGCCGCCAATGCGGGTGATGCCGAGGCCCAGGGCATCCTGGATGGCACAGTGGATGTTGCCGGCCTGGGTTACAAGAACAACAACCGGGAGTACGAGTCCACTGGCCTGGAGCTGAACCTGGACATTGAAATGGGCGCCCACCAGTTGGCCCTGGGCACCCGCTATCACGAAGACGAGATGAATCGTTACCAGCCGGTCGACGTTTACGACCAGATCAATGGCGACCTGGTCTATGTGGAAACTGTCGCCCCCACCGGTAGCGACAATCGCTTCGAGGATTCCGAGGCCCTGGCCCTCTGGGCACTGGATACCTGGCAGGTCAACGAGGTCATGACCCTCAACCTGGCCCTGCGCTACGAAGATGTCGAGTCCACCCGCCGGCAGTGGGCGGACAGCGAGCGCCTGGTGGAGCCCTCCCGCCGCAGTGGCGACAGCCGCGAGTGGTTGCCCGGGATTTCCATGACCTACGATGTGACCCCAAGCTGGCAGCTGCTTGCCGGTGTCCACCGCGGTTTCTCGCCCCTGGAGGGCGGCGCCCAGGACAACGAGGACCCCGAGACCAGCACCAACTGGGAGGCGGGCGTTCGCTACCAGGGTGACTGGTATGCCGAAGCGGTGGGCTTCTACAGCGATTTCGAGAACAAGGCGGAAAACTGTTCCAACGCCAACCCCTGCAGCAATGGTGCCACTTCCGGCTCATTTGTGACGGGTGAAGCGGTTATCCAGGGTCTGGAGTTCCAGCTCGGCACGGTCATGGAGCGCGCTGGTCTGACCATCCCGCTGGACCTGTCCTACACCTGGACCGATGCCACCATCAGCGAGGACGCAGAGACCCTGGGCTACACTGATGGCGACGAGCTGGCGGACATTCCCGAGAATGTGTTCAGCCTGCGCGCCGGTATCGAAACCGACTACGGCTGGAACAACTACGCGGTGGTCAAATACGTCGACGACATGTGCATGAGCATCGGTTGCAACAATGACGGCGACCGCTTTGATCGCAGCGAAGACCTGTGGGTGGTGGACGTCATCAGCCGCTACGCCCTGAACGAGGCGACCACGGTCTATGCCCGGGTGGAAAATCTGTTCGACGAACAGGCGATCGTGTCCCGGGTGCCGGACGGTGCCCGGCCGAACAAGCCGCGCACTGCCTCAGTCGGCGTTGAGTGGTTCTTCTAAGGGGCCGCTGTAGCGGATCTCCGCAATCCAGTAGCGCTGCTCCCCCTGGGGGCTGCGCACCTGGATCTCGTCATCCAGACGCTTGCCCAACAGGGCGCGCGCCACAGGTGAATCCACGCTGATCAGGCCCCGGGCGAGGTCGAACTCGTCCGGGCCGACAATCCGCCAGCGGCGCTCGCCGCCGTCCTCGTCCTCCAGCGTGACCCAGGCACCGAAGTAGATCTTGTCGGTGTCGTCCGGTATGCGGTCGACCACCTTGAGCTCCTCCAGACGCTTGCTCAGAAAACGCACCCGCGAGTCGATTTCCCGCAGGCGGCGCTTGCCGTAAATATAGTCGCCATTTTCCGAGCGGTCGCCATTCTTGGCTGCCTCGTGCACCGCCTGGGTGACCTGTGGCCGCTCGACTTTCCACAGCTGGTGGAGTTCCCGGCGCAGGACTGCCTCGCCCTCGGGGGTGATGTAGGCCGAGCCGCGTCGGCGAGGTGGTCGGTATCTGCTCATGCCGTGTATTCTAGGGCCTGGTTTGCGAGCAGCTCAATCACTTCGTAGCGGCCGCTTGTCGCGAGGTCTTGCCAGCGGGGCGGTTGCGGCTGATCTTCATGGAGGGTTCTTATGTCAACAGGTAGACGGTGGCGGATACCGGTCTGGTCGGCCTTGCTCTGGGCTTGGGGCATTGGCCCTGCTGCAGCCTGCATCGACTGGCAGGGCCAGCTGCAGCAGGGCGGGCTGGTATGGGCGCAGGTGGCGCCCGGCAGTCAGGTCCTGATGGATGGCGAGCCCCTGGATGTGCTGGAGGACGGGACGGTCTTCGCCGGTTTCGGCCGGGATGCCGCGACGACTGCCGAGGTGGTGTTGCGCGGCGATAGTGCCTGTCGGGAAACCCTCGCCATCGCGCCCCGGGAGTACCGTATCCAGCGGGTCGACGGCGTGCCCCAGCAGACCGTGACACCGCCACCCGAGGTGCTTGAGAGGATTGCCCGGGAGCGCAAGCTGGTGACTGCCGCCAAGGCCCGTTACCTGACGCGGCCGGACCTGCTGGCGGCGGCCCTGGCAGGCTTCCAGTGGCCGGTGGAGGGCCCCATCTCCGGGGTCTATGGCAGCCAGCGCATCTACAATGGCTCCCCCGGCAATCCCCATTACGGCGTGGATGTCGCCGTGCCCACCGGCACGGCCGTGCGAGCGCCCTCACCGGGGGTGGTCACCCTGGCCGAGCCCGATCTGTTCTACTCCGGCGGCACGATCATCCTCGATCACGGTTACCGCCTGTCCTCGTCTTTTCTGCACCTGAGCAAGGTCAGCGTGGCCGTGGGGGATGAGGTGAAAGCGGGCCAGGTCATCGGTGAAGTCGGCGCCACTGGGCGCGCCACGGGCCCGCACCTGGACTGGCGCATGAGCTGGCGCAGCGAGCGCATTGATCCCCAGTTCCTGGTGCCGCCGATGGCGTCAGACTGACGCGAGTCCCGGCCGCGGTGCAGCCGGCTCGAGCCGCCCGCCGGGCCCGTGCCGTGATTCGCTGTAAAAGCATCGCAAAGGCCGTATAATCGCGCCCTTTGGCCCGTTCCGGAGGCTGCAATGATCGACGACAAGCTGCTTGGCATCCTGGTTTGCCCGGTGACCAAGGCACCGCTGGAGTACGACCGGGAAAAACAGGAGCTGGTCTGCAAGGCCAGTGGCCTGGCTTATCCGGTGCGGGATGGTATTCCGGTGATGCTGGAAAGCGAGGCGCGCCAGCTCACCGCCGACGAAAAACTGGGGTAGTTGCCATGTCCGAGACCATTTTCGGCAAGATTCTGGCGGGTGAGATCCCGTCGGAGTTCATCTATGAAGACGAGCACTGCGTCGCCATCAATGACATCAACCCGCAGGCCCCGGTGCATGTGCTGGTGATCCCCCGCAAGGCGATTCCCCGCCTGGTGGATGCCGCAGATGACGATCGCGACCTGCTGGGGCACCTGATGCTGGCGGCGGGCAAGGTGGCCGAACAGCTCGGCGTCGCGGATGCCTTCCGGCTGATCGTCAACAACGGCGAAGGCGCGGGTCAGACCGTGTTCCACCTGCACCTGCATATCCTCGCAGGTCGCGGTTTCAGTGAAGGACAGATGGCAGGATTCCGATGAAGACAGGCGATATTCGCGAGGCCTTCCTGGCCTATTTTGAGTCCCAGGGACACACCCGGGTGCCGAGCAGCTCATTGGTGCCCGCCAACGACCCGACGTTGCTGTTTACCAACGCCGGCATGAACCAGTTCAAGGACACCTTCCTCGGCACCGACCCGCGTCCCTATACGCGTGCGGCCTCCAGCCAGCGCTGTGTGCGCGCCGGCGGCAAGCACAACGACCTGGAGAACGTCGGCTACACCGCTCGCCACCACACCTTCTTCGAGATGCTGGGCAATTTCAGCTTTGGCGACTACTTCAAGCGCGACGCCATCCGCTTCGCCTGGGAGTTCCTGACCGGCGAGCTCAAGCTGCCCAAGGAGCGCCTGTGGGTGACCTGCCACGTCTCCGATGACGAGGCGGAAAAGATCTGGGTCGAGGAGATCGGCTTTCCCAAGGAGCGCATCTCCCGCCTGGACGAGGACAACTTCTGGCAGATGGGCGACACCGGCCCCTGCGGACCCTGCTCCGAGATCTTCTACGACCACGGTGCCGACGTGCCCGGGGGCCCGCCCGGCAGTGAAGATGACGACCTCGATCGTTACATCGAGATCTGGAACCTGGTGTTCATGCAGTTCAACCGCGACGGCAGCGGCGAACTGCACCCCCTGCCCAAGCCCTCGGTGGACACCGGCATGGGCCTCGAGCGTATCGCCGCGGTCATGCAGGGGGTACACAGCAACTACGAGATCGACCTGTTCCAGGCCCTGATCCGCGCCGCGGCCGGCCTGCTCGGCGTCGAGGATCTCAGCCACAATTCCCTGCGGGTGATCGCCGACCATATCCGCTCCTGCGCTTTCCTGATAAGCGATGGTGTCCTGCCCGGGAACGAGGGCCGCGGCTATGTGCTGCGGCGCATCATTCGCCGGGCCGTGCGCCACGGCAACAAGCTGGGCGCCCGGGAAGCCTTCTTCCACCGCCTGGTGGGGCCGCTGGTCGAGCAGATGGGCGCGGCCTATCCCGAGCTGGCGGAGGCCCGCGAACGTGTGGAACAGGCACTGCTCAGCGAGGAGGAGCAGTTCGCCCGCACCCTGGACAATGGCCTGCAGATTCTCAACGAGGCACTGGAGGGGCTGGAGGGCACGGTGATCCCCGGGGAGGTAGTCTTTCGCCTCTACGACACCTACGGCTTCCCCACCGACCTGACCAACGACATCGCCCGCGAGCGCGGCCTGACCCTGGACATGGACGGCTACGAGGCGGCCATGGCAGAGCAGCGCAGCCGCTCCCAGGAGAGCGGCAGCTTCAAGGTCGACTACAGCAACGTGCTGCGCCTCGAGGGCAGTACCGAGTTTACCGGCTACGACGCGCTCGCCGGCCAGGGCAGGGTGACGGCACTGCTGCGCGACGGTGCTGAAGTCGAGTGCCTCGCCGCGGACGAGTCCGGGGTCGTGGTTCTCGACCGCACGCCGTTCTATGCCGAGTCCGGCGGCCAGGTGGGGGATACCGGTTACCTGCGCGCCGATGGTGTGGAGCTGGAAGTCACCGACACCACCAAGGCCGCCAGCCAGCACCTGCACCATGTGCGCGTGCTCGGCGGCAGTCTCAAGCTGGGCGATGTCCTGCAGTGCGAGGTAGATGGCGGTGTCCGCCAGCGCACCCGCCTCAACCACTCCGCCACCCACCTGATGCACGCCGCCCTGCGCCGCGTGTTGGGTGAGCATGTCACCCAGAAAGGCTCCCTGGTGGACTCCCAGCGCCTGCGCTTCGACTTCTCGCACAGCCAGCCGGTCAGCGCCGATGAGCTGGCAGAGATCGAGCGCCAGGTGAATGCCCAGATTCGTGCCAACACCCCGGTGAGCACGCGCCTGATGTCCATGGAGGAGGCCCTGGCGGCCGGTGCCATGGCGCTGTTCGGTGAGAAATACGGCGACGAGGTGCGGGTCCTGGCCATGGGGGAGGCGGACTATTCCGTCGAACTGTGCGGCGGTACCCACGTCGATCGCACCGGTGATATTGGCCTGTTCCGTATCGTCGCCGAATCCGGGGTTGCCTCCGGGGTGCGCCGGATCGAGGCGGTGACCGGGGAGGGCGCCCTGGCGGCGGTGGCTGAATTGAATGCGCGCCTGGATGCCGTGTGCGAGGTGGTCAAGAGTGGCCGCGACAAGGTGGTTGACCGGGTTGCGGCGCTGCGCAGCGAGGCGCGCGAACTGGAGAAGGAAGTCGCCCGCCTCAAGCAGAAGCTGGCAACTTCCGCCGGCGGTGACCTGACGTCGCAGGCGGTCGAGGTGGCCGGGGTGAAAGTGCTGGCGGCCAATGTCGACGGGGCCGATGCCAAATCCCTGCGCGATACCCTCGACCAGTGCAAGAACAAGCTCGGCTCTGCCGTGGTGCTGTTATCGGCTGTCGACGGCGACAAGGTGGCCCTGGTGGCGGGAGTCAGCAAGGATCTCACCGGCCAGCTCAAGGCCGGTGATCTGATGCGCGAATTCGCCGGACGCCTCGGCGGAAAAGGCGGCGGCCGCCCGGATATGGCACAGGGTGGCGGCAGTGACGTGGCGGCATTGCCCGCCGTATTGCAGGCGGTGCCCGAGTGGGTCCAGGGGCAGCTGGGAGCGGCCTGAGGGTCGCGCCGGTTGCGTTTTTCAGGATCTGAACTACAACTGTTCAATACCCGAGCGCAAGGCAGACAGGACGCTATGCTGATACTCACCCGCCGAGTCGGCGAATCGCTCAAGGTTGGCGATGACATCACCATCACGGTGCTGGGCGTGAAGGGAAACCAGGTGCGCATCGGGGTCAATGCACCCCGGGACGTCGCAGTACACCGGGAAGAAATCTACAATCGCATCCAGGACGGCGACGAGCCGCCCCTTCCCGACGACCACCAGGACTCCTGAGCAACAGGTGCTGCCCGCCGCGTCTGTCGGTGGCGGCGGGCTGTTGCCGACGTCTCTCCGGGGGCGGTGCGTGAAAGCGGCCCTGCGGGGTTTGAATTTCGGCACAGTATGGTATGATGCCGCCCCTCTGGTGAGGCAGTGACACGACACTGTTTCAACGCTGGCAATCGCCAGTCCAGAGCACCGGCGCAAGGCCGGTGACAACCTCTGCGGAGAGGTGGCCGAGTGGCTGAAGGCGCTCCCCTGCTAAGGGAGTATAGGGTAAAACCTATCGAGGGTTCGAATCCCTCTCTCTCCGCCATATCCTCACGTTATAAAGCCCCTCACGGACGCAGCTAGCCCAACACCCGCACCCGCAGGCTGCGCCCCTTTACCTTGCCGCGCCCAAGCTTGTCCAGCGCCGTATCCACCGCCTTGCGCCGCACCGCCACGCAGGCCCAGTTATCGTGGATGCTGATCTTGCCCACCTGGCTGCCGTCGATGCCGTTCTCGCTGGTGAGGGCGCCGAGGATATCGCCCGGGCGCAGCTTCTGCTTTTTGCCGGCGCCGATTTCCAGGCTCACCATGGGCGGTTTGTAGGCCGGCGTTTTCAGCAGCTCCCGCGAGGGCAGGGACTCGGCCACTATCGACTGTTCCAGCCGCGCTTCCAGCTTCGCCAACTTGTGGTCTTCTTTCTCGCTGAACAGGGTGCAGGCCAGGCCGCGGCTGCCGGCGCGGCCGGTGCGGCCGATGCGGTGGACGTAGACGTCCAGGTCCCGGGGGATATGGTAGTTGATGACGGCGTCCAACGCGTCGATATCCAGGCCGCGGGCGGCGACATCGGTGGCTACCAGTACCGAGAGGCTTTTGCTGGCAAAGCGGGTCAGGATGCGGTCACGCTCGCGCTGTTCCAGGTCGCCGTGAAGGGCCTGAGCACTGAAGCCCTCATTGGCCAGTTCCCTGGCGACCTCGGCGCATTCGGCTCGCGTGTTGCAGAAGATGACGGCAGAATCTGGTCTCTGTTGTAACAGCAGCAGGCGCAGGGCGACGCTGCGTTCGCTGTCCTCGACCCGGTAGAAGGCCTGGGCGATGCTGCTGCTGTCGTGGGTGGATTCCACCTGGACGCGTTCTGGCGACTGCATGACCCGTTGGGCAATCGCTTCGATTTCGGGGGGAAACGTGGCGCTGAACAGCAGGGTCTGTCGCTGGGCGGGGACATGCTCGAGAATGGCGTCGACAGAGGCCTGGAAGCCCATGTCCAGCATGCGGTCCGCTTCGTCGAGTACCAGGGTGCTCAGCTGCTCCAGTCTCAGGCTGCCCTTGCCCAGGTGTTCCTCGATTCGTCCCGGCGTGCCGACCACGATGTGGGCGCCGTGCTCGAGTGAACCGATCTGCGGGCCCAGGGGCATGCCACCGCAGAGGGTGAGTACCTTGATATTGTGTATCCCGCGCCCGAGGCGGCGAATCTCCCGTGACACCTGGTCCGCCAGCTCGCGGGTGGGGCAGAGCACCAGGGCCTGAACGGCGAAGCGCCCCACCGCCAGTTTGTTCAACAGACCCAGGCCGAAAGCGGCGGTCTTGCCGGAGCCGGTCTTGCCCTGGGCAATGACATCGTGTCCGGCCAGGATGAGAGGCAGGCTGCTCGCCTGGATTGGGGTCATGCTGTGGTAGTCCAGCGTGGCAAGGTTGGCCAGCAGGTCTGCCTGCAGGCCGAGAGAGGAAAACGCGGTAGTCACGGGGCGGGCCTCGAATGGCGAATCACACGGTATCTGGCGGCGAGTCACGGGAGGTGACAGCGCGGCTGATGTCTGACGAGGCCGCAGTGTAACAGAGCGACGGGCCCGGCCCGGGTTTTGTCGCCGCAAGCGCCAAAAAGTCCGCTGTCAGAAAGCCCGGTCGTGCAACAGTCAGCGGGCGCAAGACCGGGGCTCTGCTGTCGGTCGCGCTAGAAATCGTAGCGCAGGTCGAGTCCCCAGGTGCGGGTATTGCCCCAGCTATTGGTGTACAGCCCATCGGGCGGGTTGATGCCGAAGGTGGGTACATCGAAGCCACCGGTGCGGTACTCCTCGTCGCCGAGGTTTTTGCCCCAGAGGGCGAGGGTAAAGGGCGAGCCCATGATGCCAGCGAGTTCCAGTCGCGCATCCAGCAGGCTGTAGCTGTCGCCCTCGATCAGCGGGGAGGGTGCGACCTGGAAGTACTGCTCGTCGACCCAGGACCAGTCGAGTCGCAGCAGCAGTCGGCCGAGTTCGCCCACCTGCGCCTCGTAGCGGGCCGTCACGCTGGTGGTCCACTCTGGCGAGAACTGGAAGTTATACAGGTCGGCGACATCGATAAATTCCAGGGTGGTGAAGTCCTGGCTCAAGTAGTTGTCGTACTCGGGGTCCAGCCAGCCGAGGGTGCCGCTGATCTGGAAGGCCTCCGAGAGCACCAGGGTGGCCTCGAGCTCGGCGCCGGTCATGGTGGCGCCGGCGGCGTTCTCGATACGGCTGAGGAAGGTAAAGGTATTGGGGTCGATGCTGTTGATCTGTACCTGCCAGTCGTCGAGCTCCTGGTAGAAGGCGGCGACGTTGAGGCGCAGACGCTGGTCCAGCAGGTCGGACTTGATGCCGACCTCGTAGCTGGTGATCTCGGCATCGTCATAGGGCGTGAAGTTGCGCACCTCGGTAGCCCGACCATTCAGGCCGCCGCTCTTGAAGCCCACGGAATAGGTGGCGTAGAGCATGGTGGTGTCGGTCGGCTGGTAGCTCAGGGTGACCCGGGGGGACAGGTTGTCCGTCTCGAACTCGTTGGTCGGCGCCAGGTCGCTGATGGGCAGGGTGCCTCCGGTGGCAGGGAAGAAGATCGACGAATCGACAGTTTTCTCCTCCTCGGTGTAGCGACCGCCCAACGAGGCCTTCCAGCGTTCATTGAAGGCGTAGGAGAGCTCCGCATACACCGCCCAGGTATCGGTCTCGGTCTCCAGAGTGATCACGGTATTGGGTGTCTGTGCCCCAAATTGTTGCTGCAGCTGGTAGAAGCCCTCGTCGGCACTGATGAAGACCCCCGAGACGATGTTCAGTCGCTTGTCCAGGGCGGTCCCCAGGAACTGGAATTCCTGGGTGAAAAAGTCGTAGTCCTGTTCCAGGGGGCCGGAGATCAAGTAGTAGGGCACCATGGTGCGGAAGCTGGAAAGTTCGGTACTGCGGTAGCCGGTCAGTGACTTGAGGGTGAAATCCTCCACGGGCCCGAGGTCACCCACCTCGTAGCTCAGGGTGAGCCCGTTGAATACCTGGCGGAACTTGTCGAAGACTTCCTCCGGGGTGGCGACCGTGCGGTCCAGCCCGGGGTCACTGGTTTCGGAAAGGCCGGGAAAGATGATATCCAATCCTGGTTCGATCAGGGTCGGTTGCCAGCCATTGGGGGTCTGGTTGGCATCGAACCAGTCGACGGTATAGTCGGCGGTGAAGCGATCCCCGATATCCGCCGCGAGGGCAAAGCGCGCGGTCTGGAAATCCTTGTCGTTGAGATCGGAAAAGGTGGTGTTCTCGATCAGGCCGTCGCGCTTCTGCTGTCCGTAGCTGAGGCGCCCCGCCAGGCCGTCGGCAAACGGCACGTTGACACTGAACTTGCCGCCGTAGAGGTCGTCACTGCCGAGGGTGCCCACCACATAGCCACCCAGCTCCGGGCCTGGCCGCACGGTGGTGATGTTGATCGCACCACCCGCCGTGTTCTTGCCGAACAGCGTGCCCTGGGGGCCCCGCAGGATCTCGATCTGCTGGACGTCCAGCAAGTCGAAGAAGGCGCCCTGCATTCGCGCGATGTAGAAGCCATCCACATAGGTGCCCACCATGGGCTCCTCGGTGATGATGTCATCGGTGCGGCAGAGACCGCGCATGCAGGCGACCAGTGAGCTGTCGCCGCCGGCCCCGCGCTGCATCTGCAAATTGGGGGTGAACACGGAGAGTGAGGTCAGGGTCTCCATGCCGATTTCCCGCAGCGTCTCCTGGGAGTAGGCGCTGACCGCAATCGGCGTCTGTTGCAGGCTTTCCTCGATTTTGCGTGCAGAGACGACGACTTCTTCCAGCCTGCCGGCGCCCTGGGCTGCAACTGGCTGGATGTCGGCAAGTGTAAAGGCGGCGCCCACGGCGAGAGCGAGGGTGGGGCGGGCAAAGGCAGGGGTGCGGAGGGCGACTGGTGACATGGTGTTGATCCTTGCTGAATTATTATTGGTGTGTCACCCGGCGGGTGTGCGTGTCGGCCCCATGGGTGAACCTTTGGTGTGTGCGAGCCGGATCCGCCAGACAACAAACATTGTTATATCACGGTTTTATTTTTGCAGCCAGGGTGACACCCGCTCGCGTTCCTGAACCGACCTCGCCGCGGAGTTTTAGACCTGCGCTGGCCCCGGCCCTGACCGCGCTTGTCATCATCGACCGGCGGAGACTGGAAATGCCGCGACAAATCCCTGACACTTGGGCTTTCCCAGAACCTCACGGTACCGCATGACAGGTCATGCCAGCCCCCGTCGGCCCCCGCGCGTTTGCCTCCGCCGAGTCCGGCCGGGCGCAGCAGCGGTTGGCGCGCTGCGGTCTCCGCTATGTCTGCTGGCAGTGCTGCTGGTCCTGCTGGTTCCCCAGGGGTGGGGGCAGCAGGCAGAGGATCCCATCCGGGCGCGGGTCGAGCAACTGCGGGAAGAGGCGGTAGCGCACCGCAACCGCGGTGAGATTGCCCAGGCCAGGGCGTTGCTGAGAGACATGGAGGGCCTGCTGAATGACCTGCAGGCTCCCTTGCTGCAGGCGCGGTACTGGCACGTGCTCGGCACCCTGGATGCCGAAGAGGGGCACTATGCCCGGGCCCTGGAGCACTTTCATCGCGCATACCTGCAATTCCAGGCGCAGGAGGAAACCTGGGGTATTCTGGCTTTGGGCAATGCCATCGGTGCCGTGCACCAGATGAGCGGCAATCATCACCAGGCGCGGGAGTACCTGGAGAACACCCTGGCGCTGGCCCGGCGCGAGGAGAACCTGGCCTGGCAGGTCACCGCCCTGGGCAATCTGGCGATATCCGTGGCCGAGCTTGAAGGGCCCGCTGCCGCCCGGCCCCTGGAAGAGCAGGCCCTGGGACTTGCGCGGGAGCTGGGAGCGCCCAATGAACTGGCCATTCGCCTGGCCAATACCTGTCGCGTGCAGGAGGCGGCGGGGGCACTGGATAAGGCGCAAGCGACCTGCCGCGAGGCCGCGGCGCACCTGGAGCCC
Source organism: Haliea atlantica (assembly GCF_054779855.1). Lineage (NCBI taxonomy): Bacteria > Pseudomonadati > Pseudomonadota > Gammaproteobacteria > Cellvibrionales > Halieaceae > Haliea > Haliea atlantica. Next base: position 51,035 of record NZ_BAAGXL010000024.1, on the reverse strand, counting down.
CTGGGCCTGCCGCGGTTTCTCGCCGGTACGCGCATGGTGCAGGGGGACCTGCAGCGACGACTTGGTTCACTGCAGGAAGCGGAAAGCCACTATCTCGCCTCGCTGGCCCTGGGGCGGGACATTCCCTCGGTGGAACCACAATTGCGGGAGCGGCTGGGGCGGCTCTACCGGGAGCTGGGTGACGACCGGGCGGCGGCGGAACAGCTCGATCGGGCGGCGACGCTTCGCGAAACCCAGGCCGTGAGGGAGCGCGCGGACCTGATGCAGGAGGCGGAGTCCGGCTTCGTGCTGCGACTGGCGGAGAACGAGATTGCGGCACTGCAGCGGGAATCGAGCTGGCAGGCGGAGCAGTTGCGCTGGCGGCGCTGGATCAATATCGCGACCTTTGTTGCGCTTTGTGTATTGGTCCTGCTGACCATGCTGATTTATCGGGCCTACCGCCAGCGAGTGGAATTGCAGCAGGCGCTTGCGGCACGCAACAGTGAACTGGAACAGGCCCTGGAGACCATTCGCGAACTGGCCGCCCGCGACCCCCTCACCGGGCTCTTTAATCGCCGTGCATTCCGGGAGGTGGCCCAGCACGCCATGGTGCAGTGCCGCCGCCGCGGTCAGCCCATGGCCGTGGTACTGGCGGATATCGATCACTTCAAGGCGCTCAATGACAGTCACGGTCACGCTGTTGGGGACGAGGTCCTGTGTGCGATTTCCCGTCGCCTCGAGGGAGCTTTGCGGGAGAGCGATCTGCTCTGCCGCTGGGGCGGCGAGGAGTTCGTGATTCTGTTCTGTGACGCATCCCTGCGCGAGGCCCTGCGGGTGACGACACGGGTGCGGGAAGCCCTGCTTGCGGCGCCCGTGGATACCGCCGCGGGCCAGCTTACCGCGACCATGACTTTTGGTATTGCGCGGCTCGAGTCGGATTTCGACAGTGCCTTGGCGGCCGCGGACAAGGCCCTTTACCTGGGCAAGCAATCGGGTCGCGACCGCATCGAGTGCAGCGCGGGAGCCCCGCATCCCGCTGATACCCTGCGTCAGACTTCAGGGAGGGAGACATCATGACCGCGGACGACATCAGCGCTTCCCTGCGCATCAACATGACCGGCAACAGTCTGGAGCCCCAGGGCCTGTCCGAGCGCTACCGCGCTGCTGTCGATATGGCCGAATATGCGGATGCCGCCGGTTTTGCCAACGTCGGCCTGGAGGAGCATCACCTGGCGGACAACGGCTGGTTGCCATCGCCCCTGACCATGGCCGGCGCCGTGGCCGCGCGTACCCGGCAGTGCCGGATCACCCTCGGCGCTCTCCTGGTCAGTCTCTATGACCCGGTGCGCCTGGCGGAGGACCTCGCGGTGATTGACCTGTTGAGTCAGGGTCGGCTGTCCTTTATTGCCGGCCTGGGCTATCGCGATATCGAATTTCACGCATTGGACAAACCCTGGGAGGAGCGCGGGGCCTTGATGGACCATGTGCTCGACACACTGTTAAAGGCCTGGCGTGGCGAGCCCTTCGACTACCGCGGCCGGGAGATTCGCGTCACGCCGATTCCGTTTTCTCGCCCGCATCCTTTTTTTCTGCTGGGTGGCATGAGCCGTCCGGCGGCGCGCCGCGCGGCGCGTTTCGGCATTCCCTTTTCGCCGCCGCAGCCGATGCCCGAGTTGGAGGCCTACTATCACGAACAGCTGGCAGCCCACGGTACCGAGGGCTTCGTCTATCGCCCGCCGGCGGACATGTCGATGCTGTTCATCGACCCGGATCCGGACCGGGCCTGGGAGGAGATCGGCCCCTACATGCTCAACGAGGTGCGCGAGTACAGCAGCTGGCGTACCGAGGGCCTGCAGCGCCCCCTGGAGATGCAGGCGGACAGCGTGGCTGCCCTGCGGGAGAGCAAGCGCTACGAGATCCTGACGCCGGTGGAATGCCGCCGGCGGCATCTGGCGGGCGGAGCCGACTTTACGGCACTATTGCACCCCCTGGTCGGCGGTGTGCCCCTGCAGCGCGCCTGGGATTGTCTGCATCTATATATTGATGAAGTACTGGCTCCGCTGCGAGAGCGGGCCGATTAACACGAGGAGCATTGATGAAGTTCTATTCCCGCAAGTGGGTCAAACCGGAAGATCTCAACCCCAACGGCAGCCTCTTCGGCGGCCAGCTGCTCAGCTGGGTTGACGAGGAAGCCGCGATTTTCGCGATGTGCCAGCTGGGCAAGGACCGGCACCTGGTGACCAAGTTCATGTCGGAGATCAATTTCGTCAGCTCGGCACGCCAGGGGGATGTGATCGAGATGGGGGTCGAGGTCACGGGCTGCGGTCGCTCTTCGGTAACCCTGCGGGCGGAGGTCCGCAACAAGATTACCAAGCAGACCATCATTTCCATCGACCGCATCGTCTTCGTGAACCTGGATACCGAAGGGCGCCCAACCCCCCACGGCTACGAGTGGCCTGGCACCAACAGCGATTCCTGAGGGCAAGTACCCTGCTTCCCGTGTCGTGCCCGGCGCGGGATTGCCCGACATGTGAAGGGAAGGAGATTGCTGCGCTGCCGGCGTCGATCAAAAAGTCACCAGTTGTGGCCGGCGCCGGTGGTCTCGCGCTCTGCGGCGTCCCCCCAGAGGTAGGCCACAGAGTTATCCACAGATTCTGTGGAGATACCACGGGCGCCGGCTCTGGCATACTGTCCTGAATGCCCCATCAGCCCCGCGGAACGGTATGAATTGTCAAGGTGGCAGGCGCCGATGCCTGCAGGTTTTTTTGCTGACGGCACTGTGCTGTCTGTCGGTCACGGGATCCCTGGTCGCCGCGCCTGCGCCGGTCACGGTGGCCGTGGCCGCCAATGCCCTCGCCCCCCTGCAGCGCATCAGTGCGCAATTCCAGCGCGATACCGGGATCCGTGTGCGGCTGGTGGCGGGCTCCACGGGGGCGCTGTACGCGCAGATCCGCCAGGGCGCGCCCTACGATCTGTTTCTCGCCGCCGACACCACCACCCCGGCGCGCCTTGAAAAACAGGGTTTGCTGGTTCCCGGTAGTCGCTTTGTCTATGCCCGCGGTCAACTGGTTCTCTGGAGCCGTGACCCCGCGAGGGTGGATGCGGGCGGCGCCGTGCTCAGCCAGGGGGAGGGCTTGCGTCTGGCCATTGCGCACCCGGAGCGCGCGCCCTACGGGGCGGCGGCGCTGGCGGTGCTCGAGGCACTGGGCCTGCGACAGGCCTGGGAAGACCGGCTGGTATACGGGGAGAGCGTGGGCAAGACCTGGCAGTTCGTCGCCAGCGGCAATGCCGACCTCGGGTTTGTGGCGGCGAGCCAGGTGCAGACGACTGAGCTTGGCTCCCGCTGGCCGGTGCCGGCGAGTCTGCATCCGCCGCTCGACCAGGGTGCGGGTCTGCTGACCGCGGCCCAGGACAAGGCAGAGGTGCGAGCCTTTCACCGCTATCTCTGTGCCGCCGAGGCCCGCGCGGTATTCCGGACATTTGGATACTTGCCGGGAGATTGCCGTGCCATTGACTGAGGAGGCCTTGCAGGCGATTGCTCTCACCCTGCGCCTGGCGGGGTCGACCACCCTCGTGCTGTTGTTACTGGGCATTCCCCTGTCCTGGTGGCTGGCGACCACGCAATCCCGCTGGCGCAGTGTGATCGGGACCCTGGTAACCCTGCCGCTGGTGCTGCCGCCGACGGTGCTCGGCTTCTACCTGTTGCTGATGATGGGCCCGGAAGGGCCCCTCGGGCGCCTGACCACGGCCCTGGATTGGGGCTTGCTGTCGTTTTCCTTCACTGGTCTCCTGGTCGGCTCGGTGGTGTTTTCCCTGCCTTTTGCGGTGCAGCCCCTGCAGCATGCCTTTGTTGCGATCGGGCCACGCCCCCTGGAAGTGGCGGCCACCCTGGGCGCCCGTCCCCTGGTAGCCTTCCTGACGGTGGCGCTGCCGCTCGCCTGGCCGGGGGTGCTCACCGCAGTCATCCTCACCTTTGCCCACACCCTGGGTGAGTTTGGCGTGGTGTTGATGATCGGTGGCAATATACCCGGCGAGACGGCGGTGGTCTCCACGCGCATCTACGGTCACGTGGAAGCGATGGAGTATGGCCAGGCCCATGCACTGGCGGCGCTGATGGTGGCCTTTTCCTTCCTCGTGCTCTTGCTGCTCAACCTCCTGCAGCGCCGTCGCTCTCTGCGGGTGATGCCGTGAGCCTGGAGCTGTCACTGTCGCTGGCGCGTCCGGACTTTCAACTGGCCGTGGACCTGCAACTGCCGGCTTCGGGAATCAGCGTGTTGTTTGGCCCTTCGGGAGCGGGCAAGACCACACTGCTGCGCGCCGTCGCGGGGCTGGAGCCAGGTCGCGGCAGGGTGGTGCTGAATGGCGAAGTGTGGCAGGACAGCGCTCGACAGGTCTTTCTTCCCACTTGGCGCCGCCCCCTCGGCTATGTCTTCCAGGAGGCCAGCCTGTTCCCCCATCTGCGTGTCGCCGGCAACCTGCGCTACGGGCTGCGGCAACGCGACCGTCGTCGGGACAGCGTGAATGCGGGGACGGCGGTAGATCTCGGGGCCCTGATCGAACTCCTGGATATCGGTCACCTGTTGGAACGCTTTCCCAGTCAGCTCTCCGGGGGCGAGCGGCAGCGGGTGGCCATTGCCCGGGCCATGGCGCCGGGGCCGCATCTGTTGCTGCTGGACGAACCCCTGGCCTCGCTGGACCGCGGCCGCCGTCAGGAAATCCTGCCCTGGCTCGAGCGTCTGCGGGAGGAGTTCGCGATTCCCATGCTTTACGTGACCCACTCCGCCGAGGAGATGAGTCGATTGGCGGACTGCCTGGTCATCCTGGAGCAGGGGAAGGTGCGCGCGGCGGGACCGCCGGCGGAACTGCTCGCAGCGATTGATCCGCCCCTGGTGCGGGGCGAGGAAGGCGCTGCCCTGCTGCTCGGGCAGGTTGCGGAAATCGATACCCGCTGGCATCTGGCGCGGGTGGATTTTCCCGGCGGCAGCCTGTGGCTGCGAGACCCCAGCCTGGCCCCGGGAAGCCCGGTGCGGCTGCGGGTCCTGGCCCGGGACGTCAGTCTCGCCACGCGCGAACCTGAGCAAACCACGATCCTCAATCACCTGCAGGGGCTGATCGTGGGTATCGCCGATGAGGAGCATCCCGCCCAGTGTCTGGTGCGGGTGGCCTGCGGCGACAGCAGTTTGCTGGCACGAGTGACCCGGCGTTCGCTGTCGAGTCTGGCGCTGGCAGTGGGGCAGCCGGTGTGGGTGCAGGTGAAGTCGGTGGCGATCATCACCTGAGCTGGTAGGATGCAAGTTGATTCCGTTTTTTTGGAGCGATGCAATGACTCGCCTGCTGTTGCCCCCTGTCTCTTTCCGATTGCCTGCGGCTGTCCGCGGCCTGAGTCTCGTCCTGCTGGCGCTGTGCGCCACCCTCGGCGCCCCCGGGGGGCGGGCGAGCGATGAGGGCAATCCCGAGCTGGCGGGGACCGGGCTCACGCCATCCAGCCTCGAGCATGCCCGCCAGCTGCGTGACCGCGCCCTCCAGGGCACCCTGGCCTGGGACATTGTCGAGTCCCTGACCACGGAGGTCGGTCCCCGCCTCGCCGGCACGGAGGCCGAGGCCAGGGCCCGGGACTGGGCGCTGAAGCGCCTGCGCCGCATGGGTTTCGAGAACGTGCGAGTCGAGCCCTTCGAGATGCAGACCTGGGTGCGTGGCCACGAGTACGCCGCCATTGTCAGCCCCTTTCCGCAACCGCTGGAGATCACCGCACTGGGCGGTTCGGTGGCGACTCCCGCGGACGGCCTGGAGGCGGAGCTGGTTGCTTTCGATAGCCTCTCGGCACTGCGCGCGGCGCCCCCGGGCAGCCTGCGCGGGCGCATTGCCTACGTCGGTCACGCCATGCAGCGCACCCAGGACGGGTCCAGCTACGGGCACTATGGCAAGCTGCGCCGTGAAGGTGCCGCCGTTGCCGCTGGCAAGGGGGCCGCGGGTATCCTGATCCGCTCGATTGGCACCGACAGCCATCGCTTCCCCCATACCGGTTCCATGCGTTACGCGGAGGGCGTCGAGAAAATCCCCGCGGCGGCCCTGTCCAACCCCGATGCCGACCAGATCGAACGTATCCTCGCCCGGGGCAAACCGGTGCGGGTACGACTGGAGTTGGCTCCGGAAGTCCTCGGTACCACCGAAAGCGGCAATGTGATTGCCGAGATTGTCGGTCGCGAGCGTCCCGAGGAGGTGGTCATCATCGGCGGGCACCTGGACAGCTGGGACCTCGGCACCGGTGCCATCGACGATGGGGCGGGGGTGGCGATCACCACCGCGGCGGCCAAGATGATCCTGGATGCCGAGCGGCGTCCGCGCCGCACGATTCGCCTGGTCCTGTGGGGGGCCGAGGAGGTCGGCCTGCTGGGTGGTCACGCATACCTGGAGCGCCACCGGGAGGCCCTGGGTCAGCAGGTCATCGGCACCGAAAGCGACTTCGGGGCGGAGCGCATCTGGCAGATCACCGCCCAGGTTTCCGAGCCGGGTCAGAAGGTGGTGGACCAGATGGCCGCGCTACTCGACCCCATCGGCGTGGCCCGCGGCAGCATGGACAAGGCGGGCGGCGGTCCCGACCTGATTCCCCTGGTGGAGGCGGGTTTCCCCTCCCTGCGTCTGGTTCAGGATGGCCGCGACTACTTCGACCTGCATCACACCCACGATGACACCCTGGACAAGATCGACCCGGCGGCGCTGGACCAGAACGTGGCCGCCTACGTGGTCTTCGCCTGGCTGGCCGCCGACAGCACGGTGGATTTCCGGCGGTGATCGATAGCGCTGTGCTGAATCAGAGTGGCCTGTTGCCGGCCGGGGACCCCGTCGATCCGCGGTCCTCGTACCGCGGCTGCCTGCTCGGTGGTGCGGTGGGGGACGCCCTCGGCGCGGGTGTGGAGTTCCTGTCCGCGGCGGAAATCCGGCGTCGCTTCGGCCCTGGGGGCCTGCGCGATTATGTGACTGTCTACGGTCGGCGCGGCGCGATTACCGACGACACCCAGATGACCCTGTTCACCGCCGAGGGTTTGATTCGCGGCCTGATGCGGCAGCGGGCCGGCCACGACACCGACTACACCGACGTCACCGGCTGGGCCTACCAGCGCTGGTTATTGACCCAGGGAGATCACAACCTGCACGGCCTCAGCCCCCTGGAGCCGGCACCCGGCTGGTTGTGGGGTATCCGCGCGTTGCACAGCCCGCGGGCACCTGGCAATACCTGTCTGAGCGCGCTGCGTCACGCCCGTGAGGCGGGTCTGGCGGCCGTGAATGACAGCAAGGGGTGTGGGGGCGTCATGCGCATGGCCCCCGCAGGTCTGTTTGTGGATACCGCGGAAGATGCCTTTGATCTCGGTTGCGAACTGTCCGCTCTGACCCACGGACATCCCAGTGGTTGGCTCGCCGGCGGCGCCTTTGCCGCCCTGATCCGCCTGCTGCTCGACGGCGAGACACTGGAGGATGCCCTCGACCCGGTCTCGGACATGCTCGCCCAGCGTTTCGAGTCCGAGGAGGTTCTGGCGGCCTTGCAGTTCGCCGCCGACCTTGCCATCAGCGAGGAGCTGCCCGGCGAGGCCATCCGCCAGCTGGGACAGGGCTGGGTGGCGGAGGAGGCCCTGGCTATCGCCGTCTACTGTGCACTGGTGGCGCCGGACTTTCGCGAGGGGGTATTGATGGCGGTGAACCACGATGGCGATTCCGATTCCACTGGCGCGATCGCCGGCAATCTGCTCGGCCTGATCCTGGGGGAGGGTGCCATTCCCGAGTCGTGGCTGGCGGAACTGGAGCTGCGGGAGGTAATTACCCAGGTGGCCAACGACCTGTTCGACTGCGCCAACTGGGATCTGCAACAGGCGGATCATGCGGTCCAGCAAGCGCTGCAGGAGCGCTATCCGGCCTGGTAGGTGGCTGCAGCCTTCACGGGGCCTCGCCGGGCGAGCGGGCTTGCGGGTCAGCGACATCGGCACGCAGCGTCTTGCTGCGCCGGTCAGGCCCGTCGTGCTGCCAGCCGGGCGCATCAAATAGGTAGCGGAGTCGCGCGCGCCAGTCGGGCGCCCGGCGCAGATCGCGGGCCAGCGCCCGGTACTCGTGGGTCAACACGTTCCAGATGCCGTCGTTATCCAGGTTGCGGGTCAGTCCGTAGCGGACGGGCTCCTCGTCGGTTTCGGGGGCGAAGGTCCCGAACAGCCTGTCCCAAACAATCAGCATGCCGCCGTGATTGCGGTCGAGGTAGCGGACGTTGCTGCCGTGGTGCACGCGGTGATGACAGGGGGTGTTGAACACGGCTTCAATCCAGGGGTGCAGGCGGCCGACGGACTGGGTGTGGATCCAGAACTGGTAGAACAGGTTGATGCTGATCACGGTGATGATCATCGCCGGGTCGAAGCCCAGCAGTGGCAGCCACAGCCAGAAGAGGAACTTCGGGACGCGCTCCCCGACGCCCTGCCGCAGGGCGGTGGCGAAGTTGAGATAGCGCGAGCTGTGATGGTTGACGTGGCCCGCCCAGAGCAGGCGAACCTCGTGGTTGGCGCGGTGGAACCAGTAGTAGGTGAAGTCGTCCAGCAGGATCAGCAGCAGCCAGGCCCACCATTGCCGCTCCACCACATCCCTGAGGGGGCTGACCTCGTGCAGATAGACGAAGGCCGCCAGGGCAAGCAGGCGCGGTAGCAGCTCCGCGAGGCCCGCAAGGGCCAGCATGCCGAAGGACGTGAGGCTGTCCGATAGTCGATAGCGATCCAGTCGATGCCGCGCTGAATACCAGGCCTCCAGGGCCACTGCCGCCAGGTATAGCGGCAGGGCGAAGAGGCTGAGGTCGTCCTGTAAAAGCTCGCGCATGGCGGCGTTGAGGGACTAGCCGGGGTTGCCCTGGCTGGCCTGCAGGGCTGCGGCCGTTGCCGGTGACCGATCCGCACCCCAGCTGCGCAGCACCCGGGCCTGAACATCCTCCAACTCCGCAGCGGGAACCACCGAGGGATCGATGCGCTCGAGGGGATCGTAGTGGAAGATGTAGACACGGGAAGCGAACTGCCCGAAGGGCAGGGAGGCCTCCCCGAAGCGCTCGCCGTTACCGGCGGTACTCACCTGCAGTCCATCGCCCCAGTCCTGCCCGCTGTCGTTGTTGGGATTGTAGAAATAGACCCGCATTTCATCCTTGGGGTCGCGGTCCACGCGCAGAATGCAGATGGCGTGCCAGCCGATAAAGCGGCAGGCACTGTCGGTGATGGCAATGCCCGCGGGTTGGGGGTGGATCAGCGGCTGATTGCCGTTGTAGTCGATGTGGTAGTTGGCGTAGAAATGACGCAGAAAGCCTTCCAGGTCAACCAGTTGCCCGCTGGCCACGTCGACATTGATGCGAAAACCGCGCCCGGCCCACCAGCCGTGGAACTCCGGGTTGATCCAGCGGTGCGGGTCGCCCTCGCGACCGATGCAGCGCCGGCCCATCTCGGCGTAGATGCGATCCAGGTGCGGTACCACCAGCAGGGAGACGGCATCCAGATCGATGGGCAGCTGGGTGGCCACCCCGGACAGGCTCGCCATGGACGAGATCGGTTGACCCTCGAAATGCATGATGATCTCGTCGTCCCGGGCGGCCCAGGCAACCATTTGCAGCAGATAATCCGGATCGATGCAGCCCCACATCGACAGTGCCCGTGCCGACTGGCAGGTAGGGTTGTTGCCCTGACCAATGCCCAGGGGCTGCCCGAGCATGCACAGCACGCCGGCCAGCAGGTGGGTTTCCGCGGAAACGCTGCTGCCGAATGCCAGGGTCAGTCGGGCTCGCGACCAGTCGGTTAGCGGTAACACGAGCTGTCGCCGCAGTGCCGGTGCCAAGGGGGCCTGATGCAGGATGCCGCGGTCCAGCAGCAGAGCCAGGCCATAGGCGGCCTGAGCGGTTTCCGGGTGGATCCCGGCGCGGATCAGATCGTGTACCAGATCGCGGAAGCAGAGCAGGCAGTCCCGCCCCGTCGCGGAGACACCCAGGGCTTCCGCCACCAGGTGGTCGCTTTCTCCCAACACGTGGTGCAGCAGGACCGGCAGATAGGGCGAGACCAGGCCAGTATCGTGCATTGCCCGCGCGAACCCCGTGGCCTCGCTCTGCAGGGCATTGCTGTCCATGGACTGCAGGCGCTCGCGGTAGGTGTCGAGGCCGGGGTCCTCCCGGCAGCCCCGGGTGGGGCCGAACAGGGAGCTGACCAGGCGGCTGGCACCCTGGCCGGAGGTGCCCAGGTCCACCTCCGGGTTGCTTTGCAGCACGGCGATCTGGGTGATCATCTGTTTCACCGTGTCCACCTGGATCGGGCGTTGCTGCAGGATGCGCCAGATCTCTTCCACCAGCTGGTCCATCACGTGCTCGTAGCCAATGCGCTCCACCAGGTACTGCATCAGGCTGCGCGGAATCTGCGCCAATCGGCCCTGGGTTTCGCGCTCTGCTTCACTCGGCGGGCCGAACAGCAGGGGCAGGTTGAGGGCGATCACCTGGGTGAGGAAATGGTGGGCCTGCTCGGCAGCCAGGGTCGGGTGCTGATAGCCCCCGAGGGCGACTGCCAGGAGGCGCAGCTCGCTGAGGGCTTCGGTGACCAGCAGGTTGCTGTCGCCACTGGACAGCGCCTGCGCGGTCAAGCCGGGGACCAGGATACTGGGTGTGGCCCAGTCCGAGCCGAGGAAGATGCCCGCCCGCTCGAGGCCCTCTGCACGGCTCTCCAGGGCGGCGCAGCCCCCGGGCTGCATCAGCACGCGCCGGGCGGTATCCAGCACGCGGGGCAGTTTGCCGGGTTTGGCAAAGTCCCGCGCGTCGGCGAGCAAGCGGGTGGCCTCGTCGAGGTTATCCAGGAGGCCGGGTAATTTATCCATGTCTGCCCTATATGTAATAGTCCAGCTCTTCCTGGTGTTTGAGCAGGTCCCGCAGGCGGAGCGGATCTTCGCCGCGGAAGTACACCAGGCCCCAGTGGGTACCGAAGGCCGTCCGCTTGGTGACGGTCTCCTCCACGGGCGGAGTCAGTTCGTGTGATTCAAAGTAGGGGTCGTCCTCCACTTCTTCCGGTATCTCGAGGCGGCTCACCACCCGGCGGCGGGGGTACACGCCAAAACAGCCGGCGTAGCCGTTGGCATCTTCCACCTCCCGCGGGAAGAACTGCTGGACTTCCTCAGCGCTTGCCTTGGGGTCGAATACCAGCATGGTGGCCTGGTAGGCGTTGAAGCCGTAGACCCGTTCCAGCAGTTCGAAAACCTTGAAGCCCGGCGGCCGGTAGGCCACCTCGCCGAAGTACATCTCGCCGTCACTGGTCACGAAGTACTCGGGGTGGATCAGGCCGAACTCGATATCGAAGGCCTTGATCAGCTTCTCGATTTGCGCGGTGATCTGCGGGCGGTAGTGTTCCAGCTCGGGAGAGGCGGGCACGAATACCGAGTAGCCCAGGCTGACATATTCGGAAATGTTCAGGAAGGCGATCTTGCCATTGTGGACCCAGGCCTCCACCGCGAACTCCCAGCCGTCCAGGTGGGATTCCATCAGCACCGGAAATTCCTCGTCGGGGATGCTGTCCACTTCGTCGGGCGTACGGATCACCCGGTGGCCCAGGCAGCCCGCCTTGTCGAAGGCCTTCAGGTGAATCGGATCGTTGGGGTCCCCGTCCAGCTTGAGCAGGGTCTGGTTGACGCGCTTGAGGAAGCGAATCACGTCTTCTTTGTCGTGCGCCTCTTCGAAGATGCCGACCCGAATGCCACCCAGCTGGGCGCGCCGTTTCATCAGCGCCTTGTCACGCAGCAGCAGGGACTGGCCGTAAAGCCGGGGGCTCTGGAGCAGCACCGAGTTGATGGCGCCGGCCCACTCCACGGTTTCCTCGAACAGGGGTACGGCGACGTCGACCCCCATGTCGCGCAGGGTTTCCGCGATCTCGATGGAGCGATCGTTCAGGCGCTCGAAGTTCCAGGGGACATAGGGGATGTTGTGCTTTTCGCAGTATTCCTCTGCCCAGTTGGGTGCCACGACGACATAGCGTCGGTCGAAGGTTTCCGCGGCCTCGACCGCGGCCAGGGACCAGCCCAATAGTGCGATATAACCTTTGTCCGGGTTCTTCTCCATCGTGCGCCTCCTTGTGGTCGGCGGGTTTGCGGGCTCGCGGGGGTAGCTGCGATCACCCGGGGGAACCGATCACTATACAGGATCACCCCTCCGATCTCGAACAGCGCTTCCCTGGCGGCTCGCTCGAGGCAGCGGGGAAGGCGGGGGCGCTGGGATTGCCGGCCGCAGGCCCCCAAGCATGCCCACAAAAAAGGGGGCCCTGAGGCCCCCTGAAAGCATTGCATGTCGGTGATCAGAAGGTGTACTGGGCTTCCAGGCCGTAGGTGCGGGGGTTGCCGAAGAAGCTGGTGGTGAAAGGACCAAAGGGCACCGTGTTCAGACGGTACTCGTTGTCGGTCAGGTTCTTGCCCCACAGCGCGATCTGCAGCTGATTGTCACCCACGGGGATCTCAGTCAGGGTCAGGCGCGCGTTGAGCAGCCCGTAGCCCTTGATGTCGGAAACGGCTTTCTGCTCCGGCGTCACGTAGGGGGTGTAGTCATCGTTGTAGCTGTAGTCCACCCGAGCGATCAGCTCGCCGAAGTGCTCGCGCAGTACCGTGTACTCGACGCCCACGTTGACCGTGTGCTCTGGCGTGTACTGGGTGAAACGCTGGTCGGCGACGTCCACGGTCTGACCCAGCGCGGGGTCAAAGGTTAGGAATTCCTTGAACTCGGAATCCAGGTAACCGTAGTTGGCGGTGAGCATCAGGTCCGCGGTGGGCGAGTAGACCACCTCGAGCTCGACACCCTTCTTCTCCGCCTGGCCGGCGTTCTCGATCACCGAGGCCGCGGTGCCGGATTCGGAGGGCACGAAGACCGACAGCTGGATGTCCTTCTCGTCGTTGAAGAAGGCGGCGCCGTTGATTTGCAGGGTGTCGTTCAGCCAGCGGCTCTTGAAGCCGATCTCCCAGGAGTCGATTTCCTCGGCGTCGTAGCCGCGGTTGAAGGACTCAATGCTGCCCGCTTCACCATTGAAACCACCGGACTTCCAGCCCTGGGCGTACTTGGCGTAAGCGTTCAGCTGATCGCTGAACTCGTAAGCAAAGATGACCGTGGGTGAGACGTTGGTGAAATCGTCCTTGTTCTCGCCGCTGAAGGGCGGGTTGTCACCGGGGTGGTCGATGTAGACAGACTTCTCCTCATCGGTCCAGCGCAGGCCGGCGGTGATGGTCAGGCGCTCGTTCATGATCGGCGGCACCCAGTCTGCCTGGGCGTAGGCGGCGATCTGTTCGGATTCCAGGCCGTAGGCATTGTCCTGCTGCAGCGGTCCGAAGAAGCTGTTCAGGGGCTGCAGGGGGTTGAAGACGTCGGCCTGCTCCTCGAAGTAGTACAGGCCCAGGACGTAGTTGACACGGTCGCGGCTGCCGGTCCACTGCAGTTCATGGGATTTCTGGGTGTAGTCCTCGAAGATCTGCGAATGGAAGATCGAGAAGGGCGTGCCGTCGTTGTCCAGGCTCTGGTAGAAGTCCAGGTCGCGGTCGTTGAAGATGTACTTCAGCGAGGCGTCGCCCAGGAAGCCCAGATCGCCGAGATCATATTCGGCGGTGACCGTGTGGCTACTGGACTCGAACTCCTCCGCGGTGTCCGCATCCACCGAGTTTTCGTCGATGTTGTCATTCTCGCGGGTCACGAACTGCGCCAGATCCGCGGGCATCGGGAAGCCGAAGGTCAGGTTGGAGATGTCCAGGTCCGTGAACTGGGGCTTGGCCGGCGTATTGTCGACATCCACGTCGTCATAGGAATAGCGGATCGACAGGCGGTCGGTGACGTCCCACAGCAGGTCCAGGCGGCCGATAGTGCTTTCGGCGGCGTTGTGCTCCTTGCTGGAGCCCGCCGGGTTGGCCGGGATCGGCTGACCGGTGAAGGGGTGGGTGATGGTGGTCCCGGGGGCTGGCTCGACATTGTCGTAGAAGCCATCGCGCTCGTCCGTCGACAGGCTGATCTTGGCCGCCAGGCTGCCGGCGCCGCCGAGGTCGAAGGCGGGCAGGTCGAGGGAGCCATAGAGCTCGCCGTAGCCGAAGTTGCCCACGCCGGCGCGCAGCTTGCCGCCCAGCTCACCGGTGGGTTCCTGGGTGATCACGTTGATGGCACCGCCCGAGGTGTTGCGGCCAAACAGGGTGCCCTGGGGGCCGCGCAGAACTTCAATCCGCTCGACTTCCGCCAGCTTGAAAACGTTGCCGGAGAATTTGCCGACGTAGGCGCCGTCCAGGTAAATGCCGACGGTGGGCTCCCAGTAGATGGCCGGGTTGGAGGTGACAGAGCCACGAATGGCGACAGTCGCCTTGGCGGTGTTGGAGGGCAGCGGCGCTACCTTGACATTGGGGGCGAAGGTGCCGAGGTCCACCAGATCGCGCACGCCTTTCTGTTCCAGCTCGTTCTGGCCGAAGGCGGTGATGGCGATGGGGGCGTCCTGCAGGGACTGTTCGCGTTTCTGTGCAGTCACCACAACTTCTTCCAGCTGGGCCTGGGCCTGGCTGGCAGCCAGTACCGCGGTGGAAAGCACCAGGGGTGTCAGATGGCGTGGCAGTCGACGGGGGCTGTGCATTGCCATGGGCAAACTCTCCTTTCTTTAAATAATCGTTATAAGCCGGCCTGGTGGTCGGCAGAGACCGTTCAACGGGCGGGCAAGACTAGTCACTTATCGGTGGGTTGCGCATCCCCCAAATGTATTACGCGAGGCTTCGCCTCAGCAATGGGTCGACCTTGACGCCCCGTTCCGGGTGGCTAATCTTTGAGCAGGGTCCGGGCGCGGCCCGCGTCAAGCGTATAAAAAGAACAGCGCCGTTGAGACTCTGCGGGCCTGAGCGAGGGAGGCAACATGGCGTCTGTGTTTACAGCCATCTGGGCTGCTGTTACCGGAATTGCGGTCGGTCTGGCCTTCGTTCCGGCGACGGCTGCGGATACTGCGCAACCCGGGCCGCAGCCGCGCATTACCCATCTCGAGTCCGGGGTTTCACTGCCGTTTCCCGGGCATGCGACACGGCAGGTAGTTCGGCCGCGGGACACCCCGTCCGGTCTCAGCATGCTCGAGCTGACGCTGGCCCCTCGTAGCCTTGGCGCGCCGCCCCACACCCACAGGGACGAGGACGAGTATTTTGTCGTGATGGAGGGAGCGGTGATGTTTCTCAACGGTGCCGAGGAGCGCGCGGCGCCCGCCGGCACGGTGGCGATACTCCCCCGGGGCCACCGCCACGGGTTCTGGAACCCCCACGAACAGCCTGCACGCCTGCTGCTAATGGTTGCGCCGGGCCACTTCGAGAGCTTTTTTGACGATGTGGTGATTCGCATCCGCGAGGAAAACGCCGATACCCCCGAGCGCATTGGTGCCATCCTGGGGCGGGAGGCAGCGGCGAGAAACGTGCGCATCGAGATGGAGCATCTTCCGGTGAGCGCACACGGCTTGCGCGGCGCTCCAGCACTGCCGGGGTCAGGACTTTCCGGAAGGTAACACTTTGTTCGAGGCTGCCTGGTCAAAATATGTTCAGCTCGGTGTTACTGGGTAACAAAATCAATAAAAGCTATATAAAACAAATAATTAAATCTTAGATGTACGGGATTTATGCCAACTTTTCACGCGCCGTTTGTTTCAAATATAAACAAAAATTCATGTTCCAATAGGTGATGTTCTGCGTACATGTGTTACCATACGCACCGTTGTGGTAACACAGCACCGTCATCAAGGAGAGACACATGAAGATTCTGACCTCTATCGCCAAAGCCAGCACCGTTCTGCTGAGCCTGGTTCTCGCCCACGCCGTGGCGGCGGAAACCGCTACCGGCGAAGGGGCTATCACGCTGGCCATGAACACCCAAGGCGCGCCCCTGTGGGAAGCGCCGGTGGTCAAGACCCCCGAGCCGGCGCTCGAGCTGCCCGTCAGCGCGACGCCGACGATTTCCGCCGATGAGCTGGCGGAAAAACTGAACAAGAAGCTGGAAGAGCAATTGGCCCGCCGTCTGGCCACGCCCGCCAGCTGAGTTTCACCACCCAGGTATGCGCTTCCACCCGGGGCCTCGGCCCCGGGTTTTTTTTGCCCTGGAGAAATGTTGCTCGCGTGCTAACATCCTGAGCACACTGGCTGGCAAGGGAGCGCTGCGTGCCGGAACCACTGACCTTGCAACAGGTCTACCGCGCCTGTTCGCACACGGACTTCACCTTCACTTCCACCGCTGACCTCGAGCCGCTGGATCTGCTGAGCGGTCAGGCGCGCGCCCGCGACGCCCTGGGATTCGGGGCCGCCATGCGTTCGGACGGTTTTAACGTCTACCTGCTGGGTGACCCCGGACACGGTCATCACGACCTGGTGAGCCAGTTCCTCAGCGAGCGAGCGGCCAAGGAGTCGGCGCCCGGCGACTGGTGTTACCGCTACAATTTCGAGGATCCGTCCCAGCCACTGCACCTGCCCTTGCCCGCCGGCATAGGCCGGCAGCTGCGCGCCGACCTGGAGCAACTGGTGCAGGAGCTCAAGGTCGCCATCCCCGGCCTGTTCGAGAGCGAGGAGTACCAGAATCGCCTGCACGAAATGAACCAGGCGGCCAATGAGCGTCAGCGCGACGCCATTGAGGCGGTGCGCCGGGAGGCGCGGGAGCAGGACATCCTGCTGGTACCCACCCCCAACGGCTTTACCTTTGCCCCCGCGGACGGCAAAGAGGGGATGATGTCGCCCGAAGATTTCCAGAAGCTCTCCCAGGAAGAGCGGGAGCGCATAGAGGCCACGGTGGAAATCCTGCAACGCAAGCTCACCCAGGCCATACGTCAGATGCCCAACCTGGCCCGGGAGCTGCGCCAGCAGGTGGATGCCCTGAACGCCGAAATGCTGGAGACCGCGACCGGAGCGCCCTTCGCCGAACTGGAGGAGCGCTACGCGGACCACCAGGGAGTGCTGGCGCATCTCAAGGCCTGCCGTGGGGCGATTCTGCAGCACGTCGGATCTTTTATCGATGAGCGCGCGGAATTGCCGGCGGAGGCCCTGTTCAGCCGCTTCCAGGTCAACCTGCTGGTGGACAACGCCGACACCCACGGTGCGCCGGTGGTCTACCAGGATTTGCCGGGCCACCAGCACCTGGTGGGGCGCATCGAGCACCATGTGCACAACGGCACCCTGATGACCGATTTTTCCCTGATCCGGGCGGGCGCCCTGCACCGCGCCAATGGCGGCTATCTGTTGCTGGATGTACGAGCGCTGCTGATGCAGCCCGGGGCCTGGGAGACGCTGAAGCGGGTGATGCGCGCCCGGGAGATCCGCACGGAATCCCTGGAGCAGGCTTATGGGCTGATCAGCACGGTGACCCTCGAGCCGGAGCCGATTCCCCTGGATGTCAAGGTGGTCTTGCTCGGGGAGCGCCTGCTCTACTACCTCCTGTGCGAGCACGACCCGGAGTTCCTGGAATTGTTCAAGGTCCAGGCCGACCTCGAGGACAGCCTGGCGCGGGACGCCGACCAACAGGAGGTCTATGCGCGCCTGGTGGGCACCCTGGCGCGGCAGGCGGAGCTGCGACCGCTGGCGCCCGGTGGCGTCGCGGCCACGATCGAGTACGCCAGTCGTCTGGCCGATGACCAGCGCAGGTTGACGGCCCGCCACCGCGAGCTGCGCGACCTGCTCCGGGAAGCGGATCACTGGGCCGGGGAGGATGGCGCCGCGCTGATCGAGCGGCAGCATATCGAGCGCACGGTAGAGCAGCAGGTCTGGCGGGCCAGTCGCCTGCGCGAGCGCAGCCACGAGATGATCGATCGCGGCGTCGTGATGATCGCCACTGACGGTAGCGAGGTGGGGCAGGTCAACGGCTTGTCGGTACTGGCGTTGGGGGATTTTGCCTTTGGCCAGCCCACCCGGATTACCGCGACCGCCCGCCCGGGACCCGGGCAGGTGGTGGATATCGAGCGCGAGGCCCGCCTCGGGGGGCGCATTCACTCCAAGGCCGTGATGATACTCTCCCGCTACCTGGCCGGCCGCTATGCCCCCGACAGCGTGCTCTCACTGTCCGCAAGTCTCGCCTTCGAGCAGTCCTATGGTGGCGTTGAGGGTGATAGTGCTTCCGTCGCCGAGGTCTGTGCCCTGGTGTCCGCCATCGCGGGTCTGCCGCTGTCACAGCGCTTCGCCGTCACCGGTTCCATCAACCAGCGTGGCGAGGTGCAGGCGGTGGGGGGCGTCAACGAAAAAATCGAGGGCTTTTTCGATATCTGCGCCGCTCGCGGTGAGGTCGAGGGGCGGGCGGTGCTGCTGCCCGCCAGCAATGTTGAACATCTGATGCTGAAGCCGGCGGTGCGACAGGCGGTGGAGGCGGACCATTTCCGCATCTATCCCCTGCGCCATGTTGACGAAGCCCTGGAGCTGCTCACCGGGGAGGCGCCGGCGGCGATTGCCGAGCGTGTGCAGGCCCGATTGCAGGACTTTGCCGATGTGGTCAAGGCAGCCGGCAAGCAGGAGGAGAACTCTGGCGCGGAGCATGGGGAGGGCGACGATGAACGCTGATGCCCCGCTGCAGGCTGCGCCAGAGCGTGTGCTCGCCCTGCTGGATGCCTCGCGGCAAAGCATCGCGGCCCTCGCCGCGGCCGTGGAGCTTGCCAGCCGCGGGCGCGCGGAGCTGTTGGCCCTCTATATCGAGGACCAGGATCTGCTCGACTGCGCCGGTTTTCCCTTCTCCCGGGAAGTGGGCGGGCGCACGGGGCTAGCGCGCCCTCTGTCCATGGATTCCCTGACCTCCACGCTGCGTCATCAGCGCCTGCGCGCCGACGAGGCCTTGCGCAGGGCGGTGGCCGGGCGGGACATCAAACACTCTCTGCAGGTGAGCCGAGGCCGCGTGGTCAGTGAAACCCTGGCCCAGGCGGGGCCTGGCGACCTGCTGGTGCTGGGCAAGGCCGGGTTGGCGGGGCAGTGGGGGGTTCGCCTGGGTTCCACCTCCCGCGCTCTGCTGCTGCGGGCGCCCTGTACGGTGGTGATCTGGGACGAACGTCAGCCCCTGCAGCCCGGCCCGCTGCGGCTCTACGGCGACGCCGAGCCACTGGCGCGGCTGGCCCCACTGTTTCAGGGGCTGGAGCAGCTGCCGCCGATGGCTGCCCCGGCGCTGGAGCGGCATCTGACACAGGCCCGGGGCGGTGCCCTGCAGCTGCGACGGGAGGCCTTGCAACGGCTGTTTCGCGAGGATCCCGACCTGCTGGGGCGCGTCCCCGTACCCGTGGTGGTGACCGACGGCGCTCCGTCTGAATGAAGGCCGCGGCGCGACGAGCGCTAGTTGCCGCGCTGGCCTGAATCCTCTTTCACATCTGCCATCCGTTCGCGGTAATCCCAGGTGAAGAAGCGGCTGGGCGTCAGGCGAATCAACATTTCCTCTTCCCGCCGGGACAGTAGCCAGTCACCGACTCGGGAGCGTTCGCTGCCCAGGTAGCGCAGCACCAGGTCGTCCAGGGCGTCGCTGTCACCCAGGGGCTGGAGCGTGGCCTCCACCTGCCCGCGAACGCCGAAATAGGGCGGTTCGTTGGGAGAGACTTCAAAGGCCGCTCTCGGATCCCGGCGCAGCAGCCGGATCACCGCCGAGTCCCGGTGGGACACGCACTCCAGCACATCGCCCTGAAGGCGAAACCAGACCGAGGCGACCCGCGGGAAACCATCGCTGCCGTTGCAGGCCAGTCGCAGGGGCCAGCGGGTACGGGTCAGAAAGTCGTCGATTTGCGTGCGGCTCCAGGGCCCTTTCAATGTCGCAGTCATGCTCTGCCTTACTCCCGGTACTGGCGCAGGATCAGCTGATCTCCGCGCTGAGTGAATTCGATGTGTTTCAGAAAGGACATGCCGAGCAGGACCTCATCAATCTGTAGCCCCGGGGTAATGCCGGCGCTGACATTGTCCAGACTGATGTCGCCGATGGAAACCCGGTCCAGGCGCGTCGCCCAGCTGGTGCTCGGGCCGTTGGCGGTCTGTGTGCGGAAGGCGCGGCCCCGCACCAGGCCCAGGCGTTCGGCGATGGCTTCGGGAATCGCCACGCCAGTCGCGCCAGTATCCAGCATGAACACCACCGCTTCACCATTGATCGTGCCACTGGTCACGTAGTGGCCAAAGCGGTTGCGCTGCAGGACCACTTCGCGCACACCGTCCTCTATCACCGTGTCGATGCGCTGATTGGGATTGTGCTGCCGGTCCAGCAGGTCGGAGAAATAGGCAACCAGCAAGACCATGAGGATCAGCCAGGCAATGGCCTGCATGCCGACACCCAGTCTCCGCTGTTCCCGTTCTTCCTGCATGACCGCTCCTTTCGGCTGACGTTTCCCCGATACCGACAGTGTAACCGAAGCGCGGCAGCCGCTGGTGTGGTGAACACCCTCCCGGTAAGCTCATCGCTCAGGTCGCGAGCGCAGGAGAGCATGCATGAGTTGCGGTGTCAGTGGTGCACACAGCAAGCCGGTGCGGGAGGTACTGGGTGCGCTGGACGCAGACGAGCAGGGGCTTCAATCGGCGGAGGCGGCGGCGCGCCTGGCCGAACACGGACCCAATCGCTTGCCCGTGGTGGCCGGTCCGGGGAATCTCCGCCGCTTTCTGGCCCAGTTCCACAACGTGTTGATCTATGTCCTGCTGCTGGCTGCGCTGATTACCGCGTTACTGGCGCACTGGGTGGATACCGCGGTGATCCTGGCGGTGGTGGTGATCAATGCGGTTATCGGTTTCGTGCAGGAGGGCAAGGCCGAGAAAGCCATGCGGGCAATCCAGGGCATGCTGGCGCCGCGAGCGGCGGTACTGCGGGGTGGCGAGCGGCAGACGGTGGAAGCCGCCGACCTGGTGCCGGGCGATGTCGTACTGCTGGAAGCCGGTGACCGGGTCCCCGCCGACCTGCGCCTGCTCAAGGTCTACGGCCTGGCCGCCCAGGAGGCCATCCTGACCGGTGAATCCCTGGCGGTGGAAAAGTCCGTTGACCCGGTATCGGCCGAGGCGGCGCTGGGGGACCGGGATAGCCTGGTATTCTCCGGTACCCTGATTACCACCGGACAGGGGCGGGGGGTGGTGGTGGCCACCGGTGCCGATACCGAAATCGGCCGCATCAGTGGGCTGCTTTCCAGCGTGGAAACCCTGACCACGCCGTTGCTGGAACAGATGGCGGTATTTGCCCGCGGGCTT
Organism: Haliea atlantica; assembly: GCF_054779855.1. Taxonomy (NCBI): domain Bacteria; kingdom Pseudomonadati; phylum Pseudomonadota; class Gammaproteobacteria; order Cellvibrionales; family Halieaceae; genus Haliea; species Haliea atlantica. The sequence goes on along the minus strand of NZ_BAAGXL010000024.1, from coordinate 29,882 downwards.
ACCGGTGTGATCCTCGCGCTGGCGGGGGGCTTGCTGGCCTTCAGCTATTTCAATGCCGATCTGCCCTTCGGCGAGGCTTTTATGGCCGTGGTCGGCCTTTCGGTCGCGGCCATCCCGGAGGGCTTGCCGGCCGTCATGACTATCACCCTGGCAGTCGGTGTCCAGGCGATGGCCCGGCGCAACGCCATCGTGCGACGTCTGCCGGCGATCGAGACGGTCGGCTCGGTCTCGGTCATCTGTACCGACAAGACCGGTACCCTGACCCGCAACGAGATGGTGGCAGTGTCCCTCGCCACCGCGGCCGAGAGCTTCCAGGTCAGTGGCGAGGGTTATTCCCCGGTGGGCGATTTTCGATGCGGAGAGTCCAGCGTCGAGCCGGAAACCGAGCCGGCCATCCAGGAGGCCGCGCGTATTGCTCTGCTGTGCAATGACGCCGCCTTGCGCCAGAGTGCAGGCGAGTGGCAGGTGGAGGGCGACCCCATGGAAGGCGCTCTGCTGGCGATGGCCGCCAAGGCAGGCCTGGAACCCGGTCAGGCGACGCGGGCGTGGACCCGCACTGACGCGATGCCTTTTGACGCCAGTGCTCGCTATATGGCGACGCTCCATCACGACCATCAGGGACAGGCGTTTATATTCGTCAAGGGGGCACCGGAGCGCGTGCTCGAGCTGTGCACTCTGCAGCGGGCGCCCGGCGCGGTGGACCAGTCCCTGCAGCGCCAGTCCTGGGAGGCCGAGGTGGTCAGAATGGCCAGTGACGGCCAGCGGGTGCTGGCGCTGGCCTGCAAGGCGGTGGCGCCAGAGCATACTGTGCTGGCGCGGGAGGATCTCGAGCAGGGGCTGGTCCTCGTGGGGCTGGTTGGGCTGGTGGACCCCCCGCGGCATGAGGCGATTGGCGCGGTTGCCGAGTGTCGCGCGGCCGGCGTCCGGGTCAAGATGATCACCGGGGACCACGCCGGCACCGCCGCCGCCATCGCGCGCCAGATCGGCCTGGAGCACGCCGATGCCGTGCTGACTGGCAGTGAGCTGGATGCCATGGACGACAGCGCGCTGCGGGCGGCGGTGCTGGGCACGGATGTTTTTGCCCGTACCAGCCCGGAGCACAAGCTTCGCCTGGTCAGCGCCCTGCAGGATCACGGCCTCACCGTGGCGATGACCGGGGACGGCGTCAATGACGCCCCGGCACTGAAGCGCGCGGACGCCGGTATTGCCATGGGCCAGCGCGGCAGCGAGGCGGCCCGGGAGGCGGCGGAGCTGGTACTGGCGGACGACAATTTTGCCTCGATTGTCGCCGCGGTTCGCGAGGGGCGGACGGTCTACGACAATATCCGCAAGGTGCTTGCCTGGACGCTGCCCACCAATGGTGGCGAGGCGGCGACCATCATGATTGCCCTGCTCGCCGGAATGAGCCTGCCGATCACCCCCGTGCAAATTCTCTGGGTCAACCTGATTACCGCTGTGACCCTGGGGCTGGCGCTTGCCTTTGAGCCGACCGAGGCCAATACCATGCAGCGGCCACCGCGGCCCCGTCGGGAGCCCCTGCTGAGTCGGGACTTGCTCTGGCTGGTGGTCATGATTTCAGTGTTGTTTGTGATCGGCGTGTTCGGCATGTACCGCTACGCCATTGAGCAGGGTTACTCCGTCGAGCTGGCGAGGACCATGGCCATGAATACCCTGGTGGTGATGGAAATCTTCAACCTGTTCTACATCCGCAATCTCTACGGGACTTCCTTCACCTGGCAGGCCATTCGCGGTACCCGGGCGGTGTGGGCGACCATTGCAATCGTGACCCTGGCCCAGTTCGGGATGACCTATCTGCCCTTCATGCAGCGCTGGTTCGGCACCGAAGCGGTGCCCTTGCTGGACGGCTTGATGATCGTGGGGGTCGGGGTGCTGCTGCTGGTGGTGATTGAGGTGGAGAAGGCGCTGCGACTCGCCTGGCGGCGCCGGCAAGGGAGTGTATTGTGATGGACCTTTCAGTTTTGCACACATCGCCGTTCTACGAGTGGGCTGCGTTGCTGGCCCTGACCGCGGCTGTCGGCTTCGCCGGGCTGCAGATGCGCCAGCCCATGGTGGTCAGCTTTATCGCCGTGGGTGTGCTGGCAGGTCCCTCCGCCCTCGATCTGGTGCACTCCCACGGCAGCATCGATCTGATGGCGGAACTGGGTATTGCTGTCCTGCTGTTCCTGGTGGGTCTGAAACTGGACCTCAAGCTGATTCGCACACTCGGGGTAGTGTCCCTGGCGACAGGGCTCGGACAGGTCCTGTTTACCTCACTGTTTGGTTTCCTGATCGGCCTGGCGCTGGGCCTGGGGCCGCTGACCTCGCTGTATGTGGCGGTAGCCCTGACCTTCTCCAGTACCATCATTATCGTCAAGCTGTTGACCGACAAGCGCGAGGCGGATGCCCTGCATGGGCGCATTGCCATCGGCTTTTTGATCGTCCAGGACCTGGTGGTGGTGCTGGCGATGATGGTGCTGTCCTCGCTCGGCATCGGGGGGGCAGGAGAGAGCGAGTCGGCGTGGGAGGAAATTGGCCGGGTAGCCCTCAACGGTCTCGGCATGCTCGCCTTCGTGATGCTTTTTATCCGCTTCCTTGCCAATCCACTGGTGGGGCATATCGCCCGCTCGCAGGAGCTGATGGTCACCTTTGCCATCGCCTGGGCGGCGCTACTGGCAGCGGTGGGTGACTTCCTGGGCTTCAGCAAGGAACTGGGCGGCCTGCTGGCGGGGATTGCCGTGGCCTCGACCGCCTACCGGGAGGCGATCGTCGCCCGCCTGGGTTCCCTGCGGGATTTCTTCCTGCTGTTTTTTTTCATTGCCCTCGGCAGTCAGCTCGATCTCGCCCTGCTGGGCGCCCAGGTGGGGCCGGCCCTGGTGCTGTCTGTCTTCGTGCTGGTTGGCAACCCGCTGATCGTGATGGTCATCATGGGTCTGCTGGGTTACCGCAAGCGCACCGGGTTTCTCGCCGGTCTGACGGTGGCCCAGATCAGCGAGTTCTCGCTGATCTTCATGGCCATGGGAGTCAGCCTGGGGCACGTGGACTCCGGGGCGTTGGGGCTGGTCACTCTGGTGGGGCTGGTGACTATCGCCGTGTCGGTATACATGATCACCTGGTCTCACCTGCTGTATCGCTGGCTGGAGCCATTCCTGGGGGTGTTTGAGCGCAGGATTCCCCAGCGCGAGGTCTACGCGGAAGAAAACACGCTGGAGTCCCGTGGCTACGATGCCGTCGTTTTCGGGCTGGGGCGGTATGGCCAGCAGATTGCGCATCGCCTGGCGGGTCACGACATGCGCGTGCTGGGAGTGGACTTCAATCCCGAGGTGGTGCGTCATCACCACCATCGCGGTGTCGATGCCATTTACGGCGACGCCACAGACCCCGAGTTCATGAGCATGTTGCCCCTGAATGGCGTTCAGTGGGTGGTTTGCGCACTGCCGCCCCAGGAGGTCGGTGTGACCCATGAAGATCCCAAGCTGCTGATCCTGCACAGTCTGCGCGAACGCGGGTACCCGGGCAGTGTCGCCATTGCCGCACATGCAGCGGAGGATGTACCTAGGCTGAAAGACAAGGGGGCGCACTTGATCCTTAGGCCCTTCGACGACGCGGCCGAAGCCGCAGTGCTGAGGCTCCTGCGTCGCGAGGCGAATGAAACGCAGAGCGCCTGAACGGTCGACCGGGTCAGCCACCTTTCCCCCCCGCAGTGCATTCCCTATACTCGCGGGATTGCAGGCAAGACCCGGAGAGGTGTGCGGTGTCCGAAGAGGATAAGAACAATCGGGACGATGACGCCACCGAGGTGAGCCCGGAAAGCGGCCCGGGCGGTGGGGCGCCGGGCAGCAGTGGTGATAGCGCCGAGGGTTCAGACTACACCGAGTATCGAGCCGCCACCCAGACGGCCGGTTTCGACCAGGCGAGGGAGCTGGCGCAGAAGGCCGGCAGTGACCAGGGCCGGCTGCTCAAGAAACGCTTCGTGCTGGAGGATGTCCTCGGTGAGGGGGGCATGGGGCTGGTCTATCGGGCCCGCGACCTGCGCAAGGTCGAGGCCGAGGACCGCAACCCCTATGTGGCGGTCAAGGTCCTGGGCCAGGGTTTCCGCGAGCACCCCCAGGCCTTTGTCTCCCTGCAGCAGGAAGCGGTGAAGTCGCAGAAGCTGGCCCATCCGAATATCGTCACCGTTTACGACTTCGATCGCGAAGGCAACACCATCTTCATGACCATGGAGTTGCTCAAGGGCGACCCCCTCGACGCCCTTTTGCGCCTCGAAGCTCCCTTCAGCAAGGAAGTGGCCCTGCGCTACTTCCGCGACCTCTGCGCCGGGCTGGAATACGCCCATCAACGGGGCCTGATCCACTCGGATTTCAAGCCGGGCAACATCTTCGTGACCACCGGTGGCACGGTCAAGATCCTCGACTTCGGGATTGCGCGGGCGGCCAGCAAGAGTGCGTTGACGCACGACTACGACGCCGGCGAACTGGGGGCCCTGACGCCCGCGTATGCGACCGCCGAAATGGTCCGGGGGGAGGCGCCGAGCCCGAGCGACGACATCTACGCCCTGGCCTGCGTGCTCTACCTGATGCTCACCGGGGAGCACCCCTACCAGCGCAAGAGCGCCGCCGAGGCCGCCGAGCTGAACCTGAAACCGCTGCGCCCGGCTTGCCTCAACAACCGCGAATGGGCGGCTCTTGCCGCGGCGCTGAATCTGGAGAAGGCTAAGCGGCCTGCGAGCATTGCCGCCTTTCGCGAGGCCATGCTGCCACCGCGACGGGGTGGCAGTTGGCTGGCACTGGGTATCGCCGGGCTGGTCGTGCTCGCGGTGGCGGGCTGGTATGGCTACGAACAGTACCGCAGCAAGGAAGCGGCGCGTGAGGCGATACTGCAGCGGCTGCAGGCCGGCAAGGACTGCTACATCCAGCGCGATTACACGTGTGCGGTGGAAAACGCCCTGGTGGTGAGCAAGCTGGCCCCGGACGACCGCGAAGCCCAGGCGCTGCTGGCGGCGGCCCGCCAGGCCCAGGCCGAAGCCGAGCAGGAGAGCCTGGTGCAGAGCCGCCTGCAGGCGGCGCGCGACTGCCTGCAGGCGGCGGACTACGCCTGTGCGCGGCGACGCCTGGTGGCACTGTTGGAGCTGGTGCCCGATCAGCTGGAGGCCCAGCAGCTGCTGCGCGACACCGAGGAAGCCGAGCGGCGTGCCGCGGTTGAGAATCTTCTAACGCAGGCGCGCGAATGCGTCTCGACAGGGGACATTCCCTGCGCCCGGGAACAGCTGGCGGAGGCACAGGGCCTGGGTGCCAGTGCCGCGGAACTCTACCCGGTGCAGCGCGAGCTGGATGCCCTGGTGGCGGCTCAAATGGCGGCCACCCGGGACCGCGAGGAACGCGTGCGCCTGCTACTGGACGAGGCTCGGGCCTGTCTGAAACGGGAGGATTTTGCCTGTGCCGAAGCCCGTGCCGCCGAGGTGCTGGCGGAGCAGGCGGACAGCCCGGGCGCCTTGGAAGTCCAACAGGCGGTCCGCGCCGGCCGCGAGCAGCGGGCCTTCCGCGAGCAGACCGTGGCGAATTTCCTGGCCGAGGCGCAGGACTGCTTCGAGCGCAAGAACTACAGTTGTGCGATCGCCAAGTCCGAATCGGCTCTGGCAATTGTGCCGGGTCACGGCGAGGCGCGACAGATGATCGAGCGGGCAAACAAGGCCCAGAAACAGGCTAAAATGAACATTACTATCGAATAGGCGGGGGGCACAGTATGCAACGCTGGATCGGGGTACTGGCCCTGGCGGGACTGGCAGCCAGCCAGAGTCAGGCGGGGTTTTTCGATGAACTGGTCAACGCGGTCGAGCAGACCGCGAAGGACACCGCCAAGCAGGTGGTGGTGCAGACCACCAGTCAGATGGTTCGCGACATGATCATTGGCTACACCATTGAGCAGGTGCGCTCCGATGATGAGGTGGCCGAGGACTACCGGCGCGAGCACGGTGACCTGCCGGTGAATACGCGGGTGTCCTCTTACCGCACCGAAATTCAGCCGGGGACCTCTGTCAGTCCCGGCACCGAGGTCAAGGTTCGCTCCTGGATCGAGGTGGTACCCGGGCGCAGCGGTGACAAGCCGGTGATCGAGGAGCGCTTGACCATCTGGGACAACGAGGACAACAGTGTTGCCCTGAAAAGCATGACCAAGGCGGCTGGCAAGCGCGGTGGTGCCTTCAGTGGCGAGTTTACCTTTGCCTTGCCGGAGGGCCTGCCCCAGGGGGTTTACCCGGTGAGTACCGACCTGATGCTCAACGGCGAGCAGGTGGGGGACCAGAAGCACGGTCTGCAGCTGGTGTTACAGGTAAATTCGCTGGGCGAGGCGCAACTCCTTGCACTGGCACCCTGAGCGGGCGCCCGCACGGGAGAACTGATCCGGCGCGGCTCTCGATTTGGGCTGGGTCCGCTGCTGCTTACAGTGGCAGCTCGAAGCGCTCGCGCAGAAAACGGGCGATGCCGTCCTCGTCGTGGTGGCCAATTACCGCGGAGGCAGCCGTCTTGACAGCGGCGTCGGCATTGTCCGGGGCGTAGCATTCGTCGGCGAGCTGGAACATGCTCAGGTCGTTTTCGCCGTCGCCGAAACAGACCACCCGCTTGACCCCCAGCTCCTCCTTCAAACGGCTGACAGCGCCGCCCTTGCTGGCATCGCTGTGGTGGATATCAATCCACTTCAGCCCCCGGCCTTCGATCGCCGTGCCGCAATAGGCTACCAGGTTGGCCTCGTCCAGGATTGCCGCGGCAATGGTGTCGATGGCGCCGGGTTCGCCGAGGGCGCTGATATTGGTGATGTCGGCATTCGCCGGCAGCTGTGCGATCGGCAGCACGGGGACATCGCTACGCTTGCCGAATTCCTGTGCCAGGCGCTCCTCGACACTGTTCTGCACCGGGGGGTGGTAGATGGCGTGTCGGTTGCCGGGCTCCAGCGTGAAGACGAAAGGTGTGACCTCCCGTGCCAGCACGGCCTCGAGCACGTGCTGTATCTCTTCCTGGGTCAGAAACGCCGTGTGGCTGTAGTCCTCCAGATCCGGTTGCCAGATCACCACGCCATTCTTGTAGATCTGCGGCAGCTGGAAGCCGTGGCCGGCCAGTACGTCCCGGGAGGCGTGCAGGGTTCGGCCCGTGGCCACGGTATAGGCGATACCGCGCTCTGCCAGCAGGCGCAGGGTATCCCGGGTATAGGGGCTGATCTCGGATTGGCGGTTGAGTAATGTGCCGTCGAGGTCGAATACCAGCAGGTCCACGCGGGGCTCCAGGGAAAGACTTGGGCGCGAAGCTTAGCGGGTTTGGGGGGCGCACGTCGAGTGGCGCGGGTCCGCTGTGGCGATGCCCGCCGGCCCCCGCTACACTCGTGTCATGAGAATAGCCGCTTCCATTCAGGGTGTTTTGCTGGCCCTTCTGTTGGTTGCCTGCAGTGATGCACCGCGCCACGAGACACTGCCGGAAGGCAGCGTGGTACTGGCTTTTGGCGACAGCGTGACCCATGGCACCGGAGCCCCGAAGGGTGCCGACTACCCCCGACACCTGGCGGCACTCAGCGGCTGGCAGGTGATCAATGAGGGTGTCCCGGGTGATACCGCGCAAGCTGCGCGGGAGCGCTTGCCGGGCTTGCTGCGCGCGCATCAGCCGCAGCTGGTGATTGTCGAACTGGGCGGCAACGATTTTCTGCGCAAGCGCCCCGACCACTCCGTGGAGGCGGATCTCCGGGCGATACTGGCGCAAGTTGCCGAGCATGGCGCGTTGCCGGTGCTGGTGGCGGTGCCCCGGCTTTCGCTGCTGCGCGCCAGTGTGGGCGCCCTGAATGATGCTTCCCTCTACGCGGATCTGGCGCAGGAGACAGGCGTGTTGCTGGTGCCCGACGTATTCTCGGAGATTCTCTCCGACGCCGAGTTGCGCGCGGATGCCATTCATCCCAATGCCGCGGGCTATCGTGTGCTGGCGGAGGGGATCGCCCGGGCGCTGCGGGAGTCGGGTCTGCTGGAGTGAGGCCCGCGCCGCGCAGGCCCTGGCCGCCGCGCGGTAGGCGGTGCCGCGGGGGGCTCGCTAGAGCCCGCTTTCCCGCAGTACCACCTGCAGCTCGGCCAGCTGCTGTGGATTCCAGTCGGACCCCTGGGCCAGGTTGCCCCACACCGGTTGTGGCCAACAGGGGTCCCCTTCGCGCCGCCCGAGAATATGCAGGTGCATCTGCGGTACCAGGTTGCCGAGTCCGGCAAAGTTCACCTTGGGGTAGCCCAGTGGGCCCTTGAGCAGGGCGGACACGCGCTGGCAGTCCGCCATCACCGCCGCGAGTTGCACGGCGGGCAGGTCCAGCAGGTCCTGCGCCCGGGTATCGGGTACCAGAATGAACCAGTGCAGCAGGGCATTGCGCATCAGCAGCAGGCTGCCCGAGGGGAGGGCAGCCAGGTGATGGCAGTCCTGCTGCAGCTGTGGGTGCAGTTCAGACATCGGCGTAGCGATTGATGACCATCTTGCCCAGGGCCATCTGATGGACCTGGTCGGGGCCGTCGGCCTGGCGGCACCAGCGGGCGTAGTTGAAGCCCTCGGCCATGCAGTAGTCGCCGGTCAGGCCGCCGGCGCCGTGAATCTGCATGCAGCGATCGATGATGTTCTGGATCATCAGCGGCACGCTGCTCTTGCTGGCGGCGATCAGGTCGAGGGATTTCGGCACGCCGTTTTCATCCATGCTGTGGCAGGTCTTGAGAACCAGCAGGCGGGCCATCTCCAGCTCGGAGAAGGAGCGGGCGATTTCCTCGCGCACGGACTGGTGCTTGGCCAGTGGGCGGCCGAAGGTCTCGCGCTGGGTGGCGCGCCGGCAGGCCAGCTCCAGGGAGCGCTGGGCGACGCCGATCAGGCGCATGCAGTGGTGCATGCGGCCGGGGCCCAGGCGACCCTGGGCGATCTCGAAACCGCGGCCCGGGCCGAGCAGGATGTTCTCCAGCGGCACGCGCACATTGTCGAAGCGGATTTCGGCGTGGCCCAGGGGCGCGTCGTCATAGCCCAGCGTGGTCAGGGGGCGCACCAGGGTGAGCCCGGGGGTCCCCGCCGGCACCAGGACCTGGCTCTGCTGCAGGTGGCGGTTGGCGTTGTCGGGGTCGGATTTGCCCATGACGATGAAGATCTTGGTGCGCTCGTACATGGCGTTGGTGATGAACCACTTGCGACCGTTCAGGACCCACTCGTCACCCTCCTGGCGAATGCTGAGCTGGACGTTGGTGGCGTCGGAGGAGGCCACCTGGGGTTCGGTCATGGCGTAGGCGGAGCGGATCTCGCCGGCGAGCAGGCGCGGCAGCCAGTCGGCCTGCTGCTTTTCGCTGCCGTATTTGATCAACACTTCCATGTTGCCGGTGTCCGGGGCGTTGCAGTTGAATACTTCCGGGGACCAGAGCACCCGGCCCATGATCTCCGCCAGGGGGGCGTAGTCAAAGTGGTTCAGGCCGTCGTGGTCGCAGTACTCCCCGGCGTGAGCGGCGTGTTCGGGGGTCAGGAACAGGTTCCAGAGGCCCGCGTTTCTCGCCTTGGTCTTCAGTTCATCCATGACCGGGAGGGCGGCGAAGCGTGAGCTGGCCTGGTGCAGTTCCTCCTCGTAGCGCGCTTCGTTGGGATAGATGTGCTCATCCATGAAGGCCTTCAGGCGGGCCTGCAGCTCCAGGGATTGCTGGCTGAAACGGTACACGGCGATTCCTTTTTTGCAGTTTATTCAGAAGTGATCAAGTGTACCCCGTTCGGGAGGTTCCGGGAAACGCATGGGTTTGGCAGTTGACAGGTCTCAAAACAGCTGCGTACCTTGGAAGCCTGTTGGCGCCGGAGGTGTTGCTGTATGGCCGATACCGAGATTGATCTCGATCTGGACTTCGACGATAGCCAGGATCCGATCTGGAATCCCGCGCTCCTGGCAATTCCCATGCCGGGCATACGGCGCATGGTCAACCTGGCCGCGACCCTGGACGATGTCATCCACCTGTCCATTGGTCAGCCGGACATGCCGGCTCCCGCACATGTGGTGGATGCGGCGACCGAGGCACTGCAGGCCGGGCAGACCGGCTACACCATGGACGCCGGGCTGCCGGAGCTCCTTGAGTCGTTGGCCGAGTACTACGCGGAGCGCTACCACCGGCCGCTGGACCCGGAAAACTTTCTCATCACCACCGGGGCGACCGAGGCGATCTATCTGGCACTCACCGCGCTGTCCGCGCCGGGGCGGGAAATCATTCTGCCCGACCCCAGCTTCATGCTGTACGCCCCGCTGATCCGCATGCAGGGTGGCTCCGTTTATAACGTGCCCCTGCGGCAGGAGAACCGCTATCAGCTGGACCCGGACGAGGTGATTGCGGCGATGGATCGCAATACCGCGGCGGTGGTGCTCAATTCCCCCAGCAACCCCACGGGCACGGTGTACCCGCGAGAAACCGTCGAAGCGATTGTCGAGGAGGCGGCCTACCGTAATATTCATGTGATCAGCGACGAGGTCTACGACCACCTGATCTACGACGGCAAGACCTATCCCAGCGTCCTCGGCTGCTGCTCTGACCTGGACCACGTGATGGTGATCAGCAGCTTCTCCAAAACCTACAGCATGGCGGGCATGCGCGTCGGCTGGCTGGTGGCCAGTCAGGGCGCGATCCGCAAGCTGCGTCGCTACCACATGTTTACCACGACGGTGGCCAATACCCCCTGCCAGTGGGCCGGGGTGGCTGCGCTGCGGGGTGGCAGTGAGTTCGTCGACAGCATGCTGGAAGAGTATTCCCGCCGTCGTGACCGCCTGGTGGAACTCGTGGCACAGACACCCGGTCTGCGCGGCTACCGGCCCGAAGGGGCCTTTTACATGTTTCCCTCCCTGCCAGAGGGGGTCGACGGCAATGACGTGGCGCTTCGGCTTCTGCGCGAGACTGGCGTGTGTACGATTCCCGGAGGCACCTTCGGCGAGGGGAGTACCAACGCACTTCGGATCAGCTACTCCACCTCCATCGACAGGATCGAGGAAGCCTTCGAGCGGATTATTCCGTGGATGGAAAAACAGGACTTCACCTGAAACCACAGCTTTACTCACCGCAGGTGTCTGTGTAGTCTCATGGCTCTGCTTCGCGAAATCACTCGCGGAGCGGCCGGACGGGCGACCGGTGCCGGAAGGTGAAAGCTCCCAGATATTCACAACCATAGGGGATCATCCATGAACAGAACATTACTGTCTCGCACCCTCCTTGCCACTGCGGTAGCGCTGTCCATCAGCGCCTGTAGCCAGGACGATGCCGAATCCGCCAAGGAGTCTGTCTCCGAAGCTGCCAGCAGCGTTTCCCAGACTGCCAGTGACGCGATGGATGCGGCCGGTGAAACCATGTCTGACGCTTCCGAGGCCGTCGGGGATGCCGCCAGTGACGCGAAGGAGTGGGGTGAAGACGCCATGCACGACGCCGAGCAGGCAACCGAGGACACCATGCACGACGCCGAGCAGGCCATGGAGGACGCTGGCCACGAAGCCGAGCAGGCCGCCGATGAAGCCGAGGATGCCGCCGACGAGGCAGCCGACGACATGAAGAGTGCGATGGAAGGCTGAGGCCTTTCTGCCATCGCTGCCTGTGAGCAAGAACGATGGCACGCGGGCAGCGATGCAGGAGAACACTATGTACAGCTTACTGAAGCGGGTCGGCTTTCTGGCCTTGCTGGGGTGTGGGCTGCAGGTGTCGGCAGAACCGATTCACTCGCAGACTGGCTGGCTGGAACTGGTCAAGGGGCACCTTGACGATAAAAGTGGTGCCACGGTTGCCGATGTGCAGCCGGGGGATCAGCAGGGCACGCGCAAGGTTACGCTGTACATTCCGCGCCAGACCCTCTCGGGGCACGAAGGGGACATTGAGGAGGTGCGCGTCACCGCCCAGCGCCCCGACAGCGGGGTGGATATCAAGCTGCCCGAGTTCCGTTACGAGTGGGTGGACGATTACGACAACGACTATTACGGGCTGGTGATCCATCTGCGCGACGATGGCTCGCTGCCGCTGCGGCTCTATCTGGAGTCCGGCACGGGCTACGCGGATCAGGAATTACCATGAACCCCTTGACGTAAGCGATTCAGATCCCTATAGTTCGCATCTCACAACGCAAAGCGCCCGTAGCTCAGCTGGATAGAGTACCTGGCTACGAACCAGGCGGTCGCACGTTCGAATCGTGCCGGGCGCGCCATATCCGAAACCCGCGAAGTCTCTGACTTCGCGGGTTTTTCTTTTCTGCGGCACATGCTGGTGGCGGAATCTTGCCTAGCCCGGGGCTTCCTCGCGCAGTGTTCCTATCAGCTCGCCGAACTCATCGAGTAATTCCGGATCGTAGAAGCGGCGATCATTGTCCATGATGTTCAGTGCCTGCTGCCAGGAAACGCCCCAGTGATAGGGGCGGTCTTCCGTGATGGCGTCAAAACTGTCGCAGATGCGCATCATCCTGGCAAAATAAGGAATATCTGTCCCGCCCAGCCCCCGCGGGTAACCGCTCCCGTCAAAGTTTTCGTGGTGCATGAGGACGGCGTCTTCGACGTTCTGGCTCAGACCTAGCGGCGATATGATTTCGTGACCGATGAGCGTGTGCTGTTTGACCAGCATCATTTCCGCCGGTGTCAGTCGGGATGCCTTGTTGAGAATATTCTCCGGTATGGCCATCTTGCCGATATCGTGAATTTCCGCGGCCTGCTTGAATCCCTCGCATTCTTCTGCCGAGCAGCCAAGGTGCAAGGCAAAGCTGTAGGCCTCGCTGCCGAGGCGGCGGTGATGACCGGCGAGGTCCGGATCCCGGTAGGACACCATCCTCTCAACAAACTTGGCTATCCTGTCCATCTCGGGTCACGCTCCCTTGTCGAGATCTCGCTGATATTGGATTGTTTTTCGTGATCCCGTGGTACTTTCTAAACGGGGTGCCACCTGGGTGTCAAATCATCAACGCACTGTGTGTGATCCATTGACGATTTTGGCTAAAAGCAAACCGGGTCAAACGCTATAGCGGACACGATCGCTCTACTGTCAATCTCCCGGAGCTGATGGCAAGATGTGCGGCTTTTTTTCGCTCTGGAGTCTTATCGCAGTGCGCACAATTCTTCTACTGATCTCTCTCGCCTTGCTTCCGGGCTGTGCTGTTGTCAGCGTCGCCGATGCGGTGGTCACAGTGGCTGCAACGGGAGTCAGTGTCGCCGCGAAAACAACCGGTGCGGTCATCGATGCGGCAATTCCCGACAGCGACGAGACCGATGGCCAGGACTGACTTAAAGTCTTGGCCGACCGCGCGTTGGCGCCATGCTGACTCGCCTGTCGTGGGGGTGCCCGTCGACCTCGGTGGGTGGCAGGGAGGCGCGCCCGTTGTCGGCGGAACATCCCCCTGCGGTCGACAGTCGGCTGCTAGATAGCGCCGCCATTGATGCTGGCGGAGATCAACACATTGGTGTCGCCACTTTCGGTGGATTTCAGCAGCATGCCGTTGCCCACCCCGAACCACTCGTTGCGCAGGGTATTTCCGCCGCTGTCCGTAGTTTCCACCTGGAATTTGCAGGCCTGGTAGCTTCCCGCAGGTACCGTCACACTCTCTACCCCGATGAAGGTGGTTTTGGTGGCGGTGGCATTGTTCGTGGTGTTGTTGAAACCATTCGCCCGGGTGGTCACCTCTGTGGTGTAGTTCTGGCTGTAGCTTTGACCGGCACTGAGGTCGAAACGGTCAAGGCGCTGGGGCTTGAACACGATCCGGGTTTCCGATGACACAGGGCTTGTGGACGCGACCTCGACACCGACCTGCGTGACCCGGTAATTGGCGACGTCCGGTACAAAATAGGCGTCGGTGGTTGAGGTGGAGGGCGCAGCGCCGGTAACGCGTGTGTCGCTGCTGCCCTTGAAGGTGTTGCGACCGTTGAAACGGGCACCTGCCTGTATCCGCTGCTCATAGTTTGTGGTCAGGGTCGCGCCGGAAGCATCGGTGCTGCGATAGCGCGCAACGATGACGGTGTCGGCGGTGACAAGAGCCGCGTTGAAGCAGTTGCGGGCATCGCCGCTACCGGTTTGCGGCTTCTTGCGAAAAACCGCCTCCAGATAAAATACTTCGTTCGGTCGCTCCAGAAATGCCATCAGGTCATCGTTGCCCGCGAAGCCCGCTGTGGACAGACGGCAGGGCTTGCGGTTGCCGCCACACATTCCCCGGTGCCGCTTCTTCCAACCGACGAACTCGTAGCCCGCCTGTGGGCGTGCCACGAAGGTTTCGTCAAAATGGATATCGTTAACGTCAATCGTCGGGCAACGGGTATTCGGTCGGCAGGTGAAGCTGCCAGATTGCGTCGTGATGGTGCCTCCTGGCGAGGTGCTCATCTGGATCTTGCAGCCCGACAGAATCGTGGTGGCGGCGAGTAGTGCAGCGGTCAGTGCTTTTTGCATGGGGAGAGCCTTCCTGTAGCTCGTTATTGTCATACCGGAGAATAAGTCAGCTTGAATGTGGACGGTTTGCCAGCGACCGGATTTGTGATGCGACTCACAGTTCCCGTCGAGGCACACGGGTCACCCGGTTGTCGGCGTTCCCGAGTTGGCCCCCGGGACTGAATTTGCGGCTTTGTTCCACTTCTCGACGTGACCGCTTCACGGTTATTATTCGCACCTCTTCGCCTGCCTGGTGTACCCCGATATGTTTCGCTCCATACGATTCGCGACGCTGCGTCGCGGGCTGTTCGCGATCCTGTTTGCCGCCTGGGCACAGGGGCTGGGTGCCGTGGTCCTCGAGGTGCCGGTTCGCCTGGATCTTGCGGTGGTCAACGAGGCCCTGCAGGCGCAACTGTTTACCCACACGGGGCGTGCCGAGATTGTCCGCGATGCGATCGCATGCAACCGAGTGGCCCTCTCTGACCCTCAACTCTCCGCGGCTGAAGACGGCTTGTTGCGGCTGACCACGCGCCTCGAGGCCCAGGTCGGAACGCCACTGGGCAAGCGCTGCCTGTTGCCGTTTCGCTGGGAAGGGGTGATCGAGACCCTGGAGCGCGTGGAGCTGCAGGCGGATCAGCGTATCGCCTTTCGCGTGGTGGACTCGCGGATCCTGCGCGCGGACGAGCAGCGCCGGGCGCTGCCGGGGCTTGCCTGGGACTGGGTGAAAGACCATATACACCCACGCCTGGGGGCGGTCACTCTGAACCTTGAGCCCGCGATCAACGACCTTCGCCTGCTGTTGGGCCAGGCCCTGCCGGTAGCAGCGGAGACCCGCGACGCCGTGGCTCGCTCTCTGGCTATTCGTGACGCGCGTGTCGGCGAGCAGGGGCTGGAGGTTGTGGTTGCCCTTGAGGTGCCGCCGGCACCGGACGGCTGGCAGTCGTTGCCTCAGCCCGTTCTTAGCGCGGAGGAACTGGCGCGCTGGGATCAGGCGTGGCAGGCCTGGGATGGCTTCGTGACCTGGCTGATCAAGGATCTGGCGGTCGCCGCGGACCCCGCGCTGCGAGATGCTCTCGGGGGATTGCTGGTGGAGGCGCGTTATGCCTTGCGCGATGCACTGTCCCGGGAACAGCCCGACGGCGATGCGGTGCGACAGCTTTTCCTGGATGCCTGGGAACGGCTGGCCCCCCTGTTGCGCGATTATCCCGATAACCTGCCCGGGAGCCGCAGCCTGCAGCTGGCAACCTTCCTTAGCGCTGGTGATGCCTTGCGGGCGATTGATACGGCCGCGCCTCACCTGGGGCTGAACCTGGATAGCCAGAGCCTGCGCCATATGGCGCGCATGCTAGCGCCCCAGGTCAGTGACGAGGACCTGGGCCGGCCGCTCGGGGTGGACCCGGTACTGCGGCAGTTACTGGGGCTGGAGCCCGTGCTGGAGGAGGTGCCTGCACCGGCCGCGCTCCCTTTTGCCTGGCTGATGTCCCCGGCTCATGCAGCCGGGTTGAACCCCGCGTTGGTCGAGCGTCTGACACCCTGGGCGCCGAGCCGCGCTGATATCGACCGCTACCTGCCGGTGATGGAGGAGCTACTGGACGCGGCGATTCGCGCCGAGTGGCAGCGCGGCAAGGTGCCTGCAGCCTATTTTGATCTCTACCAGGACCTGGTGCGGGCGACCGCCTGGCAGGAAACCTGTTGGCGGCACTTTGTGCGTAAGGAAGGGGCGATTGCGCCGATTCAGTCCTCGGCTGGCTCGGTCGGTCTGATGCAGATCAACCAGCATGTCTGGCGCGGCGTCTATGACCTGACCCGCTTGCGGGAGGATGTGGGCTACAACGCCCGTGCCGGGAACGAGATTCTCGCCCACTACCTGGTGGATTACGCCCTGCGCCGTGGCGAGCATGAGGTTAGGGGTGATACGCATGACCTGGCCTTTGCAAGCTATGCCGTCTACAACGGTGGGCCGCGGCACCTGACCCGCTACCGCACGCCGGAGCAGAGCAATGACTACCTGCGGGCTGTCGATCGCGGTTTCCGCGACAAGTACCAGGCCATCCGCGAACAGGGCTTCCGGGCGGTCAAGGCTTGCTACGGGGATTGAGAGCGCCGGTCAGACTGGTGTACCAAAAGCCGTTTTTGCCGCCCGCAGGCTGGAGTTGCGCGGCTACCTCACCCTAAGCTGGCCATTCATACAATAACAGGCAGTGATCCGGTGGTCAGGGACGTTACAACCGACTGGCTGGTGGCAGGGAGCGGCGCGGCCGGCCTCACCAGCGCAATCGTGGCCCATCAGCTTGGCGGCAAGGTGCTGGTGGTGGAAAAGGAAGCGCGCTACGGCGGTACCACCTGCAAGTCGGGTGGGGTCGCCTGGATTCCCGCCAATTCCCGGCAGGCGCAGTGGGGCGTACAGGACAGCGTGGAAGAGGGCTGGACCTATCTCAGCAGCCTGATCGGCGACAGTGTGCCCGAGGCGCGTTTGCGTGCCTATGCCGAGCGCGCTCGGGAAATGCTGGACTTCATGCTGCAGCACAGTGCGGTGGATTTCACGCCACTTCCCGATTACATGGACTACTACGAGTCCCGTCCCGGCTACAAGCCTGGGGGCCGCTCCATGGACCCGGGCGCCTTCGACCGCCGCCTGCTCGGTGATGAGGCACGGCGCATTCGCGACGATTACATCACGCTGTTTCCTTTCAGCATTACCGTGCGCGAGATGCTGCGTTTGGGTGCCATGGACGGCGGTGCCTTCCTGCTTGGGGCGCGTCTCGCCCTGCGCTACTGGCTGGATCTGCCAGCGCGCCTGCGGGGGGAACCCGATCGCCGCATCAGCCTGGGCGCGGGCCTGGTGGCGCAACTGCGCTACGGACTCCTGCAGCGCGATATTCCCCTCTGGCTGAGCACGCCCGTCGAGGAGCTGTGTGTCGAGGATGGCCGTGTCTCCGGTGCCCTGGTGTCCCACGAGGGGGAGACCCTGCGCGTACACGCCCGCCGCGGTGTGCTGCTGGCGACCGGGGGGTTCGCCCGCGACCTCGCCCTGCGGGAGACCTGGCAGCAGCCACCGGTGAGCGATGTCTGGAGTGCCGCGGCACCGGGTGCCACCGGCGACGCCGTGCGCCTGGGGCAGGCTGTCGGCGCGCAACTGGGCTTCATGGGCAGCGCCTGGTGGTCCCCCAGTTATCGGCCGCCCGGTGGCACGGCCCAGGCCCTGATCAGCGGCAAGGCCTATCCCGGCTCCATCATGGTCAACCGCCAGGGGCGGCGTTTTACCAACGAGGCACAGCCCTACGAGGATGTGGTCAAGGACCAGTACGCGAGCGAGGCTCGTGGGGAGGGGGCGGTGCCGGCCTGGCTGATCTTCGATGGCCGCTTTCGGCGCCGCTACGCCGCCGGTCCGGTCAAGCCGGCCTGGATGCAGCCTGACTGGCGAGTTCCGGCGGCATGGTTCGATTCCGGCTTGCTGACCCGGGCGGACTCGCTGGAAAGCCTGGCGGAGAAGCTGGGCATTGACGCTCCGGGGCTACTGGCGACAGTGCAGCGTTTCAACAGGCATGCCCGCAGCGGGGAAGATCCCGAGTTCGGACGCGGTGCCACCCTGCACGATCGTTTCTACGCCGACCACAAGGTGCAGCCCAACCCCTCTCTGGGGCCACTGGAGGAGGCGCCGTTCTACGCCCTGCGAATCGAGGCGGGCGATCTCGATACCAAGGGTGGGCTGGCCTGCGATGAGTATGGCCGGGTGCTGGATGAACAAGGTGAGGTGATTACCGGCCTGTATGCCGCGGGTAACGCCAGCGCGGCGGTGATGGGTGATACCTACCCCGGCGCCGGAGCCACTATCGGCTCGGCGATGACCTTTGGCTACCTGGCGGCGCGGCACGCCCTGGGCGCCGAAGCCGGCGCGCCCGAGCGCACCCGTCGCGCCACCTCGCCCAGTGAAGATCACGCGATGCAGGATGGCGAGGCCATCGCATAAGGAGACAACAACCATGCAACCTGCCTATGCCTTTCTCGCCCCCGGCCAGTTTGCCCGCGGCTGGCACATCGTGCGCTTCTCCCGCGAGCTCGCGACAGGGGAGTTACAGCGCCTGCACTACTTCGGCCGGGATCTGGTCCTCTACCGCGGTGAATCGGGCCGGGCCGTGGTACTGGATGCCCACTGCCCGCACCTCGGCGCTCACCTGGCCAGCGATGGGGGACGACTGATCGGCGACAATATTGCCTGTCCCTTCCACGGCTGGACCTTCGACCCCGAGGGACGCTGCGTGGATATTCCCTACGCGAAGCGGATTCCCGAGAGGGCGCGGCATGCCCTTCGGGGTTGGCCTGTCCTGGAGAAGGACGGTTATATCGCCGTCTGGCACGACCCCGAGGGCAACCCGCCCGAGGGTTATTTGCCGGACATTCCGGACTGGGGTCAGGCGGGCTGGGGCGACTGGCATTTCCATCGCTCGCGCATACGGGCACAGCCCTGCGACGTGATCGAGAACATTGTCGACGTCGCTCACTTTGCCCATGTCCACGGGGGGGAGGTGCAGAGCTTCGAGGCGAGCTTCACCGACCGCACGGTGACCCAGCGCTCCCGGGTCAGGCAGACCGCCGGTGCCCGCCGGATCATTCCCCCGGGTCTGGCTTTCGATTTTGCCGCCTCTACCGCCGAAGCCGTGGCGGCGGGCTCCGAAGTCACCGGTGAGGCCACCTATCACGGACCGGCGATTATGACCTATTGCGCCGAATCGCGCAGTGAGCTGGTCAGCTTTCGCACCTGGTGGGTGAACTGGCACACGCCGGTGAACGATGATGAAGTGGATCTGTGCAGCGCGGTGATTCTCGCCAGCCTGACCGATGAGCCGCTGCCAGCCGAGTTTGTCGAGCTTTACGCGAATACTGCCCACGCGGCCTTCGGGCAGGATGTGGAGATCTGGAAGGACAAGATCTACCAGGCCGACCCCATCCTTTGCGACGGTGACGGCCCGGTAAACAAGCTGCGCCGCTGGTACGAGCAGTACTACCTGCCCCTGCGGAGCTGAGGTGCTGGCAGCTCCGCAGGGGCTGTGCCTCCGCGTCTGACTACTGCCCCTGCGCGGCCATGGGGCGCATGATGCGTTTCTCGTAATCTTCCATGAAGCGCTTTTTCTCGTCCAGGCTGGAGCGTTTGCCCAGGGCGAAGGCAAAGGGCAGGTTGACCGCCGAGGTCATTCCGGCTTCCTCGAGGCGCTGCAGGGTAGGGACATCCGGCGGCGTGGTCAGGCCGACGATGGTCTCGAAGGGTTCGTCGCCGCGGCCGGCTTCCCGGCGCAGTTCCCGCAGGCGCTCGAGAATGGCCGGCACCTCGTCAGGGTGGTTGCCGGCGCCGATCCAGCCGTCGCCGCGGAAGGCCGCCCGGTGCAGTGCGGCCTCGTTGTTGCCACCGACGATGATCGGGACCTTGTGGCCTGGCGCGGGATTGATGCACAGGCGCGGGAACTGGAATACCGGTCCGTCGTGCTCGACCATGCCCCCCTGCCAGAGCTTGTGCATCACGTCGATCATGTCGTCCATGCGCTTGCCGCGCGCCTTGAAGGGCACATCGTAGATCTCGAATTCGTCTTCCATCCACCCGGCGCCGATGCCCAGCGCGAAGCGACCGCCACTGAAAATATCCAGCGAGCCGGTGGCCTTGGCGACCTCGAAGGGGTTGCGCAGGGGCAGAACATAGATCGAGGTGGTGAAGTGCAGTTTTTGGGTCGCCGCTGCCATGAAGGCGATGCTGACCCAGCAATCGGGGTAGGGGGCATCGGGGGTCATGGGCGGCTTGCCGTCGGCGGCATAGGGGTAGGGCGCCTTGACCTCCTCCGGGAACACCGCGTGGTCGGCATTGAACACACCGTGGAAGCCGAGTTCCTCGGCAAACTGTGCCAGGGGGACCAGCTGCTCCGGTTCGGTCCAGACCAGCGCTTGCCAGAACTTCATCTCTCTCTCCTGCTTGTGTTGTGACAGCCAGGCTGTCGCGACCGGTGTCGTCCGGCGGCTGACCATCCTATGCCAGATTGCCGTTACCGCCACGCCAAGTTTAATGAATGTATATTAATTTGATGAATAGTTGAACCCCGGGCCCACACAGCATGCAAGGGGGGCCAGCGATGGCTTCCCGCGCCCGCGAGGCGCTGT
The DNA here is from genome assembly GCF_054779855.1 of Haliea atlantica. Taxonomy (NCBI): domain Bacteria; kingdom Pseudomonadati; phylum Pseudomonadota; class Gammaproteobacteria; order Cellvibrionales; family Halieaceae; genus Haliea; species Haliea atlantica. Next base: position 9,352 of record NZ_BAAGXL010000024.1, on the reverse strand, counting down.
TACTGTCGCTGCAACAATCACACAGGAGAGCGGCAGACATGGGCAAGCAGGAAGACAGGGCTTTCGCAGAGCATTATGGACCCGTCGCGCTGGTCACCGGTGCCTCGTCCGGCATCGGCGATGCCTTCGCTCGCCTGCTGGCTGCCCGCGGCCTGGACCTGCTGCTGGTTGCGCGCCGTCGGGATCGCCTGGAGGCGCTGGCCGGGGCACTGCATGAACAATACGGCGTGCGAGTGGAGGTGTGTGAGGCAGACCTCGCAGACCCGGCCGCGGTGGACCGCATTGTCGAGGCCGCCCGGGGACTCGACATCGGGCTGCTGGTCAGCAATGCCGGTTTTGGCCTGAAGGGGGCCCACCAGGACACTGCCCCCGCCCGCATGGCCGACATGCTGCAGGTGAACTGCGCGGCCCCGGCCCAGCTCTGCCAGCGCCTGATACCGGCCCTGGTGGCCCGGGGGCGCGGTGGGATCGTGCTGACCAGCTCGGTGGAGGGGCTCATGGGCATGCCGTTCTCCGCGGCCTATTCCGCGAGCAAGGGTTTCGTCAACAACCTGGGCGAAGCCCTCTGGGGAGAGCTGGTGCCGCAGGGAATTGATGTGTTGACCCTCTGCCCCAGCAGCACCGACACCGAGGCCCACGCCCTGCAGGGGATCGACAGCTCGACCCTGGAAGGAATGATGAGCCCCGAGGCGGTGGCGGGCGAGGCCCTCGATCACCTGGCCGATGGCCCGGTCTGGATCGCCGGCGAGCACAACCGACAGATGTTCGATGCCATGTTAAGCATGCCGCGCCGGGATGCTCTGTTCAGCATGGCGGATGCCATGCGCGCCGCGCTCAAACCCTGATCAGAGAAGGAGTCGACATGACACTGGAACAGTTACTGGCAGAACGCGAGATCTACCGCGCCGTGGTGCGTTTTGCCCGGGCCATGGATGAAAGGGACTGGGACGCCCTGCGGGAGCTCACCACGGCGGATGTCACCGCCGACATGGGCACGGGGCCTCTGCAGGGTGTCGAGGCGATCATTCGCGTGATTCGCTCCTACCTGGATGACTGCGGACCGACCCAGCATCTGCTGGGGAATGTCCTGATCGATGTGGAGGGGGATACCGCCCGCAGCCGCTGTTACGTGAGTGACATGCACCTGGGGCAGGGTGGTGCCGAGGGCAAGACTTTCAGCACCCTCGGGGATTATCACGATCAATGGCGGCGGGAGGACGGCGTCTGGCGCATGTCTCATCGTACCAAGTTGAATCGCGCGCATATCGGTAGCTTTGAGGTCCTGGGGCCAGGCCCGGGTTGAAGGGCTCGCGCCCCCGGGGAGCGCCGCCGGGCATGTAAACGGCTGTAGCCGGAAGCCAGCGCGGATGCCCGCGCTTGGCGTGCTTGCGCGCCTGTGTTTTAATTGAAAACAATTCTCATCATCAACACGGAGCCTTGTTATGCGCCTGACCCTGCCCCTGGTTTTCGCCACCCTGCTGGCTGTGCCGGCCTTCGCCGATGACGACCGAGTCGAGCACTACAAGGGTGAGCCGTCCCGTAGTCTGGAAGAGGCCCTGCAAAACCTGAGCGAGTACAACGGCCGACTGAAAGCGGTGCTTGCGGGCGGTGAGCTGGCCGGGGACGATTTCCACGACATCCACCAGATCACCTATACCCTGGAAAACGCGCTGGAACGCCTGGAAGACGAGCTGGATGCGATGGAGGACGACCTGGAAATCATTCACAAGGCGTCGGAACGCGGCGAGGCGGACAAGATTGAGGCCGCGGCCCCCGCCTATTTCGAACGCGCCGACAAGCTGTAGTGCTGACGATAGCGGCTGTTTTACGGGCGCCATTTCGGCGCCCTTTTACTTCCTATCGCCGCGGCTGAATGGCCGGGCAGTGGCGGGCCATTCAGCCGCGGGCAGGAAGCCTCGTCAGCGCGCTTGCGCGGTTTCCGGCAGGGCAAAGGCCAGGTAGGCATCCCCGGTAGGAGTACCCAGCTTGCCGCCGCTGCAGGTGATGACAATGTACTGCCGCCCATCGATGCTGTAGATGGCCGGGGTGGCGTAACCCGCTGCGGGAAGCTGGTATTCCCACAGCTGCTCGCCCGTATGCTTGTCAAAAATGCGCAGCTTCTCATCCGAGGTCGCAGCGATAATCAGCAGGCCCCCCGCGGTCACCACCGGGCCGCCAAAGTTGCGGGTGCCGGTTTGCGGCACGCCCTCTGCGGTCAGTTCCGCGTACTCCCCGAGGGGCACTTCCCGCAGGCGCTTGCCGGATTTGAGATCGATCGCATTCAAGGTGCCCCAGGGCGGCTTGACCGCCGGGTAGTAGCGGTCGTCGACAAAATCCGTGTAGCCGGCGAAGACGTGGATGGTCTCTTTCTCCACCGCGGCATCCGCGGGCTCCGGTTTCAGCTCGCCGGCACTGAAGGCGAACAGGTAGTCGACCACCGCTTCCCGCTCGTGTCGCGACAGGTGGTTGAACGGCATCATGCGCCCGCGACCGGCGGCCACAACCTCGAGTGCCTCGCGCTTGTCCAGGGTCTCGTGCACGTTCTTCAGAGGCGGCGCATAGGGGTAGAAGCCGGCGAGATCGAGCCCGTGACAGCCGCTGCAGTGTTGCCGGAAAACAAATTCTCCCACGCCCATGGAGCTGCCGCGGTTCACTTCCACCGCCTCCATGCGAATGATGTTGGGGGCATTCATGGCATTGATGTAGTAGAGCCCGGAATCGGGGTCATAGGCGCCGCCACCCCAGTTGGCGCCGCCGTAGAAGCCCGGCAGCAGCACCGATTTCTGCAGGCCGGGGGGGCGCATGAAGGCAAAATCCTGCGCCTCCTGCCACTGCTTGAGGGCATGGGCGTGGGCCTTCTCGTTGATGTCGGTGAGGTCATCCACGCTCATTTCGCGGCGGGCAAAGGCCTCCGGCAGTTCCACCCGCGGCTGGGTCGGATAGCTGTAGCTGCCGGGAATGTCCGAGCCTGGCACTGCCACCTCGGGAATCGGCCACACCGGCTCGCCGGTCAGACGGTCCAGCAGGTAGACCACCCCTTCCTTGGAGGCCTGGGCTACCAGGTGCAATGTTTCGCTGCCGCGGCGCAGGTCGACCAGGGTGGGCGCGGAGCTGAGGTCGCGGTCCCAGAGGTCGTGATGCACGGTCTGGAAGTGCCAGATGCGCTCTCCGGTATTCGCATCCAGGGCCAGCAGGGTGTTGCCGAAGAGGTTGGCACCCTTGCGGCCGGAGCCGTCGAAATCCGGGGCGGGTGAGCCAGTGGGGGCGTAGACAATACCCCGCTCGCGGTCGATGCTGAGGCCCGCCCAGGCATTGGCGCCGCCATGGGTCTGGCGGGCACCTTCCGGCCAGGTCTCGGCACCGAATTCGCCGGCGGCGGGCACCGTGCGGAAGCTCCAGACGTGCTCGCCGCTGCGCACGTCAAAGGCGCGGATGTCACCCGGGGCGGCACCGGCCGACTCGGTCACGGCGGAGCCGAGGATGATCAGGTTGTCGTGGATGACGCCGGGGGAGGGCACGTTGAGGCTGACGGTCTCCGGGTCGCGGTCGAGGCCGTGGCGCAGGTCGACGCGGCCGGCCTCGCCGAAGTCCTCGATCGGCTTGCCGGTCGCGGCATCCAGGGCCATCAGATAGTGGCCGGTGGTAAACAGGATGCGCCCGCCCTCGTCATCACCCCACCAGGTGACGCCGCGCATGTTGGACATGCCCGCGTATTCCGCCGAGGGCTCGAAGGTCCAGAGTTCGCGTCCGGTAGCGGCTTCCACGGCAAACACGTTGTGCAGTGGGTTGCGGCCATAGAGAACCCCGTCGACGACGATGGGGTTGACCTGCAGTTCCGAGCTGGCGGGCAGCTCGGCGCCGTGGGCGCTGTCATAGCGCCAGGCGAGCGTCAGTGCCTCGACGTTGCCGCGGTGGATCTGGTCCAGGGCGGAATACTGGCGATTGCCGGGGTCGCCGCCGTAGTGGGACCAGCTGTCACTGGCCTGGCCTGCGGCGGGCAGGTGGCCCAGGCACAGCCCCAGCAGGCCCAGGGTCAGGTGGCGGCGCATGCTGTGAAGTGTCGACATGGCGGAAGCTCTCGATCGGAATACGGGGATTGACCGACGCCGGCACCGCAGGGCGCCGGGTTGATCGGGGTCAGGTGTTTTTCTGTCGCACCAGTTTGGCAGTGGCGCTGGCGGTGGCGGATACCTGCCCTTCCCGGTTGACCAGGTGGCCCTCCAGGAACACGGTGCTGCGCCCGGCCTTGACCACCCGGCCGCGGGCGATCACCGGCCCGGCGCGGGTCACCTCGAGGAAGCTGACCTTCAGTTCCAGGGTGGGCAGGGCCAGGATGTCCGGCTGGCTGATAAAGGCCGAGTGGGACATGGCGGCATCCAGCATGGCCGTGATGAAACCGCCCTGGATGGTGTCCACCGAGTGGCAGAACTGCTCACCAATAGCAAAGTGCATTTCGCAGGTGGCGGCCTCCATGTCGAAGTCCACCAGCTCGGCGTTCAGCACCTGCAGGCAAGGGGGCAGCAGCGAGTTGTTGTATTCCAGGCGGGCTTGCTTGTCCATGGCTCAGCGCTGCCCCCATTTGAGCAGCTCGAAGATCTTGTAGGAGGGATCTTCCTGCCCGGGCTTGCCGATGTGCGCGCCCTGGATGATGGGGTTGTCCAGATTGACCTGGGAGGGGTTGTTCAGATAAGCCCAGTCGGCATCGACTGCGCGGTGGCTGAATTTCCACACGCCCTGGCGCTTTTCGTACTTGTCAAAGTAGCGGCCACCGATCAGCAGGTCGATGGGGCCCTCGTCGGTGCTGATGCGGTGGAAGGCAATGATATAGACCTCGCCCTCGCCGCGGTCACCGTCGAGCTTGATATTCACCGTGGTCACATTGTGATGCAGGATCTCCATGTTGGCCTGGATGTCAGGCAGCTTTTCCATGAAGTCCATGGCCAGGCCCTTGAAGAAGGAGCCGTGGTCGTCGATGGCGTCCTCGTGGTAGAGCTGGCGGAATTTCTCGTTGTCATGCCGGTCGGCGGCATTGCAGTAGGTATTGATCAGTTCCATGATCGCCTGCTTGTCCAGCAGGGCCTGTAATTGTTCTTCGAGGCGCTTGTCCATGGGGTATCTCCGGAAGGGCGTCCGGCAAATCATAGGGCCGGCACTGGAAAAAAGAAAACGGGTGGCGCCCCGGCGAGGCGCCACCCGTGTCGGGTCGATCAGAATTCCCAGGTAGCTTCCACACCGTAGGTACGCGGATCGCCAAAGTAGCTGACGGTCCAGACACCGAAGGGCAGGGTGTTCACCCGGTATTCATTGTCCAGCAGGTTCTTGCCCCACAGAGCCAGTTTGACGTTCTGGTTTTCGCCCACCGGCAGGTTGGCCAGAGTCAGGCGGCCATTCAGCAGGGTGTAGGGCTTAATTTCCGAGAAGGCGTTCTGGCTCGGTTCGATATAGGGCACGTGGCTGTCCACGAATTCCCAGTCCAGGCGGCCGGTCAGGTCACCCCAACTGCCACGCGCGAAGGTGTATTCCGCGGAGAGGCTGGCGCTGTGACGCGGTGCGTAGGGGAAGTCCTTCTGGTCCTTGCGGTCGACACCGTTGTCGATGAACTCCTTGTACTCCGCATCCAGGTAGCCGTAGGTAGCCTGCAGCTCGAGGTCCGGGGTGGGCAGTGCCACGATTTCAAACTCGAAACCCTGGAGTACCGCTTCACCGGCGTTTTGCACCACGGAGGCGGCACTGTTGCCGGCGACGAAGATGGACATCTGCATGTCGGTGGAGTCGTTGTAGAACACGGCACCGTTGAACTGCAGGCGGTTGTCCAGCCAGCGCGACTTGATGCCCAGCTCGTAGGAGGTGATTTCCTCGGCATCGTAGGGCGTGCTGAAGTTCTCCAGGGAGATCGCTTCACCGTTGAAGCCACCGGCCTTCCAGCCCTCGGCGATCTTGCCGTAGATGTTGATCTCGTCGGTCAGGTCCCAGGCGGCAACGAAGGTCGGGGAGACATCGTCAAAGGTATCCTTGGCGCGGCCAGCAAAGGGCGGAGCGTCCTGGGGGTGATCGATGTAGGTGTCCTTCTCTTCTTCGGTGTAGCGCAGACCCACGGTCAGGGTCAGGCGGTCCTGGAAGATGTCGGCGCCGGGACGCCACTCTACCTGGCCGAAGGCGGCGATAGAGTCGTTCTCGAAGCCGTAGCGGTTTTCCGAGGTCGGGGCACCGAACAACGGAAAGAAGGAAATCGGGTTGTAGACGTCCGCTTGCTCTTCAAAGTAGTACAAGCCCAGCACGTAGTTGACGCGATCGGTCATCCCGGTCAGCTGGAACTCGTGGGACTCCTGCTCGTAGTCGATGTCGCGGGCGGAGGTGAAAAAGTTCAGCGGCGAGCCGTCGATGTCGATGTTGTCGTCCCAGCGCAGCTTGCGGGTGTTGCCCAGGTACTTCAGCGTGACGTCGCCCAGGGCGCCCCAGTTGCCGGCATCGTAGTCCGCGAAGAGGTTGTGGGAAATGGACTTCGAACGCTCGTACTGGTGCTGGTCGAGGCTGACGGCATCCACGTTGTCGTTGGCGCGGGTCAGGTAGGGCGCCAGCAGTGCATTGATGCCGGCGGAGTCGGTGGGGTCCAGACCGGTCAGCTGGTTCTTCGGCGGCGCCAGGTCCATGTTGCTGTAGTCCCAGGCGTAGCGGATCTCCAGGCGGTCGCTCGCGGCCCAGAGGATATCGTAGCGGAAACCTTCGTTGTCCAGGTTGTTGAGCTCGTCGATCATCGGCTCGTTGGCCAGGGGGATGCCCACGGGGTCGGAGACGTTGTCGTAGAAGCCGTCGCGCTCGCGGATGGAGCCGGTGATCTTGGCCATGACCTGACCCAGGCCCTCGAGGTCCAGGGTGCCGGTGTCGACGGTGCCGAACAGGGTGCGCAGGTCGTGGTTGCCGACGCCGCCGCGAATCTTGCCGCTGAACTCACCGCTGGGGGCCTTGGTGATCAGGTTGACGGCACCGCCCAGGGTGTTCTTGCCGTACAGGGTGCCCTGGGGACCGCGCAGCATTTCAATCCGCTCCAGCTCCGCGACGTCAAAGATGCCACCGACGTTCTTGCCGATGAAGATCCCGTCCATGTAGATACCCACGGTGGGTTCCCAGGTGATGGCCGGGTTGATCGTGGTGGAACCGCGGATGGCGATGGTGGCCGCCGTGGTGTTGGAGGGGCTGCGTGTGATCTTCACGTTGGGCACGGAGGTGCCGAGGTCTTCAATGTTGTTGACGCTCTTCTGTTCCAGGGCGTCCGAGCCGAAGGCGGCGATGGAGATCGGCGCGTCCTGCAGGGACTGCTCGCGCTTCTGGGCGGTGACCACCACTTCTTCCAGGCCCTGGGCCAGCGCAGTGCCGGCACCGCTGGCAACCCAGGCGGCTACCAGCATGGAAAGGCTTTTTCTTGCGTGCATAGCGAGATCCTCGTCATGGCATGTGTCGTTGTGCGGGCGCATACTAAACAGGCAGCCCGCGGTGGGCATACCTTGTTTGGGGGATGCGAGGAGGGTACCTTAACCGCGGTATGGATTTGTCCACAAGAATCCAGTCTGTGTAATCTTTCACGGAAAGACGTCGCGGGAAAAGCGCATGGAATTCAAGGACTATTACAGCATTCTGGGGGTCGAACCGGAGGCGGATACGGCGACGATCAAGAGCGCCTACCGCAAGCTGGCGCGCAAGTACCACCCGGACCTGAATGCGGACCCCGAGGCCGAGGCACGCTTCAAGGAGGTGGCCGAGGCCTGGGAAGTGTTGAAGGACGAGGGCCGGCGCGCCGAGTACGATGAGCTGCGACGCATGGGCGGCCGGCGCGCAGGCGGCTTCGAGCCGCCGCCGGGATGGCAGTCGTCCTCGGGGGGCGAGTACCAGCAGTTCGGCGGTGACTTTTCCGATTTTTTCAACAGTATTTTCGGCGGCGGTTTCGACCCGGGTGCCGGACCAGCAGGCGGGCACGCCAGTGGCCGGCGCGCGGGTGGCTGGCCGGGGCAGGATGTGGAGATCGAACTGCCGGTCTTTCTCGAGGAGACCCTCGCCAAACAGTCGCGCCCTGTGGAGTACCGTATTCCCGTAGTCGAGGGCGGTCAGCGACACGAGTTGCACAAATCCCTGAAGGTTACGGTCCCCGCGGGCGTCGCCGATGGGGCGCGTATACGCGTCCGGGGCCAGGGCGCACCGGGCAGCGGTGGTGCACCGGACGGCGACCTCTACCTGCATGTCCGACTGGTTCCCCACCCGCTGTTCGACGTGGAGGGGCACAATCTGGTCATCAGTGTGCCCCTCGCGCCCTGGGAAGCGGCTCTCGGTGCCCGGATCGATGTGCCCACACTGGAGGGGCGCATCCGCTTGTCGGTGCCCGCAGGCAGTCAGTCGGGACAGAAATTGCGGGTTGCCGGCAAGGGGCTGCCCGGACCCGGGGGGCGTGGCGATCTGCTCGCGGTCCTGCGGATTGTGCTGCCCAAAGAGACGGGCCCTGAGCAGCAGGCGCTCTGGGAGCAGCTTGCCGCGGCCAACTCCGGCTTTGATCCCCGCGCGGGATGGGAGAGATGAGCATGAAAGAGGTATCCACGCGCATGTCCGCCCTGGAGCTCTGCGAGTGCGAAGGGGTTCCCCGTCAGGCGGTTGTCAGCCTGGTCGAGTACGAGGTTGCCTTCCCGCTGGCCGGGGCCTCGGTGGAGGACTGGATTTTCGATGTCGACAGCATCCACTGGCTGCGCAAGGCCCTGCGACTTCGCCGCGACCTGGAGCTGGAATGGGTGGCCGTGGCAATGGTGGTGGATCTGTTGCGCACACGCGAGCGGCTGGAAAGGGACAACCGTCAGCTTCAGCGGCGACTCATGCGTCTGTTGCAGGAATGAAGGCGGGGCCCGGCAGCCAGCTTGCGCCGTGCCGTGCCCCGTCAGAGGGACGTGCCGACTAGCCGAAGACGTAAAAGGCCATCTTGTTGCCGTCGGGGTCGCGGACATAGGCACCATAAAACATGTCGGGCATGCGCTGCCCCGGCTCGCCCTCGCAGGTGGCACCCAGTTCAATCGCCTTGTGGTAGAGCTTGTCCACGTCCGGCTTGCTGGCCGCGGTAATCGCAAACATGTTGCCGTTGCCGGGATTGGGGGCCTTTTCATTGTAGGGGATGCAGACTGCCAGCATGGGCTGCTCCATGCTCGGGCCAATCATGGCGATGCGGTCCATTTCCATGAGGACCTTGGCCCCCAGTCCGGACAGCAGTTCGGTATAGAAGGCCTTGGCCCGGGCCATGTCCTTCACGCCAATGGTAATGTAACCAATGGGATGGACTCCTCCTCACCTAACCGGCATCTACGTGCCAAAATGGTGAGTG
>NZ_BAAGXL010000023.1:0-124145 GCF_054779855.1 Haliea atlantica | reverse complement strand
TGAAAATGTTTCCGCTTCACTTCCCTGCGAGAGCCTTCCGGCCTGCGCCCGACTAGATACACCCAAGTGATTGAATCACAAGGCTTTCTAGCCGCCTCCCTCAGCGCCGTTTTGCATGTCGCCTCAAGAGGACGCGAACTATACGCAGCGGCCCGGGGGTGCGCAAGCCTCTTTGCCAAATATTTTCGTGGCAGGGCAAAAATCTGCGTATTCTGTACAGATTCTAGGCAGAACGCGCTCGCTTTCGCTCATTAATTCGCCAGTAAAGGCGCAGCCCCAATAGCAGCAAAGCGACCGCGCTGTAGAAGAGCGCCTCCCCGGCGTCTGATCGCACCTGCCACCAGAGATGCAGACAGGCGAACACGAGTGCCAGATAGATCAAACGGTGCAACTGCAGCCAGCGCCGACGCAATTTGCGCTGCGCGCCTCGCGAGGATGTCAGCGCCAGGGGTAGCAGCAGCGCCCAGGCGGCAAATCCAACCGTGATGTAGGGTCGCTCGGCCAACTCCTCCCACAACAGTGGTGCCGACCATCCAACATAGGCCTGGGCAAAAAGTGCCAGGTGCAGCGTGGCGTAACTGAACATCCACAAGCCCAGCTGTCGCCGATGCCGAATTATTGCGGGACGCCCGAACCAACGACGCAAAGGTGTGATGCAGAGGGTCAACAAGAGGAAACGCAGCGCCCAGACCCCAGTCCCCTGCATGACCACCTGGACCGGGTCCGGACCCAGGCTGTTGGCGATAACCCCCCAGGCAAGCCAGGCCAGGGGCGCGGCGCAGACAACAAACAGTACCCCGCCTGTGGGAAGCCGCCTCACTCAGTAGTACCGCGTCAGGTCCATGTCGCGGTAGAGACTGGCCACCTGTTCCGCGTACCCATTGAAAAGCTGCGTGGGAATGCGGTTCGGCCGCAGGAACGACGAGGGCAAGCGACGCTCGAACTTCTGACTCCAGCGTGGGTGATCCACCTCCGGATTCACATTGGCGTAGAAACCGTACTCTTCCGGGGCCAGGGACTGCCAGGAGGTGGCAGGCTGCTCCTCGAGCAGGTCGATTCGCACAATGGACTTGATGCTTTTGAACCCGTACTTCCAGGGCACCACCAGCCGGAGTGGCGCACCATTTTGGTTGGGCAAGGTCTTGCCATACAGGCCAACCGCCAGCAGGGTCAAGGGGTGCCGCGCTTCATCCAGACGCAGGCCCTCGCGGTAGGGCCAGTCGATAATGCTGCTGAAAGAGCGCGTGCCACGCATTTCCTCACGACGATACAGTGTCCGGAAGGCTACAAAGCGCGCGCTGCCCAGCGGCTGGAACCGATCCAACAGCGCGTGCAGGGGAAAACCCACCCAGGGGATGACCATCGACCAGGCCTCCACGCAGCGCAACCGATAGATTCTCTCCTCCAGGTCAACACGACTGAGCAGGTCTTCTAGGTGCAACTTGCCAGGCCGCGCCACCGCGCCACCGACCTCTATCGACCACGGATCCACAGTCATCTCGTGGGCATATCGGGCGGGGTCTTCCTTGCCGGTGCCGAACTCGTAAAAGTTGCAGTAGCGGGTAATATCCCCGTAGGGCGTCAGCGCCTCCTCCGTGTAGGCCAGCGGATTGCCCGGCTTTGCCGGCCGGTAGTCCAGCGGCTCGCCGCCGGTGGCGGGATCACCCCAGGCGGGGCCCGTCGCCACTGCCGCCGATGCGCCGACAATCCCCGCCTTGAGCAGGGAGCGCCGCCTCAGGTAAACCGATTCCGGCGTGATCTCGGAGGAAGGAATGACTGGATATTGAAGTCGTCTGGCCATGGAAACGGCCTCCCGGGTCGCATGGGGCTTGTAACCTGTCTGAGGCCACACAGCCCCGGGAGTTCCCCGCCCGGGGCGGACATCAGCTGGACGCGCGCTCCTCCGGTCCTGGCCGTTTGCGCTTGAGCAGCATCAATGGCCCCGAAGCCGCATAGAGCAGAAATGCACCGAGGAAGATCAAGGGTGGATCCAGCGTCACCAGACTAAAAGCCAGAACCACCGCGAGGATCACCACAAAGGGTACCCGCCCGCGGAAGTCGATGCCCTTGAAGCTGTAGTAGGGAACATTGGTCACCATTAGTACCCCGACGATGCCGGTCAGGCACCCCACCAGAAAGGCCACTTCCCCCGGGAGGGCTTCACCGACCCAACCCAGGTCGTGACAGACCCAGACCGTACTGGCGATGATGGCCGCGGCCGCCGGACTGGCCAGTCCCGTGAAATAGTGACTGTCCGCCGTGTCCACCCGCGTGTTGAAACGCGCCAGCCTCAGTGCCGCACAGGCTACATAGATAAAGGCCGAACTCCAGCCAAAGCTGCCAAGCTCACCCAGCGCCCAGCTGAACATCACCAGGGCCGGCGCCACACCGAAGGACACCATATCCGACAACGAATCGTATTCGGCCCCGAACTTGCTGGTGGTATTCGTCAATCGGGCGATGCGGCCGTCGAGGCCGTCAAAGACCAGCGCGAAAAATATAGCGATGGCGGCTTCCTCGAAATTGCCCCGCATCGCCGCGATCACCGCGTAGAAGCCGGCAAACAGGGCCGCCGTGGTGACCAGGTTCGGCAGCAGGTAGACCCCTTTGCGACGAACCGTCTTGCCGTCCTCGGAAACTTCCTCCTCGTGATCGTCCACAAGCAGATCCAGCGGTGGCGTGACGCTGTGCCCGCGAGGCTCCGCCTCGCGCCCCTGCTCCTCGACTGATTGACGATCCGTCATGCCATTACCCGCTGCCAAATGAGCACGCAGTATATCAAAGGCGCTGCTGGGTCGTCTGCTGAGCCACCTCCCGGAGCGCCTTGACCCGCGGATCCTCGAGTCGGGACTGCAAGCTGCACAAGCCGATATCCAGCGCCGGCAAGGGTTCCCACACCGCTATGGGCGTGACGCGCTCGGCCATGCCACTGGCGCGCACCACCAGTTCCGGGGCGATCCCCACCCCCAGACCCAGCCCCACCATGGCGACGATGGCCTCGTGCCCGGCGACCTGCGCGTAGATTCTGGGCTGGGCACTGCGGCGCGCCATCCACTGGTCAAACAAGCCCTTGGTCACGCCCCGCTCGGGCACAATGAAGGGGATGCCGGACCAGTCGAAATCCGCCGAAGCCGGGTCTCCGGCCAGAACACTGCGGCGTACGGCACAGTCCGCGGCCGGCATCAGCATCAGCATGGGCGATTGCAGCAGGGAGAGGAAAGCCAGTCGCGGCGACAGTGGCTCCGGGCGCCCCGTCACCGCCAGATCTTCGCGCCCGCTCAGAACCCGTGCGATACCGTCAGCCTGATCCCCCGTGTGCAACAGAATCTCGACCGCCGGATGCTGCAGCCGGAAGGCCTCGAGAATCGGCGCCAGTATGCTGTACACCGCTGTCACCGAGCAGAACAGGTTGACTTCCCCCACCAACTGCCGGTCTCCGCGTAGCTGCCCACGCAGGCTCTGCCACTCGGCCAGGGCACGCTGGGCGTAGTCCCGGAAGGTACGACCGGCCGGAGTCAGGCGCATGCTTCGCTTGTCGCGCTCCAGCAGGCACTGGTCCAGCTCTTCTTCCAGTCGCTGCACGGTGCGACTCACGGCACTGACGCTGAGGTGCATCAGTTCGGCACTGCGACTGAAGTTCAGGGTATCCGCCACCGAAAGGAACACCTGCAGGGACCGCATTTCCATAACATTTGCTCCTAACGCAATTCTATTTCACAAATTTAGCGTTTTACGCAACTCCTGAAAAGGCGTAATGTGCGGCCGTCCAACCATCCCCCAGGAGGAAAACATCATGGGTCAGAACTATTTCAACACCCTGTCGCTGCGCGAGCAGCTGCAGCAGCTGGGCAAATGCCGCTTCATGGACCTGTCCGAATTCGCCGATGGCGTGGAAAAACTGCGCGGCAAGAAGCTGGTTATCATTGGCTGTGGCGCCCAGGGCCTGAACCAGGGCCTGAACCTGCGCGACAGTGGCCTCGACGTCTCCTATGCCCTGCGCGAAAGCGCCATCAGCGAGAAGCGCCAGTCCTGGAAAAACGCCACCGAGAACGGCTTCACTGTCGGCACCTACCAGGAACTGATCCCCTCGGCGGACATGGTGCTCAACCTGACCCCCGACAAGCAGCACAGCGCCGTGGTCAGTGAAGTCATGCCGCTGATGAAACAGGGCAGCTGCCTCTCCTACTCCCACGGCTTCAATATCGTGGAAGAAGGCATGCAGATCCGCGACGACATCACCGTCATCATGGTGGCACCCAAGTGCCCCGGCACCGAAGTGCGCGAAGAATACAAGCGTGGCTTTGGTGTTCCGACCCTGATCGCGGTCCATGTGGAAAACGATCCCCAGGGTGAAGGCCTGGAGCTGGCCAAGGCCTATGCCGCCGGCACCGGCGGCCATCGCGCGGGCGTGCTGGAGTCCTCTTTTGTCGCCGAAGTGAAATCCGACCTGATGGGCGAGCAGACCATCCTCTGCGGCATGCTGCAGACCGGCTCCATTCTCTGCTTCGACAAGATGATCGAGAAAGGCATTGAGCCCGGCTACGCGTCCAAGTTGATCCAGTATGGCTGGGAAACCGTGACCGAAGGCCTGAAGCACGGCGGTATCACCAACATGATGGACCGCCTGTCCAACCCGGCGAAACTGCGCGCCTACTACCTGGCGGAAGAACTGAAGGTCATCATGCGTCCGCTCTACGAGAAGCACCAGGACGACATCATGACCGGGTACTTCTCCCGGACCATGATGGAAGACTGGGCCAACGACGACGCCAACCTGCTGAAATGGCGCGCGGCCACCGCGGAGACTGCCTTCGAGAAAACGCCCAGCACCGATGCTGATATCAGCGAGCAGGAGTTCTACGATCACGGCATCCTGATGGTGGCCATGGTCAAGGCTGGGGTGGAACTGGCCTTTGAGACCATGGTGGCCTCCGGCATCATCGCCGAGTCGGCTTACTACGAGTCGCTGCACGAAACCCCGCTGATCGCCAACACCATTGCCAGGCGCAAGCTCTACGAAATGAACGTGGTGATCTCGGACACCGCCGAGTACGGTTGCTACCTCTTCGATCACGCCTGCCGTCCGCTGCTGGCGGATTTCATGGCCAACATCGACACCGATGTGATCGGCAAGGGGATTGGCGCTGACAACGGGGTGGACAACCGCGAACTGATCGCAGTCAACGAGAAGATCCGCTCTCACCCGGTGGAAACCGTAGGCAAGCGTCTGCGCGGCTACATGACGGCGATGAAAAGCATCGTCTGAGTGACGCGACTCCCAGCATGAAAAAGGGGCCCCTCGGGGCCCCTTTTTTTGTCGGCTCACGCCTGTTGCACTAGAGCCGCAGGATTTTTTCCCCGCGTGATATGCCGGCAATACCGGAACGCACCACCTCGAGAATTTCCGCGTCCGCCATGGCCGCCACAAAGGCATCCAGCTTCTCCCCCGTTCCCACCAGCTGAATGGTGTAGGTATTGGGGGCGACATCCACGATCTGGCCGCGAAAGATGTCCGTGCTGCGCTTGATCTCATCGCGTTGACTGCCGCCCACCGCACGCACCTTGATCAACATCAGATCGCGCTCAATATGGGCGCCCTCGGTCAGATCGACGAGCTTAACCACGTCCACCAGCTTGTTCAGCTGCTTGGTGATCTGCTCCATGACCCGGTCATCACCAATGGTGGTGAGGGTCAGTCGCGACAGTGTGGCATCCTCGGTAGGCGCCACGTTGAGCGTCTCGATGTTATAGCCGCGCTGGGCGAACAGGCCAACCACCCGGGACAGCGCGCCGGGCTCGTTTTCCAGCAGTATGGAAATGATACGTCGCATGCCTCAGGTCCTCTCGTTCTTGCTCAGCCACATGTCCTTCATCGCGCCGTTGGGAGCGATGTGCATGGGATACACGTGCTCCATGGGGTCAATGAAGATGTCGAGGAAAACGAGACGATCCTCCATGGCGAAGGCTTCCTCCATCCGCGCATCCAGTTCATCCAGCCGGGTGATCTGCATGCCCACGTGGCCGTAGGCCTCCACCAACTTGACGAAATCGGGCAGCGAGTCCTCGTAGGTGCTCATGGCGTAGCGCCCCTCGTACTGCATGTCCTGCCACTGCTTGACCATGCCCAGGTAGTTGTTGCGCAGGTTGATGATCTTCACTGGCGTGTTGTACTGGGTGCAGGTGGACAGCTCCTGGATATTCATCTGGATACTGCCTTCGCCGGTGACGCAGGCGACATGCTTGTCGGGGAAGGCCAGCTTGGCGCCAATCGCCGCCGGCAGACCAAAGCCCATGGTGCCCAGCCCCCCGGAGTTGATCCAGCGCCGCGGCTGGTCAAACTTGTAGTACTGGGCAGCGAACATCTGGTGCTGACCGACATCAGAGGTGACATAGGCATCACCGCGGGTCACCCGATACAGACTTTCGATAACCTGCTGGGGCATGATGCGATCACTTTCGCCGTAGCGGCGGCCGTGCCACAAGCCGTGCTTCTCGCGCCACTCATCGATCTGTTTCCACCAGCGCGCCAGCGCGCCACTGTCCGGCAGAGCCGGCTCCTTTTCCCGCAACAGATCAATACCGTCAATCAGGTCCTGCAGCACTGACTGCACCGGGCCGACGATCGGAATATCCGCCGCCACCGTCTTGGAAATGGAGGTCGGATCGATATCGATATGGATGATCTTGGCGCCCGGGCAAAACTTGGAGACGGTATTGGTAACCCGATCATCGAAGCGCGCACCCACGGCCAGGATCACATCGCTGTGATGCATGGCCATGTTAGCCTCGTAAAAACCGTGCATACCGAGCATGCCCAGGAACTGGCGGTCGGAGCCCGGATAGGCACCCAGCCCCATAAGCGTATTGGTAACCGGGTAATTCAGCTTGCGCGCCAGTGCCGTGAGTAGCTCGCTGGCCTCGCCCTGGATGACACCGCCGCCACTGTAGATGACCGGGCGCTTGGCACTTAACAGCAACTTGACTGCCTTGCGGATCTGCCCGGTATGACCGCGCTGGGCGGGTGAATAGGACCGTATTTTGACCGAGTCCGGATACTCGTATTCAAACTTGGCATCCGGGCGGGTGATGTCCTTGGGAATATCGATCACCACCGGACCGGGGCGCCCGGTTGTCGCGATATGGAAAGCCTTCTTGATGGTAGCCGGCAGATCCTCGGTCCGGCGAACCATGAAGCTGTGCTTCACGATGGGCCGCGAAATGCCGACCATGTCGGTTTCCTGGAAGGCGTCCTCACCGATCAGGTGCGAAGCCACCTGGCCGGAAAACACGACCATCGGAATCGAGTCCATGTAGGCAGTGGCGATACCTGTTACGGCATTGGTGGCGCCCGGGCCGGAGGTCACCAGTACCACGCCCGGCTTGCCAGTTGCGCGCGCATAGCCGTCCGCCGCGTGGGTGGCCGCCTGCTCATGGCGCACCAGCACATGGGGCACCTGACAGTTCTTGAACAGCGCATCGTAGATGTGCAGGACGGCCCCACCCGGGTAACCGAAAATATACTCAACGCCCTCGTCCTCGAGGGCCCGGGCGATCATCTCGCCCCCCGATAACAACTCCACGGTCGTTCTCCCGATCAACAGGCACCGGCGCGATACCCTCGCCCGTGCGGTTTCGGATGTCTGTGTGGACGTTGCTGCTGGAGCACCTGGAACCGGTGCCGGCTGGCGACGCCACCCCCTTCAAGGCGCAGTGCACTGCTCGCAACCACCTCCCGGGATACCCGGCAAGGCTATCCGCTGAGGAAAACGATCACGAACCCGTGCATCGGTCGCCCTGCGAGGTAGCGCAGTGTCTGGCCCCCAACCCCGCCAATACGGCACGGGCTGGATACGGGACCCATCAACAGCTGCAACGAATCATGACAACGCTGCAGTGAACCAGAGACCGGGGGTACCCGGCGGTAGTCGTTACCACTGATGAGACCTGCTTATTATTTGGTCATAGGGCAGCGGTGTCAACAGGCCGGGAGTCTTCCCGAGTGCGGGCATCCGCTAACCGCGGCAATTGCACCCACCCTGTCCATGGGTTACTTTAACCGCGTACCCGGCTGGGAGATCTTGAACATGCGCCGTACAGCCTTACGAAGTTGGCAGCTGCGGGCGGGGGCCTTGCTTGTGGCGACCGCCCTGACCGGGTCTACCCTGGCCTTTGCCGGGGAGAATCTCTACCGCTGGCTGGATGATCGTGGCAATCCGGTTTACAGCGATCGCCCGCCCCCGCGCGGTATCGGCTACGAAGTCATTTCCTCCCAGTCCAGCCTGAAACGGGTTGTCTCCCCCGAACAGGGCGCCGTCCCTCCGGAAGTGAAGCCACGGGTTGGCAACGAGTTCCAGCCCGTGAGCAGCCGCCCCGAATCCGAAGGCTTCAAGAGCAGCGAGATCTGTGCGCGGGCGCGGGAGAACCTGGAAGCCCTGCGCAACTACGCGCGCCTGCAGGTTCGTAACGACCAGGGTGACATGGAATACATCGATGACGAGCAGCGGTTGGAGATGATGCGGGAGTCGGAAGCACTGATCGAGCAACACTGCGAATAGTGCCGCCCCTCTCTGCCTTCGAGCCGTTACGGTCTAGCGCTTGGCGCAACCGGCAGGTGTATAGATGCCGTCCTGGTCGACCTCGATAAAGCGGCAATCCAGCCCGGATTTCTGATCTTTCTGCTGACCGTTCTTCCCGGTCGCCCTGATCGTGTAGCTCGACGCGTCCGCCGCTTCGATAGAGAGGGTGTAGTAACCGTCCGGGGACTCCGCATCCAGCACCATGGTGGAATTGCTCGGGTCCGCGAGGTTGCAGACCCTTGAAGCAGCCAGGCCCTGGGCGTAGTGCGGGCAGTTGCTGCGGAACTTTTCCTGGCGCAACTGCGCATCCCCCAGCGCCGCGAGAGCGTCCGAACGACGTGCACTGCGCACGCTGTCTTGGTAGGCCGGCACGGCAATCGCCATCAAAATGCCGACAACTGCGACGACAATCATCAGCTCGATGAGGGTGAACCCCCTGTTCTCAGACCTCACATCGACTCCCTAGATCGCTCCCGGGCGTATTCAGCCACAGGGGGTATCACTCAATGAAATTGTGATGTTGCGGGTCAGATTACTGTTTACAGTAATATCCAGTGTGAGACTGCCCGAGTCTGAGGAAGCCGACCCGCCGCTAATCACATACTTGTAGGACGGTTTATTTCCTTTGGCCGGGGAGCACTTTGGAGAAATGGAGTAGGTTACCGTCCTGTCCCCAGCAGGCAGCACGCAACTGTAGGAGCCCGAGGTGTTCTTCTTCCAGCCGCCATTGGGATCCTGGAGCGTACAGGTGATGGATTCAAGCGGGTTCACCGCGGGGTCCACCTCACCGCTGCCGATATCGCCAATACTGATCGAACCCGACAGCTCATAGGTTGCTACCAGCGCGACTGAGAGATCAGGACCCGCTATTTGTCGTGGATCTTCACCATCGTAAATAAACAGGTCCATGATGCCACTGGCCCCATCTATGAAGTCCACACTATAGCTGGATTGCGGATCCGCAAAAAGCTGGACCGTTTTTTCCTCAGCAACAGCGGGCGCGGACGTTGTGAACGAGCACTCATAGGGGCGTCCGCCAGAGGAATCAGGAAAAGCGGGGTCAGGATCGGAATACTCTCCCGCCGTGCATCCGATAGTCGTATTATCGACCACGACGTCCAGTGAGCTTAACCCACCTGACGCGGAAATTTCGGTCGCTGCTTGTGCTCCAAAAATAAAGCCGGAGACACGATACGTGGGATCTGTGCTTTCCGGGAACGTTATCGTGCAGCCACTCACCGTGGGTGTAGCTGGATCGAGCGAAACACTGCATGGCGGATCCGGATAACTCTGACCGGACTGCACACCCGAAATCTGGGCGCTATCTTCTGTCGTGGTGATTTCACAAGAATAACTGCCAACATCGACATCACACTGCCAGGTCAAACCACCTGCAGAAACCACCACTTGAGGCGAACCAATCTGGTTCACCAGGTTACCGGTAATCAGATAATCCGTACCCGGAAGCTCTGAACAATTGGAAATATCCACAACGGGATCGTAGACATTATTGTAGGTACCACCGCCGACGTCCCGGCGGATGACCTTCGATGCCAGGCGAAGGCCACCTATCGTTTCCGCCTGGGCTTTACAGGCCTTGCGCAATGCCGAGTGATTGGGGTTGGAAACCCCGTCAACGATCAGCAGGTCATGGCAGGCATAGGGCTTGTTAATCCCCTGGTGACGATCGTCGACAGTGCCCAGGGCATTATCAGGTCCAGTGGTATAGGAAAAATAATCGCGAGCAGTATCCCGGGTTGAATCCGTGTCGGTCTCGACCTCTTCAAAAAAGCAGACGTTATAGCCCTCGCTCGCAACATTGAGCAGACCAATCCGGCCGCGCCAGCCCCCCTCGCCCACGGTGGAGAGAATATTTGCCGGGCGTGTGGTCGGGCACTGGGTAAAATCTTCGTCGTCGTTACCCTCGGGCCCATGCGCACAGTTGCCACCCACGTAGCAGGTATAAGGTGCGCTGGTGGTCCCCTCGTCAGGGTCGAAAACGCAATAGGTACCGCTCTCGGACACGTTCAGTGTAAACAGTTCGACAGGGAGGTAGCTGCCTTTGTCGGTGCCACTGATGCGGGAATGAACGATACCCCGCATGGGAATCACGACACCGCCATTGAAACGAACGCGCGGCACACAGAATTCGGTACCCTCATCTTCGACCACCTCAAAAAGCTCAATTGCCTCGAGGCCCTCGTAGCCATCGTTATCCACGCGGCGGGCTCGGAGCCCATTTTCAAAGGGCAGAACCACGGGGGATATTGCGCTGCATGCCTGGCTCTTGGAGGCGCTCAGGCCCGACTGCTCGACGATGTAATACTCATCGTCAATCAACACCACCTGGCCGGGGGAACCGTAACCTTCATCGCCCGCCTCCAGGGGGACGGATTCGGAGATGTCATCGGAAGAGCCGGCGTTCAGGCTTGGCGACAATGCCGGCCCGCCCCCACCACCGAGGTTGGTGGCAAGCGCGGAATTGGTCGCGTCGTGAAGGGACATGACAGTCTGCAACTCGACCTCACCATCCTCCCAGCTGCAGGTGGCGGTGATGCGTTTCTGCCGGACGTCGTCCTCCGATGTGACCCCGGGCTGCGGCAGATTCTCGACCACCAGCGTACGCGAAAAGCTGGCACTCTTGCCGCTAAAGGTTTCCGCTGTCGGGGCGAGGTTTTCCGCGAGGGGACCGCCGACGCCGAATTCGCCGCGGGACATGACCCGGCGCATGTCCTCTATGCCACTCTCACAGTAGCTTCTGGCTTCCACCATCGCCTTGTTGTCGCGGCTTTCCCCGACAATACCCAGCTGGAAACGGGCCACGGCCAGCAGACCGAGGGCAATCACCAGCGTCGTTATCAGCACCTCGATGATGCCGATACCGGTATTCAATTTTCGCAAGCCCAGGTTTTTCATGGCCAGTCTCCGTACCTCAACCGAGGCCTTACCAGTCGCGCCAGGAACCGGGGATGATGACACCCGAATCATCCACACGCGGTTCGTTCAAGCCGCTATCACCCCCGAAGGGAACATACACGATGTTCAGGGTGCCGCCCCCTGCGTTGGGGCCATTTTCACTGACTACCGCGCCGTAGACCGTCGCGGTACCAGTGACTTTCAGCTGCCCGGTCACATAGACAAGACCGTAGATTTCCACCCCGCCGGAAAGGGCGAGGTCACCATTGAAAATCAGGACCAGTGGCTCCTCGACGGAGCCATAGACGTTATTGCCCCCGATGGAGGTCGAGCCGCCCCGGTCATTCCCGCTATCGCCATCCAGCCCCATGGGATCGGCAGAGCTGCCAATCCAATACAATCCCGAGGTAACTTCAGCGCCATTGGGCGGCGGGGCGGTGCCGGGATCCAGGCGGTTGCCGCCCGTTTCCGCCAAATCTTTCATGGCCTGTTTGTTCTGGGCAAAAAACAGCCCGAAAAACTCATTGTCGGTCAGGTTGGCCAAGCTGACATCGCCAAGCACCACATCGACGCCGAAGCCTGAATTCCGGTTGGACACCAGCTGAGCATTGTTGCTGGGGTCATTGTCTTGAAGCTCCGCAGCGGTGTAGTCCGTGATGGAGGTGTAAGAGGGACGTAAATAGGTCGCGAAGGAGGCGCCGGAGATCGCTGTACTGTCACCCGCCCAGATAGAGATATTGGTATAGCGGTTGATAATGCTGGCATTACCGAAAACCCCAATCCCCGCCCCGGTAATAAACGGCTGTTTGGGCCCATTGCCGTCACGAAAGATCGGCACACTGCCGAGACAGGCAGATATCGTGCGCCGGGCACTGCAATCGTCACTCCAGCCCATGGCAACAATCGTCCCGGCATCGTCCTCACCATTGGCGCCGCAACGATCGCCCCCGGCAACAGTATTGGCATAGTAGTACAGCCCCAGGGTCGCAGGTGCTGCCAGGCTGGGAATGCCAACTTCCTGGGCGTTGGTGGTCGCCGCCGTGGGCGGCGTGGCAGTGCAGTTGGCCGTCAGGGTATCCAGCTGCGCCTGCGTGGGTGCAGCAAACGCGGGGTCGATCGTGGCCCCATTGGCATTAAATGCAGCCATACCCTCATCCAGCGCGGCCATGGCCGCCTCCACAGCCTGGCTGGTACGGTAATCACTCGCAGCGACGCGCGTCTCGTTGACCACGATGCGGGCGCTGAACAGCGCCAGCAAGGTGACCGCGATAACCAGAATCAGCGCCGTCAAAAGGCTGACCGCACCGCTCTGGGCTGCCGGTGATCTATAGCGAGACACGCGTTTCATGGTCTACCTCAGGGCTGCCTGAACAGGCGGTCGTTGGCCAGTTTGACGGTGGTTGCCAGTGAACGGCTGATTTCGGTGTCGCGGCCTGCCTGCCCGGTCATGCGCATGTTCACCAGCCGTCGTACGACCAGCGCATCGCCGGCGCTGGGTGCCGTGGTCAGGCCACTGCAGTCCGGCGCAGAAGCCTCTTCCGGCACGCTGTCGTCAATATTGTCACACCAGCTGGACTGTGGCTGTACCGGATATGGGCCAGCACCGTCACTACCGTCGTTGTCAGCGGTAAGCGGCTCGAAGCTAAACTGCAGATCGGTCACCTGCACGACCTCGGAATTGTCTTGCACCGTCACACGCTCCCAGGTTCCGTCATCGTCGGAACAGCTCGCCAGCACCGTACCATCCATGCGCATGCCGATACTGCCATCGTCGTTGAGGCGAAAACCGAAGCGCTCGCTGTCCTGCTGAGCACCGTCGTTGTCCGCATCATAACTATAGACGATGCACGGGTTACCGTTGCCGTCCCAGTCGGCCAGGATCTGGATATCTTCCGCCGCCGCGGTGAAAGGATTCAGCAGGGGGTCAGCCCCAACTGCCGCCCCGCCCCAGTAACCTGCCCGGCGGATATCGTTGGCCATGTAGGTCACCAGCGACCCCATATCGTAGTTCAGGCGGGCTGTGCGCACGGTACCGGTGGAACTCTGGAGCATTGCCACATACACCGCCACGGCTGCACCAACCACAACCATTCCCAGCACAATGGAAACCATCAGTTCCACGAGACTGAAGCCCCGCTGCCGGGGATAGAGCGGGGCAAGCCGCGCTGAAGGCAGGCGTTTATTCACAGCTACCATAGAGGCCCTCCAGGGGGTCACCATCGGCATCCAGCGGCATGGGATCCGGGTCGCAGACGTCGGCCCGGCCGACATCATTGACGCGCACCTGGGCCGCATAGTGGAGAGTGGTCAGCACGGAACTCATGGCAGTCGCGGTCCCCCGGCGAAAGTCGAACTCGGTCGTCCCTCCCGCTGCGAGGCTCACCACCGGATAGCTCGCGCCCGCCACGCGTTTGATATCACAGAAATCAGCGGCGGTGGTGTCAGTCTGCGCGCAGTCACAGTCAAGCGTTCCCATGCCATAACACCAGCTCCCCGCGTTGCCTGCCGTCCGCGAGAAAAACACATTCCGGCTGCGCTTTATCGCCTCCATGCGGGCAAACTGCAGGTCCGACTTGAACGCCTGGGAAGCCTCCTTGAGACGGTTGCGCTCAATCAGCTTCTGGTAACTGGGGCCGGCCACGGTCAACAGTATGGCGACGACGGCGATCACCACCATCAACTCGATCAAGGTAAAGCCGTCAGAAGATCTGTTCATCACCACCCGGTTGCAGGCCTTTCGAGGGCCCAGGCTACCCGCCTCTGGAAACTGCCAACGCAACCAATTTAGCACAGTCCAGGGAACGACATGACAGAGGCAGGGCGGATTTGCTCATAAATCCACCAAAACCTGAGGCAGATCACGCCCCGGGGCACCCCTCGGGAGAGGCCTGCGAGACCCGCGGAGGCATGCTGCTTACCCCCTGCTGCTCGCAGGCCCGCGGGGAATTCACCGCTTCCCGAAGGCTGTCTCCTCCCCTGCCACCTCCACGGTAATGGTATCGCCAGCGACAAACTCACCCGACAGGATGCGCTGGGCCAGGGGGTTCTCCAGCTCCTGCTGGATGGCTCGCTTCAGGGGTCGCGCGCCGTAAACCGGGTCATAGCCGACTTCGGCCAGGCGCTCCATGAAGGCATCGCTAATCTCGATCTGCAGATCGCGTTCGGCCAGCCGCTTCTTGAGTGACTGCAGCTGGATCTCGGCGATGCCGCGGATCTGGCTCGCCGCCAGTGGGTGGAAGACCACTGTCTCGTCGATGCGGTTGATGAACTCCGGGCGGAAGTGCCTGCCCACAATACCCATGACCGCCGACTTCATGGCGCTGTAGTTTTCCTCACCCGCCATTTCCTGGATCACATCCGACCCCAGGTTGGAGGTCATCACGATGACCGTATTGCGGAAGTCCACCGTGCGACCCTGGCCATCGGTCAAACGGCCGTCCTCGAGCACCTGGAGCAGGATATTGAACACATCGGGGTGGGCCTTCTCCACCTCGTCCAGCAGGAGCAGCGAATAGGGCCGGCGGCGAACCGCCTCGGTCAGGTAGCCGCCTTCCTCGTAGCCGACATAGCCCGGAGGCGCCCCGATCAGACGCGCCACCGAGTGCTTCTCCATGAACTCGGACATGTCCACCCGCACCATGGCCTGCTCGCTGTCGAACAGGAACTCGGCCAGGGCCTTGCACAGCTCGGTCTTGCCCACCCCGGTGGGACCGAGGAAAAGGAAGGAGCCATTGGGCCGGTTGGGGTCGGAGAGGCCGGCCCGGCTGCGGCGCACGGCATCCGAGACCGCCCTGACCGCCTCGTCCTGGCCCACGACCCGCGCATGCAGGCTGTCTTCCATGCGCAGGAGTTTGTCGCGATCGCCCTCGAGCATCTTGGCCACGGGAATGCCGGTCCAGCGCGAGACCACCTCCGCAACCTCCTCATCGGTGACCTTGTTGCGCAGCAGCGTGCGCTCGGCGGTCTCCGCCTCCTGGGCGGCGGCGAGCTGCTTCTCCAGTTCCGGCATTTTGCCGTACTGCAGCTCGGACATGCGGGTCAGGTCGCCGGCACGGCGCGCCGCCTCCAGGTCCAGCTTGACCTGTTCCAGCTCGCTCTTGATCTGGGCCGCCCCCTGCAGGGAGGCCTTCTCCGCCTTCCAGACCTCCTCCAGGTCGGAGTACTCCCGCTCGACCTTCTCGATCTGCTCGTTGAGCAACTCCAGCTGCTTTTTGGCGCCCTCGTCGGAGTCCTTCTTGACCGCCTCGCGCTCCATCTTCAACTGGATCAGGCGGCGTTCCAGGCGATCCATGGATTCCGGCTTCGAGTCGATCTCCATGCGAATGCGGCTGGCGGCCTCGTCCACCAGGTCGATCGCCTTGTCCGGCAGCTGGCGGTCGGTAATGTAGCGGGTGGACAACTTGGCGGCGGCGATGATGGCGCTGTCGGTGATGTCCACGCCGTGGTGCACCTCGTAGCGCTCCTTCAGACCGCGCAGGATGGCGATGGTGTCTTCCTCATTGGGCTCGTCCACCAGCACCTTCTGAAAACGGCGCTCCAGGGCGGCATCTTTCTCGATGTACTTGCGGTATTCATCCAGGGTCGTGGCACCCACGCAGTGCAATTCGCCCCGGGCCAGGGCCGGCTTGAGCATGTTCCCGGCATCCATGGAGCCCTCGGCCTTGCCGGCACCGACCATGGTGTGCAGCTCGTCGATAAACAGGATGATGCGGCCCTCCTGCTTGGAGAGCTCATTGAGCACCGCCTTGAGGCGCTCCTCGAAGTCGCCGCGGAACTTGGCACCGGCCAGCAGGGAACCCATGTCCAGGGACAGCACCCGCTTGTCCTTGAGCCCCTCGGGCACCTCGCCATTGACGATGCGCTGAGCGAGGCCCTCGATAATCGCCGTCTTGCCCACGCCCGGCTCACCGATCAGCACCGGGTTGTTCTTGGTGCGCCGCTGCAGGACCTGGATCGTGCGGCGGATTTCATCGTCGCGGCCGATAACCGGGTCCAGCTTGCCCTCTTCGGCGCGTGCTGTCAGGTCGATGGTATATTTGTCCAGCGCCTGCCTGGATTCCTCGGCTTCCGGATTCTGCACGGACTCCCCTCCACGTACCTGTTCAATCGCACCCTGCAGAGCCAGTGCGGTCACACCGTGCTTCTTCAGCAGATCGCCTGCGCTGCCCTTGGTCTCGAGCATGGCCAGCAACACCAGCTCGCTGGAAATGTAGGCGTCCCCCTGCTGCTGGGCCAGCTTGTCGCTGACGTTGAGTATCCGCCCCAGGTCGTTGGAGACGTGGATATCGCCGCTGGTGCCGGAGACCTTCGGCAGCGCCTCGATCGCGGCACTGACGCCAGCGGTGAGCGCCGGCAAGGCGGCACCCGCCTTCTGCAGCAGGGGCCGCGCGGTGCCGCCCTGCTGCTGCAGGAGGGCAGCCAGCAGGTGTAGCGGTTCGATAAAGTTGTTGTCCTTGCCCAATGCCAGTGACTGGGCATCCGCCAGCGCGTTCTGCAGCGGGTTGGTCAATTTGTCCATGCGCATTGCTTGCAATCTCCCTGGCCGGCAGACACGGCGCCGGCAATAACAGTTTCACTGGCAACAGTTATGGGGCAGCAATGCCCCTGTTTCAAGTGGGGGCATGTCAAGGAAAGAGGGAATTCAGTCGGGCTTGAGCTGGATCAAGCTGGCCATGCGACCGGTTTGCCCGTCGCGGCGATAGGAGTAGAAGCGCCGGGAATCGCGGACGGTGCAATAACCGCCCCCGTAGACGGCCTGAATACCGAGCCGGTAGAGACGCAGCCTGGCCAGCGCGTAGAGGTCCGCCACCCAATGGTCTGCCGCCAGGGCAGAGACGCGAAAACAGGCGTGCTCGCGCGCATTGGCACCCGGTGCCGCACAGAAGGCCTCACGCACCTCGCTGCCCACCTCAAAAGCCGTCGGGCCGATAGCCGGGCCCAACCAGGCGAGCAGGCTTGCGGGCGCTGCGGGTATGGTCGCAACGGTCTGCTCGATCACCCCCGCCAGCAGCCCGCGCCAGCCCGCGTGCACACCGGCAACGGCCGTACCCGCCCGGTCGCACAGCAACAGCGGCAGGCAGTCGGCTGTCAGCACGGCACAGGCCATGCCCGGCTGATCACTCCAGCTGGCATCCGCTGACGGAGGCAACCCGTCTCCGGCGGCGCGCACCACCACATTGCCGTGTACCTGACGCAACCACTGAATCCGGCTGCCGGGCGGCAGCAATTGCCCCAAAGCGGATCGGTTCTGGTCGACAGCAGACGGCTCATCGCCAACATGATCGCCCAGATTCAGCGTGTCCCAGGGCGGCGTACTGACACCGCCTTGTCGCGTCGTCGCCAATGCCAGGACATTGGCCGGTGCCGGCCAGTCAGGCAGGATGCACGGCGGTGTCAATGGCATCCTCTTCCTCCAGAACCTGCAGCAAAGCCGCGATATCCGCCGGCAGTGGACAGTCGAACTGCATCGGCTCGCCCCTCGCCGGGTGCAAAAGCCCCAGGGATTCCGCGTGCAGAGCCTGCCGAGCAAAGCCGCGCAGCGTCTCTATCAGCCGGGGCGAGGCACCCGGCGGAATCCGCGGGCGACCGCCGTAGACCGGGTCGCCAACCAGCGGGTAGTGACGCCAGGCCATGTGCACGCGAATCTGGTGGGTACGGCCGGTTTCCAGGTTCACCGCCAGCCGGGTATGGTGGGCAAAACGCCGGGCAATCCGGTAGTGGGTTACCGCCGGCTTGCCGCCCTGCTCCACCACTGCCATTTTCTTCCGCTGCCGGGGATGGCGACCAATGGGCGCCTCCACCGTGCCGCCGCCAGTGAGGGCGCCGATGCAGACGGCGCAGTACTGGCGCTTGACGCTGCGGGCGTGCAGCTGGTCAACCAGGGAGTGATGACCGAGCAGACTCTTGGCCGCCACCATCACCCCCGAGGTCTCCCGGTCCAGGCGGTGCACAATCCCCCCCCGGGGCAGTTGGGCAAAGGCCGGGTCATGGTGGATCAGGGCATTGACCAGGGTGCCGTCGGCATGGCCGGCGGCGGGGTGCACCACAAGCCCCGCCGGCTTGTTGAGCACCAGCAGGTGTTCGTCCTCGTAGAGGATGTCCAGGGAAATCGGCTGTGGGGCCCAGCTCACCGCCTCCTCGCACAGCGCGTCCAGCTCCAGCAGGGCGCCCTGTGTGACCTTTTCCCGGGGTTTCACCGCCCGCCCGTCGCAGCGCAGCTCCCCCTTGCGGATCCAGTCCTGCAGGCGCGAGCGGGAATAGTCGGGAAACAGCTGCGCCGCTGCCTGGTCGAGACGCTCGCCCGCCAGCCCGTCGGGAACCTCCGCCTGTTGCCTGATCCTTTCTGTCATCAGAATACCTGTTTCGGCGCCAACGGCGCTGTGGTTAAATAACGCCCTGCGCATACTCACTCATGTTAACACGCAAGCGGTTGCCACCTTGTTGAATACAGTCAAATTTGCCACGGCTCTGCTGCTGGCCCTCCTGATCACCGGCTGCGCCAGCAACGATGA
This sequence comes from Haliea atlantica, assembly GCF_054779855.1. Classification (NCBI taxonomy): domain Bacteria; kingdom Pseudomonadati; phylum Pseudomonadota; class Gammaproteobacteria; order Cellvibrionales; family Halieaceae; genus Haliea; species Haliea atlantica. The sequence continues at coordinate 105,142 of NZ_BAAGXL010000023.1, read as the reverse complement.
CGTGGACGGCATCACTGCCGACTCCGGTGAACAGCAGATGTACGAGACGGCCCAGCGCTACCTGCGCAGCCGCAACTACAGTCTGGCGGTACGGGCCCTGCAGATGCTGGAATCCCGCTATCCCTTCGGCCGCTATGCCGAGCAGGCCCAGCTGGAGCTGATTTACGCCCACTACAATGCCTATGAGCGGGAAGCCGCGGTGGAAGCCGCCGACCGCTTCATCCGCCTGCACCCACAGCACCCCAGCGTGGACTACGCTTACTACATGAAGGGGCTGGCAGCCTACAGTGCCGGTGGCGACCTGTTCGACCGCTTCCTGCCCACGGATGAAAGCAGCCGCGACATGTCCCATGCCCGGGAGGCCTTCACCGAGTTCTCCCAGCTGGTCAACCGCTTCCCCGACAGCCCCTATGCAGAGGACGCGCGGGCGCGCATGGTACATCTGCGCAACCTGCTGGCCCGGCACGAAATCCTGGTGGCCAACTACTACTTCCGCCGCGGCGCCTACCTCGCCGCCACCAACCGCGGTCGTTACGTGGTGGAAAACTTCCAGCGCACCCCGGCGGTGCCGGATGCCCTGGCCATCATGGCCCAGGGTTACATCCTGCTCGGGATGAAGGACCTGGCCCAGGACACCATCGAGGTGCTGGCCATGAACTATCCGAGCTACCCCGCGCTGGACGAAAACGGCCGTTTCCGCAGCGACTACTCCCTCGAAGGCCAGGAACGCTCCTGGGTCAACAAGGCCACCTTCGGCCTGTTCGACCCGCCGGAGGTGCCGCAATTCGACACCCGCGAGCTCTACGACTGATTTACTCCCCCGGCGTCCAGCCCGAGGTAATCGGGTAGCGCCGGTCGCGACCAAAACCGCGACGACTGATGCGCACCCCGATCGGGGCCTGGCGGCGCTTGTACTCGTTGAGATCCACCAGCCGGATCACCTTGTGGACCTGCTCGGCATCCAGGCCGGTGGCGATGATCGCCGCGGCGCTGTAGTCCTGCTCCACGTACAGCTCGAGGATGCGGTCCAGCACCGGATAGGGCGGCAGGTTGTCCTCGTCCTTCTGGTCAGGCGCCAGCTCGGCCGAGGGCGGCCGGTCGATGACCCGCTGGGGCACGCAGGGGGACAGCCGGTTACGGTAGCGCGCCAGCTCGAAGACCAGGGTCTTGGGCACGTCCTTGAGCACGTCGAAGCCCCCCGCCATGTCACCGTAGAGCGTCGAGTAACCCACGGCCAACTCACTCTTGTTGCCCGTGGTGAGGACCAGCAGGCCTTTCTTGTTGGAAATGGACATCAGGAAAACACCACGGCAGCGCGCCTGCAGGTTCTGCTCGGTGGTATCCACCTCGGTACCGGCAAACTCCTCGCTCAGGCCATCCATGAACGCCTCGTAGGTCGGCTCAATGGAAATCACGCTGTGCTTGACCCCGAGCATACGGGATTGCTCGGCGGCGTCCTCCACGCTCATCGACGAGGTGTAGCGGAAGGGCATCATGACAGCCTCGACCCGTTCCGGCCCCAGGGCCTCCACCGCCACAGCCAGAGTCAGGGCCGAGTCGATCCCGCCGGACAGCCCCAGCACCACGCCGCGGAAGCGGTTCTTGTTGACGTAATCGCGCAAGCCAAGCACCAGGGCCCGCCAGGTCGCTTCCAGCTCATCGAGGGGCTCCGCGGGAGGCTCGTCGCAGTGCAAGACCACCGCATCACCGTCGCGGGAAGCCTGTAGCCAGAACTCTCCCTCGACAAAATTGGGTGCCGCCGCACGCAACGCGCCATTGGCACCCACGGCGAAGGAACCGCCGTCGAAGACCAGTTCATCCTGACCGCCGACCTGATTGACGTAGACGATCGGGCAATGACTGCTGCGGGCACGCTCGGCCACCAGCTCCCAGCGTTCCACCCGCTTGCCCCGGTGATAGGGGGAGGAATTCAGGTTGAGAATCAGCTCCGCGCCCGCCTCCGCCGCCTGCCGTACCGGGCCGGTTTCCCAGATGTCCTCGCAGATGGTGAGACCCACGGCTACACCCTGGATATCGACAACACAGGCCTCGCTGCCGGGCTGGAAATAGCGCACCTCGTCAAATACCTGGTAATTGGGCAGGCACTGCTTGTGGTATTCGGCGACGATTTCCCCCCGATGCAGGACCGCAGCAGCGTTGTAAAGGACAATCCCCTCGCGCCGGGGAAAGCCCAGCACCAGCCAGGCGTCGCCCTGCATGGCTTCACACAGGCGGCGCAGTGACCGGGCAACCCGCAGCTCCACGCTGGGGCGCAGGAGAAGATCCTCCGGGGGATAACCACTGAGTGTCAGCTCGGGGAATACGATCACCGGGCTGCTGTGCTCTTCTTCCGCGCGGCGCATGATCTCGATCACGCGATCGGTATTCGCTTCAAAATCACCTACCAGGGTGTTCATCTGCGCCATCAGAAGGTTCAGGGTACTCATGGGCTGCGGTCCTCTCAGATCAAGCCAGCCATTTTCCGGGAAAGCGCAGCCCGCTGCCAGCCCCGCGCACCCGGTGCTTCCTGATACACTGAAATGGCCAGGATTCAGGACAGACTGACAGTGACGCTGCTCACCTCGCCATCGACACACATCGCCAGCGCGCCGCCGCAGCACAGCCTGGCGCTGCTGCGTGTCTATGCCGGCTACCGTTTGCTGTTGTCCGTGGCGCTGTTGAGCATGCTGGTCAGCCCCACCGCCCGCGAGCTCGTGGGGCACCTCAACCCGGGCCTTTACCTTCTGGGGTCCCTGGGCTACTTGTCGACGGCCCTGCTCCTGCTGGTGGCCGTCCTTCGCCACTGGAAGTTCTCCCAGCACGGCCTGTTTGTCGTTTTTCTGGTAGACATCACCATCATTGCCCTGCTCGCCGACACCAGCGGCGGCATGAGCAGCGGCTTGCCGGTGCTCATGGTGATCACCGTCGCCGCCAGCGCGGTCATGCTCAGTCGGCGCATCCTTGCCACCCTGCTGGCGGCAATCAGCGTACTGGTGACGCTGCTGGATACCGTGTGGCTGATACTTCGCGGGGCCCAGGACCTGAACGGCCTCTTGCCCGCGGGCCTGCTGGGCCTGCTGATCTTCGCGGTGTCGCTGCTGGTCCAGCTGATCGCCTCGAGGCTGGGGCGCGCCGAGGCCCTGGCGCGCAGCCGTGCGACCGACCTGCACCAGTTGCAGCGACTGAACGAACAGATTGTGCAGCACCTGCAGGCCGGGGTGCTGCTATTGGACGATCGGGGGCAAGCGCGCCGGATCAACGAGGCGGCACGCAGACTGCTGCCGCTCGACCGCGACCGCCCGCTCGCCGAGCCCACCTCACTGGCAACCTACAGCCCGGAACTGGCGAGACAATGCCGAGACTGGCAGCTGAGCGGTGAGCATCGCCCGGAACCTTTCCAGGTAAACCAGGACAGCCCCCTGGTGACCGCTCACTTCCTGCACCTGGGGCCGGAGGCGGTAGCCAGCACGCTGATTTTTCTCGAGGATCACCGACCCGTGGCCCAGTATGCACAATCTCTCAAACTGGCTTCGCTGGGGCGCCTGACAGCCAGCATTGCCCACGAGGTCCGCAACCCACTGGGAGCCATCAGTCACGCTGCCCAGCTGCTGCAGGAGTCAGCCGATCTGCAGCCCGCCGACCAGCGACTGGCTGAGATCATCCAGCAGCATAGCGTGCGGGTTAACCAGACCATCGAAAGTATCATGCGGATCTCCCGCCGGGAGCCACCGCGCCCCGCACCCATTCGGCTCGCCGAATGGATCCCCGGTTTCCTGCAACGCTATCAGGCGCTACTCCAGGACCCCGCCCGCATAGACTTCCACTGTGAGCAACCCGATCTCACGATTGAATTCGACCCGGAGAACCTGCGGCGGATCCTGGGCAACCTGCTGGACAATGCCCTGCGTCACAGTAAGATGGCCGGCGGGAATGCGGCGGCTCGCGTCGAGGTTCACACCGACCCGGCCACGCGTCAGTGCCTGCTGGATGTGCTGGACCGCGGCGAGGGTGTCTCCCCGCAGGACCAGCCCAAACTCTTCGAACCCTTTTTTACCACCGTCACCGAGGGGAGTGGCATGGGCCTTTATCTGAGCCGGGAACTCTGTGAAATCAACCGGGCCAGCCTGCGCTACCGGAGAACCGGACAGGACGAAAGCTGCTTCCGCATAACACTGAGCCCGCGGGGGTTCCGATGAATCAGGGCACCACACAGTCCGTCCTCATTGTTGACGATGAGCCCGACATCCGCGAGCTGCTGAGTCTCACACTGGAGCGGATGGGCCTCGTCTCTCACTGCGCCGCCACCCTGCAGGAAGCGCGACATCAGCTGCAGCAGCGCACGCCGGATCTCTGTCTGACCGACATGCGACTTCCGGATGGCAATGGCATCAGCCTGGTGGAGCTGATCCAGCGAGAGTACCCGGATCTGCCGGTCGCGGTTATCACGGCGCACGGCAGTGTGGAAACTGCCATCTCGGCCCTCAAGGGAGGCGCTTTCGACTTCATCAGCAAGCCGATCGAACTCGAGCGCCTGCGCAGCCTGGTGCAGACAGCCCTGAAACTGCCCCGGCGGAGCGCAAACACCACTGCCAATGGCGCACGCCTGCAACTCGTGGGGCAATCGCCTGCGATGCAGGGCTTGAGGCAGCAAATCCGCAAACTCGCGCGCAGCCAGGCACCGGTGCATATTCACGGCGAATCCGGGGTGGGCAAGGAAGTGGTGGCCAGACTGATCCACGCCGAAGGGCCGCTTGCGGAGGGGCCCTTCATCGCTGTGAACTGCGGCGCCATCCCCCCCGAGCTGATGGAGAGCGAGTTCTTTGGCCATCTGAAGGGAAGCTTTACCGGTGCCAGTCGCGACAAGCAGGGCCTGTTCCAGGCAGCAGAGGGCGGTACGCTCTTCCTCGACGAGATCGCCGAATTGCCCCTGCCCATGCAGGTCAAACTGCTGCGCGCAATCCAGGAAAAGGCCGTGCGCCCGGTCGGTGCCCAGAGCGAGCAGGCAACGGATATCCGCCTGCTCAGCGCCACCCACCGGCACCTGGCCAGTGAAGTGGAAGCGGGGCGCTTCCGCAATGACCTTTTCTACCGCATCAACGTCATCGATTTGCACATACCGGCCCTGCGGGAGCATCGGGAAGACCTGCCGCAACTCGTCGAGGTTCTCCTTCTCCGGCTGGGCGCCAGCGAAGCCGTGCGCCTGACACCTTCCGCCCTGTCGACGCTGCAGGACTACGCCTTTCCCGGCAATGTCCGGGAACTGGAAAACATGCTGGAACGCGCGCTGGCCCTCGCCGAGGGCAGTAGCATCGACGCCGGTGACCTGCAGCTGCAAGGACATCAGAGCAGCCGGGGCCACCCGAACAACACCGGGTCAGGCGCAGTTCCCACCGAGGGCAACCCCGAGATGCAGCGAACCCTGGATGCCGCTGTGTCGACCCCGCCCCCACTGACCGCGGCTCGGGGCGACCTCGACGGTTACATGAACGCTATCGAACGCCAGGTATTGACGTCGACGATTGAGACCTGTGGCGGCAACAAGACGGCTGCGGCGCGGGAGCTGGGCATCTCCTTCCGCAGCCTGCGCTACCGACTGCAGAAGCTCGGTCTGGACGACTGAGCTTGCCTGCTTCGGGCATTCTCGAGCGCAGTCACGGCCAGCACGCCGACTTGCCGGTGGCCAGCACACTCTCCGCCGCATCCGCCAACGCCTCGCGGGTAACACTGCCGTGTGCGCCGGTACTGTCGAGCCACAGCCGTGCGCAGCGATGGTCTCGAGCCTGGCGCCCCACCGCCGTGGCCAGCAGGCGCAGTGTCTGCGCCTCTCCCTGCACCACCGAAATCCGGTAAATTCCGGGCTCCTCCTGCCTCCTGCCGTGGGCATCGAGGTAAAAATGATCGCCGTGCCCCACGCCAAGACTGGACAGGTCCATGGCGTAGCGGCGGTGGCGAGTAAAGTACTGCTCCTGGCGAAGCATCAACTCCCACAGCGCCGTGGTGGCGACCACCCGGCGAGCACGTAGTATCTGCTCCTGAAACCCTGGCAGCGCCAGTGTCGCCAGCCAGCCCAGCAGGACCAGGACGAGCAGTAACTCCAGCAGAGAAAACCCCCTCGCCCTGATCATGCCTACTCGCGCTCCAGATCGTGCCAATACAGGGGAACCAGGCGCCGCACCGCGGCCGGCAACAGCTGCCGCGGCAGGCTGGCGTTTTCCGCCCCCTCCGCGGGCAGCTCTGGCAGCCAGTCGACCGGCACCGGCCCGGCTGGCACCCAGGCCTGCCACCCGACCCTGGCGATGCTCGCGGGCAGCCCCGGCGCCAGCGTCAGCATACGCACCCGTGCCGGCGGCCCTTCGTCGAGCAACTGCAGACGATACAGGCGATTTCGCCCCGGGGAGCGCTCACAGTCCTCGCGGCGCTGCGGCGGCAGATAGCTGGTGAACCACAACCGTCCCCCTGCCAGGTGGGGCCTCGAGAGCCCCTTCTCACCGGGCCCCTGCAGGGCCATTTTCCAGCCAGCCTGCCGCCCGGAACGACACAGGGGAATATCGTGGGCACAGTCGGCGAGATCGGGTAGCGCCTCAGCGTCAATGGGCGTCACATTCCCGGCTGTGGGACCCACCTGGTAGTCCCGCAGGTAAAAAAGGTAATCCCGTCCCTGCAGATCCAGCGGCTGTGCCTGATTGCCGCTGGCCAGAACGACACCATCGAAGGGCCTACCCGACGTGTCGCGCGCCTGGAACACGGCCGGCGCATGGAAAAACCGGCGCGGCCGCAGAGTCTCGCCAAGCTCCCCCAGGTCTGCGAAGAGACGGGCTCGCCAGTAGCGCTCCCTCTGGTCGGGATCCCGCCCCGGGGGCAACTCCACCCGCCACACCTGACCACCAGTGTCGCCCAGGTAAGCGCGGTAGATGAGACCGCGGTGATTGCGCAACACCGCAACCTGCGAGGGGATACTGTGACGCATGGCGGGCTGCCGATGAGCAGGGGCCGCGGATCCGCTGGTGTTGGCGCTGGCCTGCCAGACAAGCTTGCCTGTCGCCGCATCCACCACCAGGATGGCATTCCCGACAGGATCCGGATCGTCGGACGCATCCTTGCCCAGCGGTTTTCCCTCGCCATCCCGGCCACCGTGATAGCCGGCTCCGAATATCAGCACGTCGCGCTCTCCGTCCTCGTAGAGCACGCGCCCACTCACCGGCTTGGAGAAACCCAGGCCCAGGCGCGCATAATCCCCTTCCGGCCGGATACGCCACAACAGTCGCGGCGGCCCGTCGGGATCCGTGATATCCAGCATCTGGTAGCCGCGCCCGCCACGACGCATGCCAAATGCAACCCGTATCCAGTCCCCGGCCACTGGCTCAATGCGTCCGTCGCCGTCGACATCGCGACGCAGCACGACCGGGCTCCCGTCAAGGCCGTGAGTAAAGTTCACGGTATTCGCTTGTACCTGCGATAGCGCTGCGAGATTGCCAAGATGCTGGCGCGGCAGGTAAGCAAATATTTCCCTGCCTTCGGCCCCACCTCCGTCGTCTGCGATCATGTGCAAGAAACCCCACTGGGTGCCAAAGAGGATTCGCCGCAGGCGTGCGCCCTCTGCGCCGGCCGGATCGGGTCCGTAATCCACCACGACGGGTTGGCTGTGCAGGATGGCCCCGAGCCGCCAGGGTGCGGTCACATCACCCTGCGCCGGCGGCAGCCCCCGCGCCCAGCGCAGTACCGCCCGCGCCTCGGCCTCATCCCTGACGCCAAGCTCGGCCCTTAGCTCCCGCGCCGATGCGGCATCCGCGAGCAGCGGGGGGATATCGGCGAGCTCTCCATTGCGATGGGCAAGGGGTTCTACCAGAACCCTGCGCTGCCCAGGGGCCGGCACCTCCGACACTGGCGCCAGCATCAACTGCTGGCCCGCGCCACCGCGCTTCAGGTCGCCACCGTCCGGCGATTCGCCGAAGGGCTGATCCACGCGTGTCCACAGGGTCGTGGCCGACAACTTCAGCTGCCCGGTACGCTCTCCACTGTCTTCCAGGGCCGAGTGCCCCATGGCATCCACTGCACGCCCGCCGTGTATCTGGAGCTTCTTCAGGTTGCCGGGCCAGGCCGGGGCATGACCGGGCTGAAACAGTGGCAGATACATCGCCATCGGCATCCCCGCAGGCGCCGTTCCTGCAGGAGGCAATCCCGGCAGCATGTGCCGACCGAGTCCCGGACCCGGCAGGCTGTAGCCCGGCGCCTGCTCCGGGTCGTCGCAAGTCTCGCCGAGGCGATAGGCCACCAGGTCATCCGCCCATACCGGGTTCGCCAACAACAGGCACAGGGTTAGAAACCAGGAGTACCGGGTCATGTTCGCGGCTCCCCGCGCAGGGCAATCCCGACCGCACGCCGCGATCGCCCCCCCTGCAACGCACGGGCGTCTACCGTCACACTGGCCTCGAAAACTGCCGTCGGGCTTGAGAGGGCCATCGACACGCTGGACTCGCGCTGTCGAAAGGGCCAGCGTTCCAGCCAGGCAGGCTGCAGGCGACGCACTGACCAACTGGCCTGCATACCGACTGGCAGAGCGCCCTCCGGCAGCACCAGGATCAGGTCATCCCGCTCGCAGCCGGCACCGGGACGACAGCGCAGTGCGCCAGGCGGCAGGGACGGGTCAAAAGCGGCCGTTTCCCGGACCAGTTGCGCCAACAGTGCCTCGGCCAGCAAACGCGTCTGTTGATACTGTTGCAGATTGCCCGCAAGGCGCTGCTCCGCCTGTGCAACCCGCAGCAAGGTCACGGTGACCAGGGAGGTCAACAGCAACAGCAGCAGGGTCGCGGGCAGAACCAGTCCGGCCTGTCGCAGCGACCTCACGGCAGCCGCTCCATATCACGCTGCAAGCCCAGATTGGTCAGGGGCAGGGCCAGCGCCAGGGTACGCCGGAAGTAGCCGTCAGCGGGCCGCTGAAGTCTGCGGGGACCGAGGTGAAGCTCCTGCGCTTGGCGCGGCCCGGCGAGCGGACTCACGCTGCGCAGGAGCAGGTGTACCTGCAGCATGCGCGCGCGGGCCAGGTGCTCCGCCGCCGGCGCCTCCCGGTAGGTATCCACCACACCGTTGTGATCCAGGTCGAGGCCAAATTCCAGCACCCATTGCTCGACCCCCTCAGCCAGACACTCGGTGACCATGCGCAGCACCTGCAGGTGCTCCATGCATAGCGTTGGGATCCCGTCTCCCGGTCGCTGCGACCAGCGACGGAGGTAAAAGATCGCAACGCGCCAGTCCCAATAGCTCTGGTGTTGCCCCAGAGGTATCGATTCGCGGGAGGCACCTTCGGGAAGAAATAGCCAGTCCGCCTCCAGCCTGCTGCCGTCGCGGGCCAGGTACCAGCGTCCGTCGGCCGGCATGGAGGAGGTGTCGCGCGTGAGCGCAGGCCAGGTGGCACTGCGTCGCAGGACCAGCAAAGGACTCCCCGGCTGGATATCCTCACCGGGTATACAATCAAGCTGATGCCCGGCCACTGTCACCGACGGTGTGCCGGGCGACGGGGCGACATCCACCGCCGGGTGCGCACTCACTGCCCAGTCCACACCGTCTGAACAGGCCAGGCTGGCATCCACGCGGCTCTCCACGTGTCGCGATGGCACACCCCCCGCGTACCCGGCAAGCGCCACCTCCCGCTGCAGCATTCCGAGAACATGACGTCCGGTGTCCTGCAGCCTGGCCAGGGCTTCCCCGCGCTGCAGTTCCAGGCGCGCCTGGAGCCAGAGGGTGCTCAGGCTGAGCAACAACAGGCTACCGAGGCCCACGGCAACCAGCAGGCTCACCAGCGTCAGCCCTGCCGTTCGCGCCTTCACCTGCCTCTACCCCAGCTGCTCAGTCGCAAGCCCCGCTGCCGGCCTGGCCCGGGGCTCTCCCCAGCGGGACAATCGAGGAAGGGCGGGTCCGGCAAAGCCGCTCCGCGCCCACGCCAAGCCAGGGCAACGGTTACCAGGCGCCCGGACACGTCGACACAGGCACGCAGGGTCCCGGCGGCATCCGGGCCCTGCCCAGGCCTGCCGGCGAGCTGGCGGGCCCACTGATCGAGATCAAAGCGCGCCAGGTCCGCCGGTGAGCAGCTGACCTGACGACAATCGCGTGTTTGCACCGGCTCCGGCTCAGCACCCAGCCCATGCACCGGATAGAGCGCCATGTGCCCCGCATTCGCTCGCAGTCGCGCATGCATGTCGACCGCCAGTAGCGTGGCTTGGCTGCGCTGCCGGGCCTCGTCCAGCATGCGGCTGGCCAGCAACTGACTGGCCGCCAGCCCGAGCATGCCGAGACTGCCAACCAGCACTGCCAGCATCACCTCGACCAGGCCAAAGCCCCGCTGCCCGGGGTCAGACCGACGCATTGCAGTCACCCCAGCCGCGAGCCAGCCGCGGTCTTCCCAGGCGGTTGAGCACCAGGCTCCAGGACACCAGCGACGGCTTTTGACGTGAACAGACCATGAAGGTGAGGTTGCGCCGGGCAGTGCCATCGGCACGCCAGCTGACCCGCGCGTCGAGCAGCTGCGTGCCGGCGCGGTTGACAATGGTGAGGTTCGGCCGCCCCGGCCAGCGCTGCAATATCTGCTCCGCCGTGACGGGTTGCGCCAGGCCCCCTGGATTGGCATAGAGCATCCAGCCCTGGCTATAGGTTCCGCGACAGTGTTCAGTGTCACCCGCCGGGTCAGGGGCCGTTGGACAGAGGGTCACTGTCTCCCCGCGGAACATGGCCTCGCTGCGGGCCAGACTGACGGCCTGCAGCAGCCGCCCTGCCTCGAGCCGGATCAATACGGCCTGCCGCAGGGTCTGAAAGCCCGGCACCATCAGCGCGGCCAGCACCGCCAGTACCGCCAGCACCACCAACAGTTCGAGCAGCGTCAGGCCCCGTGGGGGGCCGGATAGGGACATCCTGTCCATGGCACACCTCCCTGTGCCATGGAGACTAGATCACAGGCTGGGGATTACCAGCCGGGGAACACATTTGCCGAAAAGCGCCTAATCCAGATGGCGCAGGGGAATGCGCAATTCCCGCGGCAGTGAGAAAGTCACGTTCTCGGGACGCCCCTCGAGCTCCACCGGCGCTGCCCCGCCCAGGTCCTGCAGGCGCGAAATCACGGCCTGCACCAGGACCTCGGGTGCCGACGCCCCCGCCGTCACGCCCACCCGGCTCTTGCCCGCCAGCCACTCGGGCCGCAGGTCTTCGGCACTGTCCACCAGATAGGCTTCGGCTCCCATCCGCTCGGCCAGTTCGCGCAGGCGATTGGAATTGGAAGAGTTCAGGGACCCCACTACCAGCACCAGATCACAGTCTGCGGCCAGCTGCTTGACCGCGTCCTGGCGGTTTTGCGTCGCGTAGCAGATGTCGTCCTTGCGCGGCCCCTGGATCGCCGGGAAACGTCGGCGCAGGGCATCAATCACCCGCGCCGTATCGTCCATCGAGAGGGTGGTCTGGGTGACATAGAACAGGTGCTCGGGACGGCGTACTGGCAGTGAATCGACCTGGGATTCGTCCTCCACCAGATAGATATCACCCCCGGCGCTCCGATCGTACTGGCCCATGGTCCCCTCAACCTCGGGGTGGCCACAGTGGCCGATCAGGATGCACTCGGCACCCTCCCGACTGTAGCGAGCCACCTCGATATGTACCTTGGTCACCAGGGGACAGGTGGCATCGAAGACCTTGAGGGAGCGCCGGTCCGCCTCCTTGCGCACCGCCCTCGACACCCCGTGAGCGCTGAAAATCACGATGCTATCGTCGGGCACCTCGTCCAGCTCATCGACAAAAATGGCACCGCGACTGCGCAGATCGTCTACCACGAACTTGTTGTGCACGACCTCGTGACGCACATAGATCGGCGCGCCGAAGTGTTCCAGGGCCCGATTGACGATATCAATCGCGCGGTCGACACCGGCACAGAAACCGCGGGGATTGGCCAGGCGCACATCCATCAGTGCAACTCCGCCGGCTCCACCCGGTGGATCAGTACCTCGAACAGCAGTGTCCGGCCCGCCAGCGGGTGGTTGAAGTCCACGGTCACCGCCTCGTCGTCGAAGGCAGCCACAACCCCCGGCAGCTCGGCACCGCTGGCGTCGGCGAAAGAGAACACCATGCCCTCCTCCAGTTCCTCCGTCTCAAACTGGCTCCGTGGGAGCACCTGGACGTTGTTCTCGTTGGGCTGGCCGAAAGCATCCTCGGGCGATACGGTGAAGCGTTCCCGGCTCCCCGGCATCATGCCGAAGAGCAGGCGCTCGAAGCCGGGCAGCAGACTGCCGTCGCCGACCACGAAGTCCACCGGATCGCGGTCGAAGTTGGAGTCAACTTCGGATCCGTCTTCCAGGGTGAGTGCAAAATTGAGTGTGACGCGGGTGCCCTCGCTGACGGGCACCGCCGATACCGTGGCCATGACGACCTCCTTCAGGCGTTTTCCGGCTCCCGGTGGGAGCGGAAACTGTCCAGAATCATGCAGGCAGCTCCCACTGTAATCGCGGAGTCCGCCAGATTAAAGGCCGGGAAGTAATACCCGGCATAGTGCAGGGAAATGAAATCCACCACGTGACCGAGCACCACCCGGTCCCACAGGTTGCCCACGGCCCCACCCAGGATGAGAGCGAGGGACAGCGGCAACAGGCGCTGCACACGCGGCAGGCGGTAGAGCCAAACCACCAGTACGCCACTGATAAGCAGTGCAATGACGGTGAAAAACCAGCGCTGCCAGCCACCTGCATCGCTCAGGAAACTGAAGGCGGCACCGGTGTTGTACTGCAGGGTCAGGTTGAACCAGGGAGTCACCGCCTGGGGCTGCGCGTACGCGAGCAGCCCCTCGGCCAGGTGTTTAGTCGCCTGGTCCAGCACAATGACCAACAGCGCCAGGGCGTACCACAGCCACAGTGGCCAGGGCCTAGGCGTAGAAACGTTGCTCACCGGCACCTTCCACGTTCTCTACACAGCGGCCGCACAAACCGGGGTGGCCGGCGTGGCTCCCGACATCCTCGCGCCGGTGCCAGCAGCGCTCGCACTTGGGTGCCTCGCTGGGCACTACCTGCAGGCGCAGGCCCGCCAACTCCGTGCCTGCCGTACCGTCCGGTGCCTCGGCGAGAGGGCGCACTGTCGCCGCCGAAGTAATCAGGACAAAGCGCAGCTCATCCCCCAGCGCAGCCAGGGTCGCCGCCAGCCCGGCATCCGCGTAGAGCGTCACCGCTGTGTCCAGGGAGCCGCGAACCGCTCCCGCACCCCGCTGTACCTCGATCTCCCGATTCACCGCCGCGCGCGCCGCCATGACCGAGTCCCAGAAATTCCGGCCCATGGGCTCGTCCGCGGGCAGCCTTTGCAGGCCGGTGTACCACTCGCACAGCAGGACCGACTCATCGCGCTCACCGGGCAGGTTTTCCCAGATCTCCTCCGCGGTAAAGCTGAGCACCGGCGCCATCCAGCGCACCAGGGCCTCGGCAATGTGGTACAGCGCCGTCTGTGCCGAGCGGCGAGCCAGGCTGTCGGCCTGGGTGGTGTACTGCCGGTCCTTGATCACATCCAGGTAGAAGCCACCCAGGTCAGTGGCACAGAAGTTGTGCAGCTTCTGGTACACCTGATGAAAATGGTAGCCCTCGTAGGCCGCCGCCAGCTCGTCCTGGAGCCTCGCGGCGCGATCAATGACCCAGCGATCCAGGGGCAGCAAACGGTCGAAGGCCTGCAGGTCCCGGGCCGGCTCAAAACCATTCAGGTTGGCCAGCAGGAAACGCGCGGTATTGCGAATCCGGCGGTAGGCGTCGGCGGTACGCTTGAAAATTTCCTTCGACACCGTCAGCTCGCCGCGGTAATCGGTAGCGGCCACCCACAGGCGCAGGACATCGGCGCCGAGGTCATTCATGACCTCCTTCGGCGCGATCACATTGCCCAGGGACTTGGACATCTTGCGGCCCTGGGCATCTACCGTGAAGCCGTGGGTCAGTACCTGACGGTAGGGCGCCTCACCGTAGGCGGCGAGGCCGGTCAGCAGCGAGGACTGGAACCAGCCGCGGTGCTGGTCGGAGCCCTCCAGGTAGAGATCTGCCGGCGCCCTGAGTTCCTCGCGACGCCGCAGCACACAGGCGTGGGTCACCCCGGAGTCAAACCAGACGTCGAGGGTATCGGTCACCTTCTCGTAGTCCGCGGCCGCATCGCCCAACAGCTCCGCCGGTTCCAGGTCGAACCAGGCATCGATACCGCCGCTTTCCATGCGCTGGGCAACAGCCTCGATCAGCTCCGCCGTCTGCGGGTGCAGCTCACCGGTCTCACGGTGCAAAAACAGGGGGATGGGCGTGCCCCAGGCCCGCTGGCGGGAAATGCACCAGTCGGGGCGCTGGGCCAGCATGCCGTCAATGCGCGCCTTGCCCCAGTCCGGCACCCAGCTGACCTGCTCCACCGCGGCCTTGGCGGCATCCAGCAGACCGTTCTGCTGCATGGCGATAAACCACTGTGGCGTGGCCCGGAAGATCACCGGCGTCTTGTGTCGCCAGCAGTGGGGATAGGAGTGATCGTAGGCCTCACTGTGCAGCAAGGTACCGTGCTCGCGCAGCAGAGCCAGCATGGCCTCGTCCACCTTGAGCACATGCTGGCCGGCAAAGTGTTCGGTCTCCGGCAGGTAGACGCCATTGCCACCCACCGGGTTGTAAACCTCGAGCCCGTAGCGTTGACCGACCGCGAAGTCCTCCTGGCCATGGGCCGGCGCCGTGTGCACGGCCCCCGTGCCCGCCTCGGTGGTGACGTGGTCACCCAGGATGACCGGCACCTCGCGGTCCTGGTAGCAGTGGCGCAGGGCCTGATGCTCCAGAGCGTCTCCGCGACAGCGCCCGAGTACCTTGACCCCGTCGAGCTGGAGACGTGTCGCCACGCTTTCCGCCAACTCGCTGGCGACCAGCAGCGCGCGCCCCTCGCCTTCGATCAGTACATACTCCAACGTCGGGCTCAGGCAGACCGCCATGTTCGCGGGCAGCGTCCAGGGGGTGGTCGTCCAGATGGGGATTGCGACCTCACCGGACCACGCACTGTCACAGGCGCGGGCAAAGGCGCCGGGGTCCACCGCGACGAAGGCCACGTCGATGGCGCTGGAACGCTTGTCCTGGTATTCCACCTCCGCCTCGGCGAGTGCGGAACCGCAATCCAGGCACCAGTGCACCGGCTTGGTCCCCTTGTGCAGATGACCGTTGGCGATGATCCGGCCCAGGGTGCGGACGATGTCCGCTTCCTGCTGGAAATTCATGGTCAGGTAGGGCTCGTCCCAGTCGCCGATCACGCCCATACGGCGAAAATCCGCGCGCTGTGCATCCACATAGCGGGTCGCGTGCTCGCGGCACTTCTGCCGGAACTCTGCCGCGGAAACCTTGACCCCTGGCTTACCCACCTTTTTCTCGACGTTCAGCTCAATCGGCAAGCCGTGGCAGTCCCAACCGGGCACATAGGGCGCGTCGTAGCCCGCCAGGGTCCGGGACTTGACGATCATGTCCTTGAGAATCTTGTTCACGGCGTGCCCGAGGTGGAGGTCACCGTTGGCGTAGGGCGGGCCGTCGTGGAGAATGAACTGGGGCCGCCCGGCACGCGCGGCGCGCAACTTGCCGTAGAGATCGCCCTCCTGCCAGGCCTTGACCCGGGCCGGCTCCCGCTGGGCCAGGCTCGCCTTCATCGGGAAGGCCGTCTTGGGCAGGTTCAGTGTGTCCTTGTAATCCGTCATCTCGCCGTCAACTCAACCGTCATGATTTCGCCGCCCGGAAAACCAGGCGCGCGCCTCCGCCGTGTCGGCGGCTATCTGTTCCCGCAGCACTTCCACCGAGGGGAAGCGCTGCTCATCGCGCAGCTTGTGCAGAAAGGTCACCGCAATGCGGCGGCCGTAGAGCTCGGGCCTCCCCTCCAGAAGGTGCACCTCAAGATTGGCGCGGATGCTCTCGTTCACCGTGGGTCGCGTGCCCACGTTGGCCACTCCCGGCGCACCCGACAGGCCGGCGCCGTGCACACGCACCGCGTAGACCCCCGACAGCGGCGAACGGAGCCGGTGCAACTGCAGATTGGCCGTCGGGAACCCCAGCTCGCGCCCGAGCTGGCGTCCGTAGACCACCTTGCCCGAAATGCTGTAGGGGCGGCTCAGCAAGCGCTCCGCCAGAGCGAAATCGGCGTCCGCCAGCGCCTTGCGTATGCGGGTGCTGCTGACCCGTTCGCCGTCCAGGGTGTAGGTATCGGTGGTCTCCGCCTGGTAGCCGTAGTGCTCGCCCTCGGCGGCGATCATCTCGAAATCGCCCTCCCGGGCACGGCCGAAGCGGAAATCGTCCCCGAGTACGAGGTGCTTGACCCCCAGGCCCTCGACAAACACCTGCTCGATAAAGGCCCGGGGCGGCATGGTCCGCACCGCTTCGTTGAAGCGGATGCGCAAAACGCGGTCGACACCCAGCCCCGCCAGCGCCACACATTTCTCGCGAAAACTCATCAGCCGGGCGGGCGCTTGCAGAGGCCGCAAGTACTCCCGGGGCAAGGGTTCGAAAGAGATCACCACCGCGGGCAGATCCAGCTCCCGCGCACGGGCCTGGAGCTGGCCGATGACCGCCTGATGCCCCAGATGAACACCGTCGAAGGCGCCCAGCGTGGCCACGCAATTGCGGTGTCGGGGCCGCAAGTTGTGCAGGCCGCGAATGAGCTCCATGGATACCTTATCGCCCTGTTAAGTCAAGCCGGGCAGTATAGCGAACTTGGGGCCCGCAGCCTATGCCGGCGACCCCGGCGTACGCAGCTGGGACAGCCGCGTGCCCGTCAGCGCGTGCAGCAGCAGGTAGGCACCCCCCCCGGCCAGCACCACCATCGCCAGCTGCAGGGCGCGGCGCCACAGCGACCAGTCCAGCCAGGTCGCGGCGGCCGGTGTCAGCCACAGCAGCACCCCGGCCATGCCCAGGGATGCGCCCGCGAGGCGGAAGAGATAGACACCCCAGCCAGGCTGGAAAACATAGACCTGCTCCCGGCGCAGGCCACGCCACAGCAGCGCGGCGTTCAACCAGGCGGCCACGCTGGTGGCCAGGGCCAGACCCACGTGACCGAGCTGGAAAAAATGCATCAAGGGCAGCACGAAGGCGAGGTTGAGGATCATGTTGGCGACCATCGCCACGATACCAATTTTCACCGGGGTCGCGGTGTCCTGACGGGCATAGAAGCCCGGGGCCAGAACCTTAATCAACATGAAGGCCATCAGCCCCAGGAGATAGGCGCGCAGACTGTGCGCCGACATCGCCACATCACCGACCTCGAAGGCACCGTACTGGAACAGGGTGATCAGAATCGGCTCGGCCAGCAGTGCGAGAGCGGCGGCCGCGGGCACGGCAATCAACAGGACCGAGCGGACCGCCCAGTCCAGGGTCAGACTGAAGTCCCGCATGCGTGCGCCGGCACGATGCGCCGAGAGGCTGGGCAATATGACCGTGGCAATGGCCACCCCGAATACCCCCAGGGGCAACTCCATTAGACGGTCCGAATAGTATAGCCAGGAGACCGAGCCGGTGGGCAGAAAGGAGGCCAGGACCGTGTCCAGCAGGAGATTGATCTGGCTGACCGATACCCCGAACAGCGCCGGCACCATCAGCCGCAGTATGCGCCGCACGCCCTCGTGACGGGTATCCCAGCGCGGCCGGGGTACCAAGTCCAGGCGGTACAGGAAGGGGAGCTGGAACAGCAGCTGTATCACCCCGGCCAGAGCGACCCCCCAGGCCAGGGCATAGACCGGCTCGGCAAAGGCCGGCGCCGCCAGCAGCGCGGCGCCAATCAGCGACAGATTCAGGAAAATCGGCGTCAGGGCGGGTACCGCGAAACGGCCATAGCTGTTCAGAATCGCCCCGCAAAAGCCGGTCATGGAGATCAGCAAGAGGTAGGGGAAGGTGATGCGAATCAGCTCGACGGTCAGCCCGTACTTGGCCGGGTCGGCGACGAAGCCGGGGGCAAACAGCGCGGTGACCAGGGGCGCGGCTAGCACCGCCACCAGTGTCACCAGCAACAGGGTTCCCCCCAGGGCCCCGGCGACCCGATCCACCAGTGCCCGCACCGCCGCCACACTGCCCTGCTCCCGATAGTCGGCGAGCACCGGCACGAAGGCCTGGGCAAAGGCGCCCTCGGCAAACAGGCGCCGCAGGAAATTGGGAATCTTGAAGGCGACGAAGAAGGCGTCGGCATTGGCACTGGCCCCGACCACCGCGGCCATGGCCACGTCACGCACCAGCCCCAGCACCCGCGAGGCCATGGTCATGCTGCTCACCAGCAAGCTCGACCGCAGGAGGCCGGGGCGGCCATCCGCCGGGCGGCGTTCCGAGGGGCCGCCATCCGACGGCAGCCCTTCGACGGGTCGGCGCTCTGCGGAACGAGGAGCCTCGCTCATCCCGCCCTCAGCGCCAGCGCTGAAGCAGGGCGTCGCCCTGCAGCTGTAGCCACTGCAGGGCCACCAGGGTATGGCCGTTGACGATTTCGCCGCGTTCGAGCATGGCCAGGGCTTCGCGCCGGGGCACACGGTGCACGAGGATATCCTCACCCTCGGCATCTGCTCCCTGGACGGAACCGACACCCGCCCGCAGCACGCGCCCGCAGAACAGGCGCACTTGTTCGGTACAGGCGCCCGCACTTGGGTAGTAGCGGGCGATCGGCACCAGGTCACTGAACTCGCAGGCGGCCTCTTCCTGCGCCTCCCGGCGGGCCACCGTGGCGTCGTCTTCACCCGCCTCCACCACCCCGGCGATCAACTCCAGCATCCAGGGAGTCTCACCCTCGCGCAGGGCGCCGGGACGGAACTGCTCCAGCAGGATCAGGCTGTCGGTCTCCACCTCGTAGGGCAAAACCCCGACGGCATCGCCGCGCTCGAACAGCTCCCGGGTCAAGGTTTCACTCCAGCCGCCGGCGAAAAGCCGGTGCTGCAGGGTCAGACGGCGGAGGCTGAAAAAACCCCGGTAGGCGGTCTCCTCACCCAGCACCCGCACGGCATCCTCGCCAAATCGCAGGCGCATCAGAAACGCCTCGCGGTGTACCAGTTAACGTCGCGGGCGTGGCGATCCACCTGCTCAACCACGTCGAGCACCAGGGCAAACAGGGCCATCCGGACCAGCATGCCATTGTCGGTCTGCCGGAAGATCGCCAGATTGGGGTTGTCGTTCAGGTCTTCGTCCAGCTCGCGGGCCGTGGCCCGGGAATCCCGGGGCAGCGGGTGCATGATCACGGTGTTCGGCTCACAGTGCTCGGTGTAGATCGCCTGGTTCAGGCGGAAGCGACCGCGGTAGAGATCCGCCTCCTGGCGGGAGGCGAAGCGCTCCTCCTGGATGCGGGTCGAGTAGACAATATCGACGTGGCGGATACTGGCCTCGAGGGCGTCGGACTCCTCCACCTGCAGGCCCGCCGCGCGCATCTGCTCGACAATGTCTTCGGGCATGCGCAACTCCAGGGGGGACACCAGCACCACCTGCACGCCCTCGAACAGGCACAGCAGCTTGCACAGGGAATGCACCGTGCGGCCATAGCGCAGATCGCCCACCATGGCGATGCGCAACTTGTCGATGCCCCGGCCGCGCGCCGCCAGCTCCTGCCGGATGGTATACAAGTCGAGTAGCGCCTGGGTGGGGTGCTCGTTGCTGCCGTCGCCACCGTTCAACACCGGCACCCGGCTGGCCGCGGCAAACTCCGCCACCGAGCCCTCCTGGGGGTGGCGCATGGCAATCACGTCGGAGTAGCCACTCAGCACACGGGCGGTGTCGTAGAGCGACTCGCCCTTGGCGATCGCCGACATTTCAAAGCCGGTGGTTTCCCGCACCTCCCCACCCAGCAGGTTGAAGGCCGCGCCGAAGCTGACGCGGGTGCGGGTGCTGGGCTCGAAGAACATGGCACCGAGAATGGCACCGTCGAGGACCTTGGTCACGCGCTCCCGGTGGGCGTAGGGACGCATGCGGTCAGCGACCTGGAAAACCCGTTCCACGTCATGGCGCTGGAACTGGGCGATGGACAGGATATGGCTTCCGGCAAATTGCACGCAGGGACTCCTGTTGGGCTGCTACGGGGCGACAGCGCCGCCGATGGGCGCCATTATACGGGCGCGACAGTGGCCTGCCCATGGCGGCACACCCTCGGGGGCGGGATATTACCGCTAATCAGACCAACAGCAGGTCACTGTACTCCAGGAGGGCCTGCAACACCCGCTGCTGCTCGGGGGAGCGCTCGCTCTCCAGCAATGACTCCACCTCATTCAGATAATCCTCCAGCACCAGGCTGCCCCCCGCCTCGGGATCGGTCAGGCGCTGGTAACGGAATTCCTCCCACTGGGCCTGCTCGGCGGCATCCAGACTCTCGGGATAATTCCGCGCCCGGTAGCGGAAGAGCATCTCCGGCAGGCGCGCATCCTCGAAGACAAAGGTCTGCTGCGCCAGCTCCGCCGGCGTGGCCCGCTGGATCTGCTGCATGCTGGCGCGGTCGCTGTCGGAGAAAAAACCGCCGCTATAGAGCATGCGGTCGGGGTCGCTGACCGGCTCGAAGCTGCGCCCTTCGTAGAGTGCACGCAGACTCGCCTGCATGCCCTCGGGGTCCTCCTGCTGCCAGGCCCGCAACTGGGCCAGGTGCGCCCGGCAACGCTCGCCGTCCAGTCCGACCCGGGCGGCCGTGGCCGGGTCTGCCATCTTCGCCGGAGCCAGCACGGGGCAGCGGTTGATGTGGACGCTCTTCAGGCCGGGACGGGCCTCGCCTTCCGCCAGCTCGCTGGCGCGGCTGAACAGGCGGCGCTGGAGCTCCTCCGTCGGCAGCTCGCGGAGCATCGCCGGGTCACTGTGGAGGTCGAAGCAGATCACCTCGTTGCGATTGCTGGGATGTTTCGCCAGCGGCACGATCAGGGCAATGTTGTGCCGCTGCGCCCCGAACATGCCGGACACATGCAGGACCGGCTTCATCGCCGGGATATCCAGCATGGCCTGCACTGCGCGCTTGTCACGCAGAGCCAGCAGGTAATCGAACAGGCGGGGTTGCCGCTGCCGGACCAGACGAGCCACGGCAATGGTGGCCTCGACATCGGCGAGGGCGTCGTGGGCGCCGCTGTGCTCAATCCCGTTGGCGGCGGTGAGATCCTCGAGCCGGAAGCTGGCGCTGCCGTCCTCCCGCAGGGGCCACTCGATACCCTCGGGGCGCAGCGCCCAGGCGGTGCGCAGCACATCGATCAGGTCCCAGCGGGAGTTGCCGTTTTGCCACTCCCGGGCGTAGGGATCAAAAAAGTTGCGATACAGGGTGAAACGGGTGACTTCGTCGTCAAAACGCAGGGAATTGTAGCCCACGCCACAGGTCCCCGGCTGCGCCAGTTCGCGGTGAATGCGGGCAATGAACTCACATTCCGGCAGGCCGCGCTCCAGCGCCAGCTGAGGCGTAATGCCGGTGACCAGACAGGCCCCGGGCTGGGGCAGGAAATCATTGGCGGGGCGGGCGTAGATCACCAGCGGCTCGCCGATGACATTGAGCTCGGCGTCAGTGCGCAGCCCGGCGAACTGCACCGGGCGATCCCGGGCCGGATCCGTGCCGAAGGTCTCGTAGTCGTGCCAGTAGAAGCTCGGGGCCGCCACGACTAGCGGGCCCCTAACATGCGGATGTCAGGCCGAGCGCACATCCCTCAGATCAGCTCGAGGGCCTGTTCCTCGATCTTCTGGCGCCAGATTTTCGGCCCCTGCTCATGGACCGAGACGCCGCGGGCATCCACCGCCACACTCACTGGCATGTCCTTGACCTCGAACTCGTAGATCGCCTCCATCCCGAGCTCCGGGAAGGCCACGACACGGGCATCCGTGATCGCCTTGGACACCAGGTAGGCCGCGCCACCCACGGCCATCAGGTAGACCGCTTTGTGCTTCTTGATCGCCTCGATACCCGCGGGGCCGCGCTCGGCCTTGCCGATCATCCCCAGCAGCCCCGTGTGCTCGAGGATAAAGTCGGTGAATTTGTCCATGCGGGTCGAGGTCGTAGGACCCGCCGGCCCCACGACTTCGTCGCGCACCGGGTCCACCGGGCCGACGTAATAGATGAAACGCCCCTTCAGGTCGACGTCCGACGGCAGCCCTTCACCGCTTTCAATCAGTTCTTTCATCTTCTTGTGCGCCGCATCGCGCCCGGTGAGCATCTTGCCGGAGAGCAGCAGGGTGTCGCCCGGCTGCCACTGGGCCGCCTCTTCCGGCGTCACCGTGTCCAGGTTGACACGGCGCACGCCCTCGCCCACTTCCCAGGTGATATCCGGCCAGTCGTTCAGGTCCGGCGGTGTCTGCAGGGCGGGGCCGGAACCGTCCAGCACGAAGTGCGCATGGCGGGTGGCGGCACAGTTCGGAATCATTGCCACCGGCAGGGAGGCGGCGTGGGTCGGATAGTCCTTGATCTTCACGTCCAGTACCGTGGTCAGGCCACCCAGGCCCTGGGCACCGATGCCCAGCTTGTTCACGGCATCCATGATCTCCAGGCGCAGTTCCTCGGCCCGATTGGCGGGGCCGCGCTGGCGCAGCTCGTGGATATCGATGGGGTCCATGAGCGATTCCTTGGCCATGACCGCGGCCTTTTCCGCGGTGCCGCCAATACCAATGCCCAGCATGCCCGGCGGACACCAGCCTGCCCCCATGGTCGGCACGGTCTTCACCACCCAGTCGACAATACTGTCGGAAGGGTTGAGCATGGCCAACTTGGACTTGTTCTCGGAACCGCCGCCCTTGGCCGCCACCTGCACGTCCACGGTGTTGCCGGGCACCACTTCCATGTGGATCACCGCCGGGGTGTTGTCCTTGGTGTTGCGACGGGCACCCGCCGGATCGTCGAGAATGGAGGCGCGCAGGACGTTATCGGGGTGGGTATAGGCCCGACGCACGCCCTCGTTGACCATGTCCGCCACCGAGAGCTTCGCATCCCAGCGCACGTCCATACCGATTTTCAGGAACACGGTGACGATGCCGGTATCCTGGCAGATCGGCCGGTGCCCCTGGGCGCACATGCGCGAGTTGATCAGGATCTGGGCCATGGCATCTTTCGCCGCGGGATTCTGCTCCATTTCCCAGGCCTTGTGCACCGCCTGCACAAAGTCGACCGGATGGTAATAGGAGATGAACTGCAGCGCATCGGCTACGCTGTCAATAAAATCGTCCTGACGAATGACGGTCATGGCGAAGTTCCTGTATCGCTAAACGAAAAGTGTAGGGAGGCCGCCGCGGGGCGGCCTCACGGCGTGGCCTGCAGGCTGCGCACCGCACCCTGCAATTCGGTGAGGGAGCCGTTCACCTGGCGGCGGAAGGCATCGATGGACTGCAGCCACTGCTCCTGGTTCTCGACCTTCTTGGCGAGGCCGGCCACCTGGCCACTCAGACGGTTGAGCGTCTCGGTCGCGCGGTCGACCGCGGCCTGGTTGGCCTTGGCACTGCTCATCAATCGCTCCAGATCACCGGCAACGCTCTTCAGGCGCGCGAGGTCCGCGGAAGCCTGTTTGAGCTGTTCCTGGGCCGAAGCCAGCGACTTCTCGGTCGCCGACAGCTTGTTGCCCTGGGACGAACTGGATTTCTGCAGCTCTTCGATGGCGGCCTTGTTGCGGCGCCAGGCCGAGGCCCAGAGCTTGTCGACTTCGGAGTACAGCTCCTTGATCTTGACCGCCATGGCCTGGGTATTCTGGCTCAGGCCCTCATCGGTATCCGAGAGGCGGTCCTCCAGGTCGGCAATACGCTGGGCGTAACGCTCCATGGTGACATTCGCCTGACCGAGTTTCTGCTGCAGCTGCCAGGCCCAGAAGGCCGCACCGGCGGCCAGCAGCAGCGCGAGCACGGCAACAGCGATGCCGGCCCGGGAGCCACCGCCCCCGGCACCCGGAGGAGAACCGCTGCCTCCGCGTCCACCGCCGCTGCCGCGACTACCGGAGCGGGGGGAAGCTTCCGAACGCGCACCGCGAGGCCGGCTGACCGGTGCCGGATCGTCGTCATCCCGGCCGGGCACGATGGAGGGAATGTGATCGAGATCGTCCTGGGCCATGGCTGCTCTTCAAGCAGGGAAATGTAGCCGCGCATTATACACAAAAGGCCAGCCGTTGAGCGGCTGGCCTCCGGAGGGCCTCGCCGCGCCCTGCCCGACAAACCGGCCGCGGGCAGCGACGCTGCGCAGGCAACTGCCTGTCAGAGGAAGGCGAGCAACAGCCAGATGACCGCGGTCAGCAGCACACTCATGTGTACCACACCCACCACGGAGGCCATCGGGCCGGGCTTGCCAAACAGCGCATTCAGCTCCAGCAGCAGGATCAGCGCACAGCTCGCTATCAAGCCGGTGGTGCTGGCCTCAATAAACGGAGCATGCTTGGAGCCCAGCATGCCCAGCAGCATCGGCCCGGAGAACAGGGTGTTGGTGCGCGAGGCCAGGCCGGCCTTGGCCGCACAGGCCGCGGCATCGCCCTCTTTCATGCCCAGCACCACCTGCTGCTTGGGCCAGATAATCAGCCAGACATTGAGGAACATCAGGGTACCGGTCAGGGCGCCCACCCAGATCAGCGAGCTGGCCACCATGTTGCTCATGGCGCCGACGAAATGCAGCAGCGCGAAGCCGGTCAGGAAGGTGAACATCGCCCCCCAGCGGAACCACCAGAGCGCCCGCGGGGCGAGCTTCTTCATCGCGTCGGCCTTGGCTGCGGCCTCGGCCTCCTTGAAATACTCGGTCTGAACAAAGTTGAAGTAATAGAGCATGCCGATCCACACGATGCCAAACACCACGTGAAACCAGCGAAGGATGAACTCAATGATCATGGATGACATGTCGTGCTCCCGATTCTGTTTATGGTTGTAGACCCAAGCCTCCCGGCGGGGTCACGCCACAAATAAACACACTGCCCGAAAAAAAGAAACCCCGCGCTAGGCGGGGTTTCCAGTGTCGCGTGGGTACGCGGGCCGCTTACATCATGCCGCCCATGCCACCCATACCGCCCATGCCACCCATGTCGGGCATACCGCCACCGGCAGACTTGTCTTCCGGTTTCTCGGCGATCATCACCTCGGTGGTGATCATCAGGGCAGCCACGGAGCCGGCAGCCTGCAGTGCAGTACGGGTCACCTTGGCGGGATCCAGGATGCCCATTTCCAGCATGTCGCCGTACTCGCCAGTCGCGGCGTTGTAGCCGTAGTTGCCTTCACCCTTGCGGATGTTGGCCAGGACCACGGAAGCCTCGTCGCCGGCGTTGGCAACGATCTGGCGCAGGGGACCTTCCATGGCACGCAGGGCCGCCGCGATACCGTGGTTCTGGTCTTCGTTGTCGCCCTTGAGATCCTGGATCGCGGTCACGGCGCGCACCAGTGCGACACCACCACCGGCAACCACGCCTTCCTCGACCGCCGCACGGGTCGCGTGCAGGGCGTCCTCAACGCGGGCCTTCTTCTCCTTCATCTCGATCTCGGTGGCAGCGCCAACCTTGATCACGGCAACGCCGCCGGCCAGTTTGGCAACCCGCTCCTGCAGCTTCTCGCGATCGTAGTCGGAGGAGGTGTTCTCGATCTGCACGCGGATTTCCTTGACCCGCGCTTCGATCGCGGCGCTTTCACCGGAACCATCGATAATGGTGGTGTTGTCCTTGTCCATGGTCACGCGCTTGGCGGTGCCCAGGTGCTCCAGGGTGGCGGATTCGAGATCCATGCCCACTTCCTCGGAGATCACGGTACCACCGGTGAGGATGGCGATATCCTGCAGCATGGCCTTGCGACGGTCACCAAAGCCCGGTGCCTTGCAGGCAGCAACCTTGACGATACCGCGCATGTTGTTGACCACCAGCGTGGCCAGGGCTTCGCCTTCCACGTCTTCCGCGATGATCACCAGCGGCTTGGAGGACTTGGCCACCTGCTCCAGCAGGGGCAGCAGCTCGCGGATATTGGAGATTTTCTTGTCAACCAGCAGGATGAAAGGCGACTCGTGGTCGCAGTTCATGGTTTCCTGGTTGTTGATGAAGTAGGGGGACAGGTAGCCACGGTCGAACTGCATGCCCTCGACGACATCCAGCTCGTTGTCCAGGCCAGTGCCCTCTTCCACGGTGATCACGCCTTCCTTGCCCACTTTATCCATGGCTTCGGCGATGATCTGGCCAACCTGGCTGTCGCTGTTGGCGGAGATGGTGCCAACCTGCGCGATGGCCTTGTTGTCTTCACAGGGGATGGAGGCTTCCTGGATCTTCTGCACGGCGGCGGCGATGGCCTTGTCGATACCGCGCTTCAGGTCCATCGGGTTCATGCCGGCGGCTACGGACTTCAGGCCTTCGTTGACGATGGACTGGGCCAGTACCGTCGCGGTGGTGGTGCCGTCACCGGCGTCGTCGGAGGCGCGGGAGGCGACTTCCTTGACCATCTGCGCGCCCATGTTCTCGAACTTGTCCTTCAGTTCGATTTCCTTGGCCACGGAAACACCGTCCTTGGTCACGGTGGGTGCACCGAAGGACTTGTCCAGAATCACGTTGCGGCCCTTGGGACCGAGGGTTGCCTTGACCGCGTCGGCCAGGATGTTGACGCCCTTGAGCATGCGCTGGCGAGCGTCATCACCAAACATTACATCTTTAGCTGCCATGATCTAATCCTTTGACTATCGAAGTTGATGAATCGGTTGAACGTATCGCCAGTTACTCGACGACGGCGTAGATTTCGCTTTCGCTCATGATGATGAGCTTCTCGCCATCGACTTCGATGGTGTTGCTACCGGCGTACTGGCCGAACACCACTTTGTCGCCAACCTTGACGGCTACGGGGCGCTGGGTGCCATTGTCCAGCACCTTGCCTTCGCCAACCGCGACCACTTCACCCTGGTTCGGTTTTTCCTTGGCGGAACCGGGCAGAACAATGCCACCGGCCGTTTTTTCTTCCTCTTCCTTGCGACGAACGACGACGCGGTCGTACAGCGGACGGATTTTCATCGATCAAGATCTCCTGGTTACGGTGTTATACAGGCCCGCGAGGGCAGGCCCCAACGGGGGCTTGCCGGTGATATTGGGGCGACCGGGGGGTTTTCAAGGGGTGTTTTGGCACTCTTTTACCGAGAGTGCCAAAATTTTTTCAGTGGGAGAATTTTCTTTGGTAAGTCAGGCAGTTGCAAAAGCAACAGCTGCAGCGGGGGCAAGGACTTCCGCCTCAATCATCCAGACGGCGATAATCGCCCTCGAGGGTGGTGGCATCCTGCGGAGAATCGCCGGGGGCTTCCCGCCGGGGCCGCCGGCCACCCAGGGCCCGCGCCAGCCGCCGGCGCAGTGGCCCGATCATCACCAATACGGCCAAGGCGTCGGTAATCAGGCCGGGCACCATCAGTAGCACCGCCGCCAGGCCCATGGCCATATCGTCCACCAGCCAGCCGGGGTTGATGACGAAGCCCTGCTGGGTCTCGCGCAGGCGGCGGAGCATACCCTCGCCCTGCTTCCGCAGCAGCAAGATCCCCAGGACCAGGGTAAGGAGGACCCAGCCCAGCGCCGTCAGGGCACTGGTTTCGACCCCCAGCTGGATCAAGGTGAACAGTTCCAGCCAGGGCAACAGCAATAAGAGAAGTCGCATAGCATCTCCCGGCGCAGGGAGTGAGAGCGCCGCTGTGTACTCTATGGGGGCGAATGGCGACGATGCAAGCCCATCGCGAACTGCGCTTTGCCGGAAGCCGCCAAAATACCGGGTCTTACCGAGACCGCACACGGAGAGGATTGATCTCGGGAGCTTTCAGTGGAATGCTAAGTGCTCGATAAAAACCACAGCTGACGCCGCCATGCAGGCCTTTACCGACTCCAGTGACGCCCTCGGCGACGACCTGGCCTTGCGCACCCGCTTCGAGCGCGAGGGTTACCTGTACTTGCGGGGCATTGTCGATCGCGAGAAGCTGGCGGATCTGCGCCGTGAAATTGTCGCGATTTGTGTCCAGCATGGCTGGATAGATGACGGCCCGGACCCATTGCGGGCACACACCTGCCACCGGCCGGTCGTGGAAGGCGACGCCGACTACTTCGGCGTCTACGACCAGATCCAGCACCTGGAGAGCTTTCACGCCCTCGCCCACGACCCCGCGATTCTGGCACCGATGCGCGCCCTGCTTGGCCCCAGTGCCTTTCCCCATCCGCTGTCCATCTGCCGCCTGGTCTTTCCCGCCAACACGGAATGGACAACACCGCCGCACCAGGACTTCCCCAACAACCAGGGCACGACGGAACTCTACGCCAGCTGGCTACCCCTGGGAGACTGCCCACAGGCGCTTGGCCCCCTGGCAATCCTCCGGGGCTCCCACAAGCTGGGCCTGCTGCCGCTGAAATTTTCACTCGGAGCCGGCCACCGGCAGTGTGCGATGGATGCGCGACACGCCAGGCTACCCTGGGTCTCCGGGGACATGGCGGCGGGGGACATGCTGATATTTCACAGCCTCACCGTGCACCGGGCACTGCCCAATCTGACCGACTGCATGCGGCTTTCCGTGGACTACCGTTTCCAGCGCGAGGGCGAGCCCCTCACCGCACAATCCCTGCAGCCACACTTCCAGCGACAGGCCTGGGAGGCGATCTACCGGGATTGGCGGGATCCGTCGCTGAAGTACTACTGGCGCCGCAAGACCTATGCCCTGGCCAGCTGGGACGCGAGTCTGCACGCGCTGGCGCCCGAAGACTGGGATGACGCAGTCCGGCAACGCATGGCCTATGACCGCCGCATCGCGGCGCGGAGCAAATCCGGAACAACTCCCGGGCCAGCCGCAGGCGCTGCCGACTGATGCAATGAGCCGCGAAACACACACAACGATAGATCTCGTAGAGGGGCTGCGCCGCCCTTCCAGTTACCGTTTCGAGCTCGAATGCCTGCGTGGCCTGGCGATTCTCATGGTCTTTTTGTTCCACGCCTACAGCATGACGTGGGGAGAGCCGCGCACCGCGCCGGGCCCTCTGGAATCCTGGGTCGTTGCCGGCAACACCGGTGTCACGCTGTTCTTCGTTCTCAGCGGGTTCCTTCTGAGCCTACCCTGGCTGCAGATGCAGCGGGGTGCTCCGGAACCCTCGATACCGCATTACCTGAGAGCCAGGGCCTTGCGCATCCTGCCACTGTATCTGAGCTTCGTGCTGCTGGCTGCCGGCATCAGCGGGCAGTGGGGCCCGGCACTCAAGGCGGCAACATTCCAGTTCGTCGGTTTCGACATCACCCCATTCAGCGCCGTGTGGTGGACGCTGAGCACGGAAGTTCAGTTCTACCTCCTGCTGCCGCTTGCCTGTTGGCTTTATCTGCGCGGCGGCCATGCCCGGACACTGCTCTACCTCGCGCTCGGCATCTGGTTGCTCGCCTATCTTTACTGGGCACTGGCGATTGCACCCGCCACTCCCATGGTCTCCTGGTTTGCATCCAAATCACTGTTCGGACGCCTTCCCGCCTTTGCCGTGGGTGTGGCACTGGGCTGGTGGTATGTGCGCTTTGGCAGCAGCACCCCGAACCGGGATGGGCGCCTGCTCAGTACCGTCGTGGCATGTGTTCTGCTGGCGGCAATGACCTACCTGCTGCAGCGTGGCGCAGCATTGGGGGACTGGAACGCCGAACGTCTATGGCACCTCCGGCACACCTGGGAAGCTGGCGTCTGGGCTCTGCTGGCTGCACTGCTGCTGAGCTACCGCCCCCTCGGCAGCGCGCTGTTGCTCAACCGCCATATGGCCACCCTGGGCAAGCTCTCCTACTCCGTGTACCTGAACCATGTGCCGATCCTGTTTTTCCTGATACGGGCCCTGGAGGACTGGCTCGGACAAGCGCAGTACTCTACATCCTGGCAAGCTCTCGCCCTGCCTGCCCTGGCACTGGTACTTTCTGTTCTCTGCGCCTGGGTCACCTATCAGATGATTGAGCGCCCCTTCCTGCGCTGGAAGCGCAAAACACCGACACCGGGCACGCGTACTGCGACCGACAAAAAAGCCGTTGCGACACCATGACGTCACCCGCCACGCGGCTTGGCTATGCTATGGTCAACGACGTTCAGAACCCATCACCGCGTAATGACTGCACAATAAGAGATCCGGATATCCCCATGTATAGCACGACCCTGCGGGTGCTCGATAACGGTGAGCACGATCAAGACCGGGAATTACTCAACGGGCGTATCGCGGCCTTCCGCGAGCGCAGCCCCAGCGCCAGGCCGCGCCAACTCCTTCCACACACGCAAGCGCGCCAACTGACACTGTGCGAGGGCATCCCGGAAATCCAGCCCGAGGAGCTCGACCCGGCCACGCTCGAGTACTGCCTGTGCAATCACGGTGCGATGATTGTGCGCGGCCTGATTGCCCCGGAAACAGCAGCCGAGCTACGCGAGCTATGTGACCGGGTCATTGACCGCTGTGCCACCGCCCTGGGCACGCCCGCCGACGACACACCCCGTGGCGCCTACTACGATCCACCGGACATACTGCGAGAAATCATGCAGGGTGCCGAGCTCGCCTATTCCCGCGGCTTCCACAACACCTCCGGTTCGGCGATGTGCGTGGAGGCACCGGTCGTGGCGGAGGCTCTGCTCCGGTTCTATACCGAGCTCGGGCTCTATGAGCTACTGCGTAGCTATCTGGGTGAGGAGCCTTGCCTGACAGCGAAAAAGTGGGTACTGCGTCGGAGCGTGCTGCCGGTGTCCCCCGCTGGCTGGCACCAGGACGGCGCCTTCATGGGCACGGATATCAGCAGCGTGAACCTCTGGCTGCCACTGAGCCGCTGCGGGGGCGACACCGGTGCCCCCGGCCTGGACCTGATTCCGGCGCGCCTGAATGAGATTGTCAGCGCGGAAGACGCCTATTTTGGCTGGTCGGTGGCACCCGATACCGTGGATCGCGAGTTTGCCGGTCGCGCAGCCGTCGCACCGGTTTTCGAGGCCGGTGACGCACTGTTCTTTGACCATTACTGCCTGCACCGCACCCAGTTTCGCGAAGATCTGCATCAAACCCGTTACGCCCTGGAAACCTGGTTCTTCGGCAGCCAGAGCTTTCCCCGCAATCAGGTGCCTCTCGCCTGGGGAGATCTCGCGCCCGGGTCCGACGAAGCCCCCACGGCCTGATCGCCCGGAACCCGGAGCGACCCCACCGCAACCCACTCAGTCGACCGGGTTCCCCCGCTTGCGCAGGTGGATCTTCGACGCCTGGGTAGGCAGGTGACCGAGAAAGGTCAAAGGCTTGTCGCTGACCAGGCGCTGGTGGCCGCGCAATGCCTGGTACTGGGCGAGGTAATCTGCCAGCCGTGCATCGCGCAGTGTATCGCTGCTGTTGGTCGTAGTACCGCCGTGAACCTGGTGAAAACTCCCCTCACCCACCAGCTGCACCGGCACCACACCCTCGCTGTCGACCGCACGCTTGTACAGGTCCAGGTTGAGAAAACCGCCCCCGGGCAGATCGAATCGCTCATCGGCCCCACCCAGAGCCAGAAACAGGTCTCGACGCATAAACAGGCAGTTGGACTCGAACATGCGGTTGAACCAGGTGATTCGCTCCGCGCCCCCCCACAGGGGCGTACCCACCTCGAACAGGCGGTAGCCATCCCGCGGCCAGTCGATGCTGTCCAGCAGCGCATCCTCGCGGGTCTGGTTGTAGCCCGACTTCACGGTCTCGGGCTGCTCGCCGGGGCCGAGGTAGAAATAGCGCACCGCCACCACCGGCTCATCGAAAGCGGCAAAGGCGCGCCCGGCCCAGTCGAGCACACCCGGTGTCAGGAGATGGGCCCCATCGACCATGAGGCAGACAATATCCCCGCGGGCCATGGCGACCGCGCGATTCAGGGCCTGCGCCGGTGACACCGGGGCCGGATCCAGGCGCAGCCAGCGCAGGGAGAGATCCTCCGGAACGCTGTGCAGCGAGGTCTCCAGTGGCTCGGGAGAGCCGTTATCGACCACGATGACCTCGTAATCCGTCGGCTCACAGTTCAGTTGATAGCGGGGTGACAGCGCCTGCAAGGTTCTCGGTAACTCCCGCTGCATCTGATAGCCCACGACAATGACGGACACACGCATCAGAACAATACCGGTTGCTGTTTGAGAGGTGCCCGCGACTGCGCGAAGAACCAGGCCTCGATCGCGTAACGCGGCAGAGTGTGGGCCGTTCCGAAAGCAGTGCGATGCAGGTTGAAGTGATCAAAAATCAGTGCATCGCCTGGCGCGAAGCGGGGGACAAAGCGGGTGTCCGGTGCCACCTGGTCGACCAGGCCCTGCCCCACGGTCCAGTCAAAATCCGCACCGTGGCTGCCGGTGGGAAGGATATCGCGGCGACCATTGGCGACAATTTCCATTCCCGGGGCCTCCGTGTCACCACCGCAATCGCTCAAGGACAGCCAAAGGTTCAGCGTCGCGATGCCCTCTCCCAGGAAGCGCCCATCCTGATGCCAGCCTGCCTCGGCCCCATTGTCCGGTGCCACGCGGCGCAGCACCCATTTCTTGACCGAAAGCAGGGCGGGCTCTCCAAAGTAGGTGCTCAGCAGTTCCGGCAGGCGCAACTGGTGGTAGAGCGTCAGAAGCCGCGCAGTAGCGAGTGGCGAATCGACCGTCCACAGTGAACTACTGGCTGACACCGACTCACCCGGCGCTGCAAAAAAACGTGCGGGGCCACCGTGCACCTCGGGCGAGCGCGCATACCATGCGGCTGAAGACTCTTCACAGGGTACCCGCTGCTCCCGCGCGGCAATCACCCGATCAACCAGGTGGCGCAGGGACAGCGCGCGCTCGCGGTCGACCAGCCCCCGCACCAGCAGTGCGCCGCGCTCGGACAGGGCCTCGCGCACCACAGCGGCATTGAGCTCGGCAGCGGTCACTTCGGGCAGACCAGCGGCCCGGTGTGCCTGCCGTTCTACCGCCCCGCTGCGGGGTTCAGTTCCAGCGGCCAAGGGGTCGGCGAGCCCCTGCCCGCTACCCGCCAGTGCACGCCCCCCCTGAATACGCAGGTCAACCAGCGCACGCTGCAGCAGCGCGGTCGGCCTTGCCTGCTCGGCAAGCTGAAGCGCCTCCACGGCTGCCCGCCATTGCCCCCTGCCAGCCAGGGCCTGAGCCCGCTCCAGTGCCTGCCGGGTTGCTTCGGGCTCCTCGAAAGTCTGTTGAATCATGTCGTCTCGCATACGCGCTCGGCCAGAAGAGCGAGTTCGCTGTCAAGTTCCTGCCGGTCCGCGGGAAGGATTCCCACACTGCGATTGTACACAAGCGGCTGACCGAGCCTGCCGGCAAAATCCGGCCCCGTTTCGCCGTGCCCGATAAGCAAAGGCTGCAAAAAATCATCGGGCGGGAGTGCCGGACGAGGTCGTCGCTCGGACAATACCGCCTCGCCATTAACGAACAGGCGCAGCTCGGCAACATCGGTTTCCGGCAACATTAGACTGAAACGAAACTCACTGCTCAGAACCAGGCTATTGCAAGCCCCGGACTGCCAGGCAACGGGTTGCGAGTGCAGGTCGTGATCGTGAATACGCACCTGCAGTTGGCCTCCCAGGCGCATCAGGAACCACTGTCCGGCCTGGCTGGCCAGAACACCGTCCCCCTCGCCGCGGATACCGATGGCAAAGGTATGGCCGGCGAACCCGGGAGCGCGCTGCAGACTTTGGCCGGTAACCCGGGCCTTTCCCGACTCATCCAGACGATCGATCTTCAGTGGCAGCTCCCGCGTCACTCGCTGCCAGTTCCGAAACTGACGGGTAAGTGCCCGGACACGGTCGGGGTTTTGCTGCATGACATTGACGCGACCAGCGGGATCAGCCTGCAGGTCATTCAACTGCCGGTATGCATTGAGGAAGGTACTGAGGCGCCAGCGCCCATCGCCGGAGAGCACAGCCCAGCTGTTTCCGGCGATACTCGCCGATTCCCAGAACAGCGGTTCCGCCGGGGGCGCCAAATCTCGGCGAACCTTCAGCAGGTCGCGGCCGCGAAGCCCGGCTTCTGGCGAACCACCGGCAGCCGCCAGGAGTGTAGGCAGATAATCCAGGGCCGTGACCGTGTTCTCGACGACGCCGGATTCCACCTCTCCCGGCCAGGCGAGAATCAGCGGCGTGCGCACCGCCCCCTCGCGATAGTCCATCTTGCGTCCGCCGAAGGGCGCATTACTGGGGTAGGCTTTCTCGGTCCCGCCGTTGTCACTGGCGAGCAGAACCAGCGTGTTCCCGCTCAGGCCAGCGACCTCCAGGGCCGACAGTACCCGCCCCACGTGGTGATCAAGCTGTTCCAGTAGCGCGAGATACCGCCCCCGGGGCGTATCCGGGTAACGCCCTGCGAAGCCCGGCATGGGCTGCAGGGGTGTATGCGGGGCATAGAGCCAGAGATTCAGAAACCAGGGCTGCTCGCTCCCGCGACCCCGCTGGTGGAGAAAGGCCTCCACCTCGCGCACCAGCAAGTCGTCCAGCCAGCCGCGAGTCGCCTGCGGGGGCTGGTTGTCACGTTGTAACCAGGGATTGCGGTGAGTCGGCCTGCCTGGCTGCCAAGTCCCCGGCGGATGAGGGCCGCGCAGGAGATGCTGGTCGAGGAAGCCAAAAAACGTATCAAAGCCCTGCGACAACGGCCAGGCCAAGCGCGTGCTGTAGCCAAGGTGCCATTTGCCGACATGATGGGTAGAGTAGCCCTGCTCCCGCAGCGCGTCGGCCAGGGTAACCACTTCCGGTGATATCCCCTGGTGAACCGGCCGAAAACCCAGGCGCGCCGGTTCCTGTCCGGTCAGCATCATGGCTCGGGAGGTCGCGCAGGTGGTATCGGTGTAGTGTCGCGTGAAACGCAGGCCCCGAGCGGCGAGACTGTCGATATTGGGCGTTACCACCTCCGTGTTGCCCCAGGCCCCGAGGTCGTTCACCCCCAGGTCATCGACCACGATCAGCAGGAGATTGGGCCGCGGAACGGCGGGTTCCGCGTGGCCGGCAGCTACCGCCGCCAGCAATAGCGCCAGGGCAAGAGCGGCCCGCGCACTCACCCTCACGGGCGGCCCTCAGCCATCCGCGGCCTGCTTGCCCTGCCCGCCCTTCTTCTTCGCCCCGATCAGCTCTTTAAGGCGTTTGGCCTGGCGTCGCGCCTCGAGAAAGTGCGCCGCATGGGTGTAGAACTGGCGCAGCCGCTTGACCGACGCTTCATCGCGGTCAAACAGCAGCCCGGTCAACTCGGTCTCCCGCGGCTGCCCGCCAGGCTTGCGCAACACGCCGAGTCCGAAGCCGTGATTGAAGCGGAAAGTCTCGGCGTGCTCGGCCTGCAGCTCCTCGAAGAACTTCCAGGCGCCAAAATCCTGCAGGCGCGCCATGACATCGTGGAAGAGGACAATGCCGCCTGGCTTCACTTTGGGGTACCAGGTGGTGAAGTCCTCCTTCACGGCCTCGTAGGTGTGCAGGCCATCAATGTGCAAGAGGTCGATACTGTCATCATTGAAGTGGCGCAGTGCTTCGTGGAAATACATCCGCAAGAGGTAGGCAAAGCCCCGATAGTGCTCCCGGGCGTGCTGCTGCACATCGCGATAGATGCTGTCGTCATAGTGATCGGTATGCTTGTCCCCCTCCCAGCAGTCGATGGCATAGGCCACGCCGTCGATGTCGTTTTCCTGCATGGCCTGACAGAAGGTAAAAAACGACAAACCATTATAAACACCCAGCTCCACCACCACCTCGGGCCGCAGGGCGGTGACCAGGTCGTAGGCAAACGGCAGATGGTCCACCCAGGTGGAGAAGACCATACGGCGGGGCTCGAAATGCTGCAGGGAAGGGGGAAAATAGACAGAACTCACTCGCTTTCCTCAGGCCACGGCGCCGGGACGGATGGATTCCCCCGACGGACTAAGCTCACCCCGTTCGGCCAGAATGCGGGCGGCAGAATAATAGACAAACTTCTGCGCCTAGGGCGGAATTTCTCCCAGGAACAGGGGTTGTGTTTGGGGACTGCGGAACTCCTGCCCACGCAGCTCGCGGTACTGTGCATGGCTAAGGGCAATGTAGTTTTCACGCACCGATGTGGACTGGCCACCGGTGGTTACGCCACCGTGGAACTGATGAAAAGTCCCCTCGCCCAGCGCAATGACATGCTGTACGCCTTGGGCCTCGCAGGCCCGCTTGTAAAGATCCAGGTTGATCAGGCCTCCACCGCGCAAATCAAATCGCTCGTCGTAACCTCCCAAATCCTGCCACAGGTCCAGGGGCAAACTGATGCAATTGCTCTCGCTATTGGGGAGGAAAAATCCGGGAGCACTGGAACCACTGAAACAGGCGATGTCGAAGAGGCGATAACCATTATCCGGCCAGTTGACCGAATGCAGCAACTCACGCTCACAAGCCCGGTTATAGCCCGTATTGACCGCCTGCTGCTGCAGCTCATAGCCCAGGTGGTAGCCGGGAACGGCGACCACGGCGCGGTCGGCCACCCGGTGCCCAAGCAAGAGGTTGCGGACCACTCCCGGTGTCAGCATGCGAGCGCCATCGATCATGACACAGACAAACTCCCCCTGTGCCAGGCTGGCGCCATGGTTGATCGCGCGGGCCGGACTCGGCTCACCATCATGCCGCAGCACATAGCGAAAATTGAACGGCAAGGTGGCAAGAAAATCCCGGGACAAGGTGCGGGGTGAGCCGTTTTCAACGACGATCACCTCGTACTCCTCGCCTTCCACCCCGCGCTGGTAGCCCGGCAGCAGGGAGCGCAGTGTATTCTCCGCTTGCTCCGGCATGTCGTAGACAATCACCACAATGCTGATGATGGGTCCTCGACCGACCGGGCTGTTCCTATCTGCCTTTCCGAAAAGTCGTGACAGCATGACACATCCGTTACAGACTCGCGCGCCGCAGGCTCCCGTATAACCAGCGAACTTTCAGGGGTGTTCGGGCCCCTGACCGGGCGGCGAAATTTTTTAATTGATTATCGTAAAACCGTTGTGGCTGCGCCGGCGGCTTCAAACCCAGATAGCGAACCACCTGGTCAACCTTCCGATTGAAGGCCGCCTCCTCCTCGTCGAAACACAAGAGAGGAAATCCATAGCGACGCTGCTCGCGCTGAAGCACCCGGTTGTAGCGATACCAGAGCTCCAGTGCCTGCGACCTGGGCATTTGACTGCGCCGTTCCAGCGACTGCACCACAGCCTCAGGATGCCGGAAGATGCCGACAAACTCCAGCCCCGGTATCAAGGCCTTCCAGCCATCCAGTACCAACAGCGTGCGCGGGTCCTTGAACCCCATGACCGGCACCTCGGCGTGGGCAGCCAATAGTGCGCGGGCCCGGTCCTGGAATGCCTCCGACCAGCGACACCGCCGGGGAGGCCGATCCCAGCCGCCGCCGTTTGCGGCCAACAGCGCATCGTGAAGATCGACAATATCCTGATTTTCCCGGTTGCCCTTCAAATTGTAGGGGTTCCAGGCGTGATACTTGCCCAGCTCAAGGCCCGCCTCCTGCAGGGAACCGGTCAGGCAGCTGGTACCACTGCGGTGCATGCCCAGCACTGCGATCACGCGCTGCGGCCGGGCACTCACGGCTGCGGCTCCCGCCACGGGGCAACCCACAGCAGCAGGAGCATCCCCGGCAGTGCGATGAGGGCGCAGAGCAGGAAGAAGTGGTACCAGCCCACGGTTTCCACAATGACCCCGGTACTGGCATTGGCAAAGGTTCGCGGCAGGGCCGCCAGGGCGGTGAACAGGGCAAACTGGGTCGCGGCATACATGCGGCTGGTCTCCCGGGCGATAAAGGCGGTGAAGGCGGCAGTGCCCATGCCCACCCCCAGGTATTCAAAGCTGATCACGGCCGCCAGCAACCAGAGAACCGGTCCGCTCTGGGCCAGCACGGCAAATCCCAGGATACTGACCACCTGCACGACGCCAAAGACCCAAAGTGCACGATTAATACCCAGGCGCAACATGACGACGCCCCCCAACAGCCCGCCGACAATGGCCGGCCAGAGTGCCGCGTGCTTCGCCACCAGGCCTATCTCGGTCATGCTGAAGCCGGTATCCAGATAAAAAGGCGTGGCCAGGGCCGTCGCCATGTTATCGCCGATTTTGTACAGGAACATGAAGCCCAGCACCAGAAAGAGACCGTGCCAGCCGCGCCGCTGCAGGTACTCGCGGAAGGGCGCGATCACCGACGCTCGCAGGCCCTTGCCCAGGGGCAGTTCGGAGTTCGGTTCGTCCACCGCAAGGCTCATCGCCGCCCCCACCAGCATGAACGCCCCGGTGATCCAGAACACCACCGCCCAGGGCAGCAGGTCCGCAAGAATGAGTGACAGCGAGCCCGGTACCAGGCTGGAGATCCGGTAGGCCTGCACATGGATGGAGTTGCCGAGCCCCAGCTCCCGATCGGGCAGGATCTCCCGCCGGAAGGCGTCCAGCGCCACATCCTGGCTGGCACTGAAGAAGGCCACAGCGAAAGCCAGCCAGGCGATCATCCAGGTCGAATCGCGGGGGTCGAAATGCCCCAGAACACCGATGGAGACAATCAGCGCCAGTTGGCACAGGAACATCCAGCCACGGCGGCGCCCCAGCAGAGGCGGCACCCAGCGATCCATCAAAGGGGCCCAGAGAAACTTCCAGGTGTAGGGAATACCGACCAGGGCGAACAGGCCGATCTCGGTGAGAGACACCCCCTGATCCCGCAACCAGGCCGGAACCAGCTGAATCAACACATACAGGGGCATACCCGACGCCAGCCCGGTGAAGATGCAGATCAGCATGCGGCGATTGAAAAGTGCCTGCCGCCAACCGACCGCAGTATCCGCTGACTGACCGGACCCGCTACTCACGGCGAATTCGGGTCCGAGGCGCGGCCGACCTGCGCGCGGTAGTCACGCAAAAAGCGCTCGCGAAATTCCCGGTTAAGGGAGCCCCGCTGACGGTTCATGCGCAAGGCCTCGGGGTCGATTTGTACCTCGCCGAGGCCAAGGTGTCGCGCCAGTCGGCGCGTGCCAGCTTCAGGCTCTGCAACAAAGGCATCGTGATCGATCTCGTAGGGCTGCAAATCCAGCGTCGCACAGAGGGCATCCAGGGCCCCGTTGGCCTGGGCCAGGGACTGGACACGTCGCAAAATACGCAGGAAATCGTATTGCGGTGGCGGACGCTCGCCCGCATCAAAGCTGTGCCAGCGCTGTGTCTGCTCGGCAATGGTAAAGGAGATCGCCTGCCCCAGCAGGTCACGCCGACGCACGCGAACCCAGAGTACATCCTGGAAATAGCCGGGTACGATGCCGGCACGCCAGAGCATGAGTGCCTGATCCCAGGAAGCCTTCAAGCCGTAGATCGCCCCTGGCTTGTGCCAGCGCCGGTACTCGTGCGCCATGTATTCGGGGAAGCCCGTCAACTGGAACTTCTCGGCGCGACGCGCCACGATCGGGTGATTCAGGGGTTCCCCCATCGCCATCACACGGCCCGTGGCACGCAGATACTCGGTGACCAGGGTCGATCCGGAGCGGTTGGTAAAAAGCAACGCGCAGACAGGCTCCTTTACCGGTTGGAAGTCGTTGCGGTAGTCAAACTGCGTGAATATCTCCCGGATGCGGCTTTCGTGTGGACCACATCGCTCCAGCAGTCCCGCTGTGGGCAGGGCCGGCGGTGGATGCGACGAAAGCATCAGGCTCTCACCGCTGCAGCTTGTGCCCGCGGGCTGTCCTGTGCCCAGTCTTCGAGCACCATGCGTTCATCCCGCGGCACCATCGCCCACAGATTCTGCTCGGCGATGATCAGCAGACTGGCCCGGGCAAACAGACTCCGAAAGCTGCCAAGACGTCGCCCGCGCCCCGCCTTGCGCACGGCGCGCACAAACTCCAGCAGGCGGTCCTCCTCCGTTTCCGGCGCCTCCACGTGCGCGGCCGCCGGGATCGCCTGGCGAAAGAACTGCCCCTGGTTGCCGTAGATCCCGGCGAGGCGCTGGTTGGTCGCCTCCCACCGTTTGCGCAGGCGGTTATAGCAAGCCCGATTGACGTAACGCACTGTCTTCAGTGGAGGCTCGGGGCAAAGCCTCTGCAACAGGCCCAGCACGGCATCGTTATCGACTTTCTCGTAACCCACGTGGTTGAGGCAGCGCTTGATGTACAGCTGCGACGCGCCCAGGCTCTCATTGGCCGCCAGGGGGGCTGCGGGCAGGGCAGATATGCCAGTGCTGTGACAAAAGTCGGCCACAATATCGCCGTTCAGCCACTGCTCTGGCTCATAGGGTCGCACGATGAGATTCTCTGCCCCGAAAGCCCGCCCCCAGAGGTCGGCGATCTGATCGTAATCCCGTTGAAAAATCTGGTG
The DNA here is from genome assembly GCF_054779855.1 of Haliea atlantica. Classification (NCBI taxonomy): domain Bacteria; kingdom Pseudomonadati; phylum Pseudomonadota; class Gammaproteobacteria; order Cellvibrionales; family Halieaceae; genus Haliea; species Haliea atlantica. Next base: position 64,982 of record NZ_BAAGXL010000023.1, on the reverse strand, counting down.
AGTTTCATAGAACTCATAGGCGGTACCCGCCCACTGCCGTGCGCCCTTCACATCCTGGTTATAAAAAGAGGCGTAGAGCTGGTCCTGGCGGCGCAGGTACATGATCACCTTCACCGCGTGACCGCTGAGCGCGGCCCGGATATCCCCCAGCATTCGGTCAATATTGATCGACTGCCCGAAGAACAGCTCGGTACTGACAATCGCCGTGTGAATGTCCGGCCCTGCGGAGGCCAGCTCCGACGCCAGACGCGACCAGGCCTCTCCCCGCGGGAAATCGCCGTACCACAGGTCCGGCATGCGCGTTGACTGGTATTTGTCGATCAGGTCCGCCACCAGGACGTGGTGTGCGTCGCCATGACGGCACTGTTCGGGATACAGCACACCCTGGGCGCGCAGCACCTTCTGGCTACCGGCAAGAATGGCCTGCAGATTGGATGTCGCTGTCTTGGGGGCGCCGATATGGAGGTAGACGGTTGCCACGGAACTCAACTTCTCTCGCGTGTTTCCCGGATTGTACAGGCTCAGCGCACGATTTCGTGCATTGGCCGACGGGAAAGGCAGCGCTTGAGCCACTGCTGAAGCCGAAAGGGCACCAGGGCCACCAGCCGGGCGACCCAGGGATGGCGACTGAGGCGCCACAGACGACCCAGCCATCGCTCTCGCCGCCCCAGCACCGGCAGGCCCGGGCGCAGGTTGCCGGTGAGCTGAAGCCACAAGGCCGCCGGCAGCTCGCCGCTCCGGGCGGTCACCGGCGACAGGTAGTCTTCCCGATAAAAATCCCGTCGGGCGGGTGACCGCGGCGACGTCTCGGGCAATACCTGGGCCGGCAGTACCTGATCCGACAGCACACTTTCCCAAAAACCCTGCCAGCCGGACACCGGCGTGGCCCAGGGCATGATCACGCTGTGCTCACGCCCCGCCACCCGTTCGACAAAGGCCCCAATATCGGGCACCACCACCGGCAGTCCGAGATGCAGGGCCAGGCTCAGGGTGTAACTGTAGGTCTCGGGCCAGAGAGCCGGGTACCACATTACGTCCGGCGCAATCTCCTCGATCAACTGCCAGGCTTCTTCGGCGGCATAGGGACCGTGTGTGATCACGCTCCGGTCGAGCGCTCGGTAGGCATAGCCCAGCAGGTGAAACTCTATATTCTGAGCACTCAGCGCCCTGGCAACGCCCTCCAGCACATCGGCTCCCTTCTCCCGACTGATGGCGCCCGCCACCAATACCTTCAGCGGGCGGCTGCCATCCCACTGCCAGCTTGGCTCGGGATAGGGCTGGGAGGCCTGAAAATCAGGGTGCCAGGCCGCCACCGGTTCCGCCAGGGAAAAATACCGCTGGAATCGCTCGGCACTGTCAGTGGAGGGGAAGATGACACGCTGCGCGCGATGCACCAACAGGGACTGGCCCTCCCGCCAACCCTCGGGGGTGACACCCTCCGGCAGCGGATAGTGATCGGCGCAGCGCCGATCAAAGTCCGCGGCGGACTCCTCCACATAGCGCGCATCGGCATCGGTCAGGGTGGGATTGCCGTTGACCAGGTAATAGTCGTGGACCGTGAGGTCGTGTCCGCAGCCCAGTGCCTCTGCCAGCACCCAGAGGCGCGGATGAACACCCATGGTGTGATGGAAATGCAGGCGTCCGACACCCAGGGTGCGCAGCAGCGCGACCAGCGTCTCAAAGTCCCGGTCCACCACGAAGTGCAGCCCGTCCAGCAAACGTTGACCACCCTCGAAGACGCTCAGTACGACCGACTCGCCCTCCCGCTCCGGCGTCAGTTGCAGGAACAGCGCCTGATCACGATACAGGCGGGCCAGTTCATCCACGTGCTGCTGGGCTCCCCCGCCAAGCTTGTGGGAAATAAACAGCACCTTGGGGCGCGACACGCGGGCAAACAGGCCCAGCAGTGCACGGGTGCGCGCCGCGCGCGCCGGGTCGGCGGCGACATAGGCCTGAATGTCGCTGTGGTAGCGGGGGTAGCGCTGGTCCAACAATTCCATTGCCCGCGCAATCCGAGGGCTCTGCTCTTCGGCAAAGCTGACGCCACCCTTGTGAAAGACGAAGCAGTTGGCCAGGTGGAGGTTGCGCCAGCCGGCGCGAATGGCTCGCTGACACCAGTCATTTTCCTCGCCGTAACCGCGCCCGAAGGTCGCCTCGTCAAAGTCGCCCACGGCCTGCAAAGCCTCCCGCCGCAGGTACATGCAACAGCCCACACCCGTGGGCACTTCGTAGACATCCTCTGCGATGAAGCTCTCGGCGAACACCTCGTCGATGGTGGCGAGATCGGCCCCGAAGGGCAGTGTATTGTCCTTGCAGAAATTGGGAAAACTGAAGATGGTAGCGTTATTGGCGAAGGGCGTGATGCTGGCCGCATCGGGATGGCGCTCCGCGGCTTCGCGGATACGCCAAAGCCAGTTGTTGGCGACTTCGACGTCGCTGTTCAGCAGCAGGACGTCCCGCGCCGGATCATGGCGCATGCCCCGGTTGGCAGTCCCGACAAAGCCCAGGTTCTCCGGGTTCTCGAGAAGCACGATACGCTCGGGGTGGGCCTCTGCCAGCTCGCGCAGGAGCGCCGTGATGGCCGGATTGGGCGAGGCGTCATTGACCAGCACCAGGCGCGACCACGCGGGGTCCGTGGTCGCCAGAGCAGTGTCCAGACAGCGGCGCGTTTCTTCCAGCCCATCGTAGACGGGGATGACGATGTCAATCTCGCGCACGTCAGGAGGTCGCCGCAGTGCTTGGCAGATAACGGTTTATAAACGATCTCACACGCTCAAACTCGTCCAGCAACAGCCTCGATTGAGTAAAGGCCTTGTCCAGCAAGCTGGCCTGTATTTCGGGCTCTTCGGGATAGTCATGGGCAAACTGATTGCGCATCTCCCGCAACATCATCCAGCGCTCCGTGGAGTGAATGGCGCCCATTTTTTCCAGCCTGTTCAATTTATCGATAAATGTCGTCAGCTCGCCCTGCTCCGCAGTGAGATCCAGAACCGCGGGTAATAACTGAGCGCCCATTGCATCCTGTAACTTTGAAAAGCGTGAGGCGAACTGGTCCATGATAGCCATAGTCGTGTCATCGACTTTTTCTAGCCGCTCGGGATCGAAGGGCTGCAAGTGACTCAGTTGACTCATGGCCCACTGAAGGCGCTCCGCGTGACGCTGGCAGATCGACAGCAGTGAGGTGATTTTTTCCGCACTCACAACACCACACCCTCACGGAGCGCCACCTGGTGAACAGGTAACAAGGGCGTTTCCGGACGATGAATCACCAGATCGATTTTCTGGTCTCCCAGCTTCTGCTTCAACTCCACAAGAGCCGCGAACTTGGCATCGATCAATACTGCGGGCGACTGAATTTGTGGCTCAACGTAGAGATCAATATCGCCACCACGTTTGCTATCGTCGACGCGCGAGCCAAACAGAAGTACTCGGGTCTGTTCACCGAAATGCCGTCGAAGCACTTCGTTGATCACCTCGCGTTGTCTGGAAGATAGACGCACTGTCTCCAACTCATTCTGATAAACCCGACGCCATTATCCCGCTCATCCCTCACCCCCGGCAAGCCGGCGTTGGCGCCACCAGCGTACCAGGCGCAACACAGGACCCAGGACAGGCAGCCGATAAAAGGCCTGAATCTCGGTGTCCTTGTCGGCGATGACCTCCAGCGCGTGGCTGTGCAAGGTACCGATCTCTGCCAACCGGCCATCCAGCTCGCGGAGCTGCGCATCGCGCTCGTCGATTGTGGCCAGCGCCTGGCGATGCTCCGTCGCAAGGCCCTCAATATCACGGTCCTTACCCGCAATCACCGCCAGGGCTTCCTCCAGCTCGGCAGCAAGCCTGCCGATGTCCGCATCCTTCGCCGCGATGGCCTCCAGGGCCCGGCTATGGGATTCACCGATGGCAGACAATTCACGGCCCCGGGCAACCAGGCCGTCCAGTATTCCCTGCAGTGCACCCTGCAGGGAATACTGCTGATCAATCAGTGCCGCCAGGTCTGCCAGCTCCTCCGCCCCGATATCGGCGCGGGACAGCAGGGAACCCCCGGTCTCGACCTGCTGATGGCGCAAATCGGAACGCACGGCGCGTGCGAGCGCCGCCTCATCCACAGTGAGCGGCAAAGCCTCGGACAAGCGCGCCAGGACAGACAAAGGAGAGGCCAGCAATGCCGGGTAATCGACACGTAGGGTCTCAACCGGGAGTGCAGCCATAACCGCTTGCCGGTAGGCCAGATCCAGGCGCAGGCCGTAGGCCTCGGGGAAGCCATCGCGCCGCAGCAGTGATCCCGCGACTTCCCGCGGCGCACGGCTGATATAGCAGACGCGCGGCTGCAGGCCGGTGGCCTCGCAGGCCTGCAGCCAGAGCGGCAGGGTCAGGCAAAAGCGCGGATCCTTGATTGCCCAGAGGCTATCGGGACTGCCAAAGCCCCGGCCCAGGATGCGCTGGGCATCGGCGCGGAAGTCAGCCAGCGCGGCGGCAGGCCAGTCTCCCCCCAGGACCGCATCCCCGGGGGCGTACCAGCTGCCGCCGGCTGCTGCCAGCAGTCGCTCGTTGCATTCCACGACCTCGGCATCCTCCCAGAAACCCTCGTCGTTGACGCCGGCGAGGGGGTCCAGGAGACGGTCGCCGAAGCTGGCGCCGCAGGCTCGCAGTGCAGCGCACAGGGCCGAGGTTCCGGACCTGTGCATGCCGACCACCAGCAGCACCGACATGGCTTACGGGGCGCTCTTGTAGGGAGCGAAGATATCTTCCATCGCCGCACCATCGATACGCACCTCGTCACTCAGCGACAGACTGGACTCGTAGTCCTTCACCGCGGCCTTGACGTACTCGCCACGCAGCGTGCGAATGATCAGGTCGCGAACTTCCTCGAAGGATTTGTAGTGCGCTTTCTGAACGTCGTCGAGGCGAATGATGTGGACACCAAACTGGGTTTCCACCAGGTCGGAATAGGCACCGACTTCCTCGATATCAAAGGCACCACCGGTGTAGCGGGGCTCGACACCCTTTTCGCCCAGGCTGAACCATTTCTCAAAGCGGCCACCTTTCTTGCGAGAGCCGGGATCACCGGAATACTTTTCCACCATCGCTTCAAAGTCGGCACCGTCGCGCAGCTGCGCCAGCACTTCCCGGGCCTCCTCGCGAACGGGCTCGCGTTCACATTGCCCGGGGGGACAGACCCAGAGGATGTGCGAGGTCAGGCGCTTCTCCGGCACCTTCGCGTACTTGTCCTTTTCGGTTGCATAGCGCTCGCGGGCCAGATCGGACAGCTCGGGCACCTCGACATTGGCCACGAAGCGATCGATCATGAAGCGGCGCTTGAGATTTTGTTCACGGAAATACAGGGTCCAGTAATCCTCGCCATCGGCCTCGGGCGTCAACGTGTCCGCTGCCTGCGCGAGCTTCTTGTTGGTCACGGCGATATTGATCAACTCCAGGCGATCGCCGGTATCATTGGCGGCCGCTTCACGCATGTCGCGACTCCAACGCTCGACAATTTCCTCAAATTCGGCGCGAGTAACCGTGACATCGCCGTCACGAATCACGATCTCTTCTCCAGCCTGGACAAACACGGATACACAGAGGCCAAGGGCCAGCCAGAGTTGGCGTTTCAACATGGTACTCCCTTCCTGATTGACGTGGTCTGCAAATAATAAAAAAGCCGGCACCTCGCGGTGCCGGCTTTCAGGTGCTTCTCAGCTAAACGGGTTAGCTTCGATTAGAAGCCGCTGCCGTAGGCGTGCTCGATAGCGCGACCGTAGTTGGCATCGGGGTTGCCGGGGAAGCTACGCTCCCAAGCGACGAAGCCAATTTTCGGGATCTCGCCAGCTACAACGCCGGTGGTGTCACAGCCGTAGGCAGTAACCGCAGCAACGATTTCGCTCGCACCGCCAGCGATGTTGACGCCGGAGTTGCTGGAAGTGGCTTCACACACAGCCAGGTCACCGCTGGTGTTGCTGGAAACGCTCAGCTCCGCCCAGCCGAAGGGGCTCTCGGGAACCTGAACCACGATGTCGGAGTTCACGCTACCCAGTACGGGCTCGGCGCCCCACTGTACAACGTTAACTTCGTAGGGCAGCTGGGTGCGGACTTCCGCGCCGGGCAGCTGGGGAGATACAACCAGCTCACCGTCGGGCAGAGCGCGCTGCTGCTCTTCACGGTCATAGACGTCGAAGGACGCGATGGCCGGGATATCGCGGTGGTCACAGCCACCTTCCAGACCTTCAAAGGTACCTGCAGGCTGGGCATTGCCACGGTTGCAGGGGATCTCGTCCTCGGTGCCTTCGGTCAGCAAAGACGCGAAGTAGTGGGGCAGATCCAGCATGGTGTACTGACCGGGGAAGGTGATAACCCAGTCGGTGCCCACGTTCAGGTCAGCGTTGGCAGACCAGTCGTTGATCACGGAAGCATTGCCGATCGCGCTGCGCAGCTCGACGAACTTGCCGCTGTTACCAGTGCCCGGTACACCGCCGTTCAGGTCGGGGTAGTCGAAGCCCAGCAGGTCGCCGCTGAACAGACCGAACTGTTGGTTGGTGATGGCCGGCTCGTCAACCAGGAAGTTTTCCAGCATGACGGCTTGGTTGCCCATTTCCAGGCCAGAAGCCGCGTCACGCAGGAAGAAAGAAACCTGCAGCGGGTTGCCCGGGGGAGTGTAGACAGTTTCGCCATCGGGAGAACCGGTAGCTACGCCGATCTGGTTGGTAGTGTCGTGCGCTGCAACACCGCGGGGCTGACCCTGGAAGGTGCCGCCAGCGAAGAAGTTGGAGCGTACACCGGCACAGTCAAAGGGAACGCCTTCGGAAGTGTGCTTGGCAGCAACGGCGATCGGGTCATCTTCGCTCTCGGGCGCACCCATGGCGATAACTTCGATGTAGCCTTCTTCCGCGCCTTCGCGGTAGATGCCGGGCATGGTGAACTTGCCGCTCTGAGCAGCCGGAGCAGTACAGGAGGTGTCGGTCGTGTTGAACACGATGTTGTCACCTTCGTCCTGCAGGAAGCCGGTCCACACGTCTTTCGGAGACATGATGACGTTGAAGTCGAGGGCATCCATGGAGTCGACACCACGACGCAGGCGGATTTTGACAACCTGAGTGCGATCGCTGGTGTTGGTCACGTGAACACCGGTGACGAAGCCGTCACGTACGGTGTAGTAAGGGATCAGGCCAACGTCGCCCAGGCCATTGCCTGCCACGTCAGTCTGTGCAGTGGTAACGCCAGTGTAGCCAGCGGTCGCAGCTGCTACTGCAGCAACAAGACCCAGAGGCTTAAACTTTGCATTCATAGTAGGAGACTCCTAATGTGTTTTTACTTCACAACCAAAGTACAGATTGCTAGCGCTATTTATTGCTAACTGCAGCCAGCTTTCAACCGGGCTTCAGCCGCTAACGCTATGCCACCATTCGCCATCAATGCTAACCCATTTCTCGCGAACAGTCGTTGGTATAGCGCCAAATTGTGCAGAAACCGCGGTTTGTTTGGTCGGCCTGGACATGACCCGAACCGCCACACTTGCCACAGCTGCGTCGGCATCATAGGCAAGGACTTCGACAGCTGTCAACTCCCAGTCCACCGTATAAGTGAAGTTGCGCGCATGATAATCCCTCGGAAAAACAGCGCGATACGCCGGTGTTGCAAAGTCCCATGTAGCTGCGAAATCCTTGCGCTCCAGCGCCTCCCAACGGGCTGTCACGCGCTCGACCAGCTCGGCCCTGTCCGCGTCGGTGAGCGTCTTCGGCGGGCCACCCAGGCTTGCGCAGGACGCCAGGCAGGCCACCAGCAGCGCGCCAAAGAGGCCGCGAACAAGCGGGGATAGTGCATCCAACATATTGATTTCCTTAGTGATTAAATGAAATTTCAGTCATTGTAGCGCCCCTGGCACGAGCGCCTCAAGGCGGCACATCAACAGCCTGCGGCCGCTCGCCGCTGATCCCGCTGGCGCAGCCCCCACTCGTAGAGCGAGACATCCCGGGCGTGCCATTCACGCACCCGGCGCAGCAGTTCCGGCCCCAGTTCCCGCGCACCCCGCGGCTCGTCCGCCACGTTGACGAGCCGGGGCTGCAGATTTATTCCCAGAAAATGCTCGGAAAATTCCCGAAGATCCTCGGCGTAAAATTCGCTTATTCCGACAAAATCCAGGGCCCGCAGCGGGAAGGCCCAGAGGAACTGGTGGTAGACATCGCGCAGCTCCGGAGCGAGGCAGAACTGCTCCAGCGTCCAGCCCTCTTCCACCACCCGCCGGTGCAGCGTGGTGGTATCCGTGGCGCCGGCATCGTAACTCCGCTGCCAGTAGAAATAGTGCGAGATCAATCGCTCCACCGGCTCCCGCAGCCAGGTGACGAACCGGCAGGGCATGTGGTCCGCCAGCAAGAGATACTTGATGGGCAGAAAGTGCCCGTGGACACAGGTCACCCCGGCAAAGTCCCCGGGCTCGGCTGCGAGGCCGTACTCGAGTGCCGCCGCGTGGCGCTCGGCGACCGGGCAGGCCAGGGGGTAATCCGCGTAGTCGGGGCGAAAGCCCGGGCCGAAGGCCTCCTCCAGGGACGCCCGAAAGCTCGAGCCCGCCGTTTTCGGCATGTGTATCGAAACCAGCACGCTGGATGCTAATCCACGCTAAGGTTCGTCGGCGCCGGATACTGGATCAGCTCCATGCTGCGCACACGGGAGCGCAGCTCACGACCGATATCGCGCAATTTCTGCTCATCGTTTATGACACGAGGCGTCAGGATAACAAGCAGCTCTGTGCGCCGGTTGTCGCGACCAGTCGACCCGAACAAGGCTCCCAGCACCGGCATGCGGTGGAGAAAAGGCACGCCTCGGTCAGTCGCGGAGGCATTTTCGCGTATCAGACCGCCCAGTACGACTGATTCGTCGGATCGCACCGCCACACGGCTCACAACACTGCGCTCGAGAAACGTGGGCTGATCTGTAGAATTATTTGGGCTAGTCCCGACATCGGTCACCGACTGCTCGACATCCATGGTTACCAGGCCACCGGCGTTGACCGAAGGCTGCACCATCAATTTGACACCGGTATCGCGATAAACAATGTTCTCGGTAGCAAAGCCGCCACTTTCAGATACCGTTCTTCCCTGGCGAACGGGGACTTGGTCACCGACGTGTATATAAGCAGGATGATTATCCAGCACCATCACCGAGGGTGACGATATGACGTTGATCAGCGAATCGCCAGAAAGCGCATTGAGCACCGCGCTGATATTGCCGGCACCGTTAGTCACGGTATAGGAGAAACCCGCACTATTGGACGAAGGACCACTACCAGGGAAGCTGCCGCTACCGTCATAGTTGCTGCCCAGGCCATTCTTGAAGGTCCACTCGAGGCCGTAACTTAGCTCTTCGGTCAGCGTCACTTCGAGGATACTGGCCTCAATGATCACCTGGGTAGCCACCACATCGAGCTGGGTCAGGGCATCCTCGATCAGGCGGTACTGCTTGCCGGTGGCGTAGATCATCAGGGCATTGTTGACCTCGTCGGCCACCACCCGCACATCCGCCAGCTCCGAGTTCTCACCCCCCGCGCCCAGACTGCCGACCTGGCTGGCCAGGTTACCCGAACCGCCAGCACTGCCGCCGAACAGGCTACCGCCGCTGCCACCCGAGGAACGATTGCCGCTACCGTTGCTAGCGGAGCTGCGACCACTACTGGCAAAGCCCGAGCCGGAGCCACTGTTGCTATCCAGGTCCGAGCTGCCCCCTCTGGAACTGCGGGTACCGCTGGAGCCGCCCGAGACAGAACCGGAGGAGGAGGAGCTGATCGACTCCATCGACATGCCCGGCGCAACCCCGCCGGTGCCGGCATTGCCCGTGCCGGTACCGACGCCGCGCGCGCCACCGCTGCCACCGGCGTAAATGCCATTGATCAGTTCCGCCAGTCGCGAGGCGCTGGTGTTCTGCACCGGGTAGACGAACAGGCGCTTCTCGAAACTGGAGTCCGGGCGCACATCCAGGCGCTCGACCCAGGTACCCACCGTATCCAGATAGTGGGCCCGGGGGGTCACCACCAGCAGGCTGTTGAGCCGTTGCACGGGAATGATGTTCACCAGCCCGGCCAGCTCGCTGCCCTCGGCATTGGCCCCGAGCATGCTGTTGAGTACCTGTGCCGTCTCCTCGACCCGGGAGTTTTCCAGGGGGAACAGGCCCACCGACATACCCGCCAGCATGTCGACGTCAAAGGTCGACACCATGTCCAGCCAGCCCCCCAGCTGTGCCTGGGTGCCCGCCAGGATCAGGAGGTTGCGGCGATTGTCGACACGCACGAAGGCCTCTTCGTCCGCCATCGGGCGCAGAATATCCGCCATGGCGCCGGCGCTGATGTACTGCAGAGGCACCACCACAGTACTGTGTCCCGCGCCAGGGGAGCGCGCGCTGCCCAGCCGCGGCGACAGGCGCGAGGCCTGGCCGGAGCCGGTGACCAGGAAGCGGCCGCTGCCATCCCGGGTCATGACGACATTGTTGGCTTCCAGCAGTGACTCCAGTACCTGCAGCAGCTGATCCCGGGGAATCGGGCTGCGCGAGCGCAGGGTGATCTTGCCCTGTACCGGGTGATCAACGATGTAGTCCAGCTCGAGGATGTCACCGAGCACCGCGTGCACCACCTCTTCCAGCGGCGCATTTTCGAAATTCAGGCTGACGGCCTCCCCCACCAGTCGCACGGGCTCAACGGGCTCGGGCGTCTCCCATTGGCGGTCGCTACCGGGGAAGATCACCGGCTCGGGACGTTCGCGCTGCTGCTCCTGCTGGCGTGCCAGCTCGGCGGTCGAGGTGGCCGGCCCCTCGCGCTCCTGATTGGGCTCCCCGCCCTGGGGCGCCTGATAGGGCTCCCGGCCGTACTGGTTCTCCAGCAGCGCACAGCTTGCCAGCAGCAGGGTGCAGGCCACTACGGTTAATGACCGCAACATAGTGAATCCTCGAATTCCGTCTTTCATAAGTGTCATCGCTGGCTGCCGTCTTCGCCCATCCGGCCCTGCAGCATCCGCTCGACCACTGCCTTGTCGATACCGCCGGCCGCGTCCGCGCCAGCGGACCCGGATTGTACGCGAATCGCGTCGCTGGCAAGGCGCTCAAGTTCCAGCTCCACCTCCCGGCCGTCCGCGACAAATCGTGCCGTGCGCCCGGACAGTGTTTCCAGGCGCCAACCCCTGACCGTATCGCCAACCAGCAGCCGCCGCTGCTCCCCTTTCACCGCGAGAATCGCGCCGCCCTGCTCACCAGCGCCGAACAGGCCGAGCAGGGTAATCCCCTCCAGCTTGCCGGCACTGTCATTTTCCTTGGGCTCGGCCTCGACAACGACGTCCTGGGGGCGCCGCCCCTCCCAGAACAGTGGGCGCGCCAGCCAGGCCTGCCTGGCCTCGGCGGTCACCGGAGGCCTGGCAAGCAAGGGGTCCACCTCGAGGGCATCTGCCGCGGGGTAGACCGGCGCGGGACTGGCCGGCACGATTACCCGCAGCAACAGCCACAGCAACTGCAGCGCCCAGAGCCCCGCCAGTAACAGACAGACCAATTCCAGACGACGCTCGCTGCGCAGCGGTTCGCCGGGCACTCGGTAGCGTGACAGCAGACTCATGAGTGCAACCTCAGGGCCAGCACCTGCACCGTTGCGGTCAGGGTCTGCCCCGCTTCGGCCTGGCGGCCGGGCCGTGTGGGCCAGACTTCGAGGGACTCCACCAGCAGCAGGGGCTGATGACGGTCGAGGTCGGCCAGCGCCACATCCAGGCCGGCGAGGCCACCTTCGACCGTCACCTGAACCGTAATGCGATCAAAGCCCGCGTCTTCCTGAATCGGCAGGATCTGGCTGTTGCTCACTTCCAGGCCTGCGCTGGCAAAAATCTCCCGTACCTGTTTCTGCAGGGTAGCGGACACCGCGGCCTGGTCCGCAGTCGCGGGGTAGACCAGATCCAGGACCTCCGCGCTCACCGTGCTGGAAGCCTCCCGCAGCTCCGCTTCGCGCGCCAGCAAACCCTGCAGACGGGCAATCCGCGGCTCCAGCTGGGCGACTTCCTCGTGGTAGCTCGCGCGCAGACTCAACAGGCTGACCAGCAGATAAATCAGCAGGCAGGCGGGAACAGCAACCGTGGCGGCCAGCAGTACCGCGTGACGCGGGTGATCCTTCAGCCAGGCCTTCACGAGCGATCCCCGCGCAGACGAATATCCACATGGAACTGCTCTTCACCGGTATTGCCGATCCGGGTGATGCCCTGGGGCGCGGTGACTTCGGCGTAGTCCGCCTGACTGGTGAGGTCCTGAATCACCGAAGCGGCATCCGCCGCTCTCCCCCGCAGGCGCAGCTGATCGCCGCGCTGGGTGTACTGGGCGACCCACGCTTCATCACCCAGTAACGCGGACAGGCGAGTCAGCTCCTGATGCGCACCCGGAAAACGACGGATAGTCTCGTTGACCGTGGCGACGGTCTGATTGGCTGCCGCCAGCCGGTCCCGCAGCGCGGTCGCCTCCCGGGCATCCCGCTGCACCGCGACGGCGAGGGATTGATACTGCTGCATCTGAAGGTAGGCGCTGCCCGCCGCGGTCAGCAGCATGGCAATCACCAGCGCCAGGCTTCCGGCAAGCCAGCCGGCCATGCGCAACAAACGGGCCTTGTAGCGCCGCAGCCGTCGGGACTCGCCAAAGCCGCGCAGCACGATCGGGCGATCAGCGCCCTCGGTCCAGACCTCGCGTGCCGCCGGATCCTGAATATCGTGAACTTCCCCCAGGTGGCGCAGCACCGCCCCCAGTGACACCAGGGCCAGCTCGACGCGGATCTGCCCCGCATCCCGGCTGACGACCTGCCAGCCAGCCGCGGTATCCGGCGCAGGAAAGGGGCTGTTGGCCATGACCTCGAGAGCCATGGCGGCATCCAGCTCATCTTCCGCGGCCGCGGGTAGCGTCAGTGAGCGATGCAGCACCAGTTCATCGGGCAGCAGAATGGCCTCACAGCTGGCGTCTTCCCCCGCTACCGGTTTTCCAGCGTGATAGACCGTGGAGGCATCGCCTCGCATGACCCGAACACGCTCATCGAGGCGAGCGCGAATTGGCGAACGGTCTCCCCACAGAAACTCTGCCCACGCCACCTGCCAGTGCTGGCCAATGCGACGCACGTCGTAACCGAAGAGATACCACTGTTGCGAACTGTCGAGCATGGTCGCTGTTATGTCCCTGCCTTGGGATATGTCATCCCCACCACCCGGGGGGGTTCCGTGCGAAGCACCTGCCAGGGCAGCACCGAGCCAGCGCCCCCCCCTTGCAGGGACACCCAGTGGCGGCGCAGCCACTGGCGCCCGTTGTAGTCCACCAGCGCATCGACCCGCAACAGGGTCTCCGACGCCAGCAGGGACTGCAGGTCGACATCGCGCGAGCCCACCGGCGCGGTGCGACCTCCCGGTATCGCGCGTATGTCATCGCGAATGGCGTCCAGCAGCGCGCGATCGAAGCCCGGTATGCGCAGCAGGTCTTCCTGAACCTCCATGCGCCGGGCGAAACGCCCCCCGCCAGGCAGCGCCGCGCGCCACTTTACCACATTGTCAGCCAGCTTTTGCGCGTCCGCTGCGGCCAGGCCAGCCCCATCCGCCAGTACGCCGGCGATTGCCTCCGCGGGCCCGGCAAAGACATCCACCAGGATGCCGGCGGGCACGACACTGACCCTTACCGCGGTATCGCCCTGGCGATAATCTGCCGCAAGCGGCATTCCACCGGGATTATTGCCCTGCCCCCGCCGCCTCTCAATCAGCGCGGCCAGATGCAAACGGGTCGCGCCATCGCCTGCGGCTATCGCCTTGGCACGCCCGAGGTGGACCTGTGCGAGCCGCACGTCGGTGCGGGACTCATACACTGTGCCCATCACCAGCACCGACATGGCGGCAATAAACCACACCACCATGGCCAGCGCGACACCGCGCTGCCTGTGGGGAAGACGGCCTGCAGGCTGGCTGTATTCCATCAACTTCAACGCGGCCACCGCATCACCAGCTCCGGCCACCAGCGGTCGCGACTGCGCAACTGCAAACGCAGGGCGGCGGGAGGGGGACCATCCGCGCGCCAGGAGGCCTGCCACTCGGCGCCCGGCTCGGGCTGGTAGGCCACACGAAAATCCTGCACAGCCTCGACCATACTGCGGGAGGGCGTATTGGCCCAGCGGGCATTGCGGTCGTTGACCCCGCTTTCCTGCCAGCGCAAAACCAGTTGCTCGCCCTCCCGCGCCAGGCGCACCAGATAGACGCCGCCGAAACGCTCACCGAAGAGCAATGTGGCCTTCCAGGCAACCTGCTCCTGGTTGCCCTGAACAAAGGTCCCCGCGTGGCTGGGCCCACCCAGGGTGAGACCTTCCAGGTTATCGCCCCGGGTCGCTGATTCCACCAGGTCGCGCAGGGTGCTGCTGACATTGCGAAGCTCGTCCACGCGACCGGTCAGCCGCTCGAGGGAGATCTGGGTGTTGGCGAAGGTGCGCAGTGCCGTCACGGTCGCGAGCAGCACCAGCGCCAGTACCGACAGGGCGACCACCACCTCCACCAGAGTAAAACCCCGGGCACGCGAAACTCTCGGCGCGCAGCCCATCAGTCCCTCACCTCGCCTTCTACCACGGAGTCCAGGCGAACCCGACGCGAGCGGCTGCCATCCGTCCAGCTGACCTCGACCGCGATATCCTGCAAGGCCCCCGGGGGAATCTGCGCCCCCCGCGCGGCGGCTCGCGGGCGACTCTCGACACGCCAGAGAAAACCGCCCTCGGTTTCACCGCTGCGCACCAGCCCCGACCGTGGCACCACGGCATACTGGGTCAGCAGCGAGCGCGCCAGCTCAACCCCGTAGGCGTAGCGTTCATCCGTGCGTACATTGCGGGTGGCGCCGCTCACCGCCTGATAGAGCACCCCCAGGGCCAGGCCCAGAATCGCCATCGCAACCAGCATTTCCAGTAGCGAGAAACCGCGCTGCTTATTATTGGCTGGCCGCATAGCGTTCCTGCTCGACACCGCCGGTCAGCCAGTCGACAACCACTTTCACACCACCGCCGCCGCGGGTTTCAATATCGATACCGCCCCCGCTGGCTCCCCCTTCGGGGTAGAAACGAATGACTCCTTCGCGGCCACCGCTCAGCTCCCGTGCCGCGTGGACCGTCAGGCCGACGCCCGCGGGAAGCGCATGGGTACGTCCATCCAGGGTCAGGGTGCGCGCCTCGGGGTCCACCACCACGTCCTGGCGGCGCCCGGTGTCCAGCGCGAGATGCCGGGCCGACGCGAACAGGGTAACGGCGTCGCGAACCGCCTGGCGGTAGCGAATATTGTCATAGAGCGTCGTCGACGCCGGCACCGCCAGCGCCAGGATCAGGCCGGCGATGGCCAGCGCAACCATGAGCTCCAGGAGGGAAAAGCCGGTGCTGCCGCGGGGGCATCGCACCGCCCCGGAATCACCAGTTGCCAACATCCTGGTCTTCGCCCTCCCCACCCGGAGTGCCGTTTTGCCCATAGGTATAGATATCCAGCTCGCCGCGCTCCCCCGGATACTTGTAGTGGTATTCACGGTTCCATGGGTCGAGGGGGACGTCGCCCTTGAGGTAGGGACCATTCCAGCCGGCCGCGCTGGCCGGCTTGTCGACCAGCGCCGCCAGCCCCTCGTTGGTTGTCGGGAAGCGCCCGACATCGAGCTTGTACATTTCCAGCGCCTGCTCGAGATCCTTGATCTGGATAGCGGCTGTCTTGGTCTTGGCACCGCCCAGCTGGTTGAGGACCTGCGGGCCCACCAGACTCATCAACAGGCCCAGGATAGCCAGTACCACCAGCAGTTCCATCAGGGTAAAGCCGCGCTGGCGGCGCTGCGGTCGATTGCTCATGCTTTGCATTGACTCCCTCTCAATCGGGTTGCCCCGATGCGGCACCGAGGTGCCGCCTGTTCACTATATGGCCAAATCATTGACCGACAGAATACCCATCAGAATGGCGATGATGATCACCGCAATCACGAAGCCCATGCCGAGAATCAGCACCGGTTCGAGCAAGGTCAGCCCGCGTTTCACGCCGGCCTGCACCTGCTGGTCGAACACGCGCGCCAATTCCAGCATCATGTAGTCGAGGCTGCCGGACTCCTCGCCTACCCGGGTCATCTGGATGACCATGGGGGTAAACAGCCGGGTCTCCTCCATGGCCACGGACATTCGCCGCCCCGCCTTGACGGCCGGAGGCAGCACCTGCAGGGCCCCCTTGACCACCACATTGTCCACCGTGTCGATGGCTATCGAAATGGCCTTGAGCAATGACACCCCGTTGCCCAGCAAGGTTCCCAGGGTGCGGGCGAATTTGGCCACCTCGAACTGGAAGACGATACTCCCGGCCAGGGGCAGACGCAGCAGCCGCTGGTCCCGGGCCGCCCGCCCCTCGGGAGTGCGCAGCCAGTTGCGCAGGGCCATGACGGCGCCGGCGACCAGCAGCGCCAGCAGCCAGCCCCAGGCCTTGATGAAATCCGCCGCGGCAATCACCATCGCCGTCAGCGGTGGCAGCGCCTCGCCCATGTCTTCAAACAGGGTCTCGAACTGGGGCACGACAAAGCCCAGCATCACGACGATCGAGAGTATCGACACCACCAGTAGAATGGCGGGATAGATCAGGGCCGAGACCACGGTGTCGCGGTTGGCCCGGGCGTTTTCCAGGTACTCCACCAGGCGATCGAGCACCGCGGACAACTGCCCACTCGCCTCGCCGGCACGCACCATGTTCAGGTAAAAGCCACCGAAAAGCGCCTCGTGGGGCGCCAGCGCCTGGCTCAGGGACTTGCCGCCCTTCACCGACTTTAACAGATCCTGCAGCAGGGTTTTGACCGGCGCCTGGGCGGCCATGTCAATCAGCACCCGCAGGCTGCGATCCAGCGGCAACCCGGCGCGCAGCAGCACCGCCAGTTCACTGGTAAAGGCGAGGATGGCCTGACGCTTGATGGCGCCGGGGGTTACCGCCGAGCTCTGCTGCGCCTCCCCGGGCTGCAGACTGAGCAGTGTCAGGCCCTGGGCTCGCAGCTGCCGCGACGCCAGCTCCAGCCCCTCAGCCTCGATGCTGCCATCCCTGGGCCTGCCGTCGCGACCGATTGCCCGGTAGGAAAAATGCGCCATGTCGGGATTCAGGCCGCGGCCTCGGCGACAGCGCCGGGCTCACTCTGGTCCTGGGTAACCCGCAGCACTTCCTCCAGTGAGGTCTGCCCCGCAACCACCTTGCGCAGACCGTCCTCATACAGCGTCGTCATCCCCTGCCTGCGCGCAGCCGCGTGCAGCAGCGTGGCATCGGCACCCTCCATGATCACCCGGTGCAGGGTCTCGTCCAGCACGAACAATTCGTGGATCGACGTACGGCCGGTGTAGCCGGTCTGCAGGCAGTGTTCACAACCGCGCGCCTGGTGCACCGTGCGCTCACCCTGCGGGAGGAAGCGGCCCAGGCCGTAGCGCTGTATCGCCTCATCGGCCAGCTCTACCGGCGCTTTGCAATGACTGCAAAGGGTGCGCACCAGCCGCTGTGCCAGAACGCCATTGACTGAGGAGGTGATCAGGTAGCGCTCAATGCCCATGTCTTCGAGGCGGGTGATCGCCCCGGCCGCGGTGTTGGTGTGCAGGGTCGAGAGCACCAGGTGCCCCGTCAGCGCCGATTGCACACCGATCTGGGCCGTCTCCGTGTCGCGCATTTCGCCAATCATGATGATGTCCGGGTCCTGGCGCAGGATCGCGCGCAGCGCCCGGGCAAAATTCAGCTCGATCTGGGGCTGTACCTGGATCTGGTTGACACCCTGCAGCTGGTATTCCACCGGGTCTTCCACGGTGATGATCTTCAGCTTCTCCGAGTCGAGGGACGCCAGGGAGGCGTAGAGCGTGGTGGTCTTGCCGGAGCCAGTGGGACCAGTCACCAGCAGTACCCCGTGGGGCCGGTCCAGCAGCTGGCGGTAGCGCACCAGGGTATCCTCGGAAAACCCCATGGCAGGCAGGCTGAGACGAATGCTGCCACGATCCAGTACCCGCATGACCACGCTTTCCCCGTGCACGGTGGGAATGGTGGATACCCGGAGGTCGAGCTCGTGCCCTTTGACCCGGGTCATGATGCGTCCGTCCTGGGGCAGGCGGCGTTCGGCGATGTTCATGTGAGAGAGCAACTTGATGCGCGAGGCGATCGCCGACCCCAGGCTGGCCGGTGGAGAATCGTCGAATTCCTGCAGGACACCATCGACGCGATACCGCAGGTGCAGGCCGTCCTCGAAGGGTTCGATATGGATATCTGAAGCCCCCATATCCACCGCGCGATGGATGACCTGATTCACCAGGCGGATCACCGGTGCCTCACTGGCCAGGTCGCGCAAGTGTTCGATGAATTCGTCGTCGCTCTGACCGCCGAACTGATCGCCCAGCTCGTCCTCATCGTCTTCGGCCGCATCGGTCTGCAGATGCAAGTCCAGCGCCCTGCCGATCTCGCTCTCCAGGCCCAGCACCAGCACCACCGGGCGGTCGAGGGCCATGCGCAGGGCCTTGCCCAGGAATGGCTCCTGGGGCACGGTCGCGGCAAAGCACACGGTTTCGCCCTGTATGGCAACCGGCACAACCGAGTTGTTGACCAGGAAGTCCTGCGCCAGGCCTTCCAGCCGCAGCGCTTCCGCCGGGTAGTCCGAGGAGGGCAGCAGGGGGATGTCCAGCTGCCGGGACAGGGCCTGGGCGACATCCTGCTCGGAAACAACGCCCAGGCGCACCAGTACCTGCCCAAACAGCCCGCCCATCTCGCGCTGGGCGAGCAGGGCCCGCTCAACGTCCCGTTCGGACAGCTTTCCCTGCTCCAGCAGCAGTTCTCCGAGTCTGGTCATGGCGCGCCGTCAATCAGTTACACAATGGGTAGACGGTTCACAGCCGCGACTGCTTCCCGCAATCGCGGGATTGTAGCACAGGCGAGCGTCAGGCCACCTCGAACAGACCCGCCGCACCCATGCCGCCGCCGATGCACATGGTGACAACCACATACTTCACACCGCGACGCTTGCCCTCGATCAGCGCGTGGCCGACCATGCGCGCACCGCTCATGCCGAAGGGGTGACCGATGGAGATGGCACCGCCATTGACGTTGAGGCGCTCGTTGTCGATGCCCAGCTTGTCACGGCAGTAGATCACCTGGCAGGCGAAAGCCTCGTTGAGTTCCCACAGACCAATATCGTCGACCTTCAGGCCGTGGCGCTTGAGCAGCTTCGGAATCGCGAACACCGGCCCGATGCCCATCTCGTCGGGGCCGCAACCCGCCACCGCCAGACCGCGGTAGATACCCAGAGGCTGCAGGCCCTGCTGGGCAGCCATGGCGCCGTCCATGACCACACAGGCAGACGCGCCATCGGAAAGCTGGGAGGCATTCCCGGCAGTGATGAAACGACCTTCCTTGACGAAGGGGCCGTCCTTCCACACCGGCTCCAGGCCCGACAGGCTTTCCAGGGTAGTGCTCGGACGGTTGCCTTCATCCTTGCCCAGAGTGACCTCCTCGTAGGTGGTCTCCTTGGTCTCTTTGTTGAACACCGCCTTGGTGGTGGTCATGGGTACAATTTCGTCGTCGAACAGGCCCGCTTCCTGCGCCTTGGCGGTGCGCATCTGGCTTTGGTAGGCGTATTCGTCCTGGGCCTCGCGGGAGATCCCGTAGCGCTCGGCAACGATCTCAGCTGTCTCGATCATCGGGATATAGGCCCGGGGGGACAGTTCCAGCACGGTCTTGGACACGTTACGGTAGCTGTTCTTGTGCTTGTTCTGCACCAGCGAGATGGACTCCAGCCCGCCGGCAACCGCCACGTCGTACTCGTTGCAGATGATCGACTTGGCCGCGGTGGCGATGGTCATCAGACCAGAGGAGCACTGGCGATCCATGGTCATGCCCGCGGTGGTGTCCGGCAGTCCGCCAGCAACGCCGCAGAGACGGCCCAGGTTGTAGCCCTGGGTCCCCTGCTGGGCGGCAGCGCCCATGATGCAGTCGTCGACCAGGGCGGGGTCGATACCCGCGCGCTCGACCGCGGCGCGAACGACGTGGCCGCCCATGGCGGGGGCTTCAGTGTCGTTGAAGGCGCCCTTGAAGGCTTTGCCGATCGGGGTTCTTGCGGTGCTGACAATGACAGCGTCTCTCATGGTGTTCTCCTACTAGCGATTATCGGTTCCCCGGTCGAAGGCCACCCCTGTTTGCGACGGAGTTTCCTGGCCCGGGGCTGCCGCCGGCAAGGGCTCTTCAAAACACGCCGTGAATACGTCCCTGTAGGCTTCTCGCTCGCGTCCATGCGAGCGAGAGTTTTGAAGAGCCCTTGCCGGCGCCAGCCCCTCCCCCGGAGGGTAATTTTGGACCGGCACTTCGCAGAACTATCTATTCTGCGCCTGTGCCCGGATTTTGCGTAATTCTGCCATCACCTGCGACTTGGCTCATTATCCGGCTCTACACAGCGCAAACTATCCATTGGCACTGCGGGGAGGAGCCTTCACCTGTTGGCGGCTAACGGGACTCTCGCTCGCATGGAAGCGAGCGAGAAGCCTCCAGGGAGGGATTCACGGCGTGTCCCGGTAGCCGCCAACAGGTGGAGGCTCTGGGACGAAACCCTCAGGCCCGCTGGCTCGAGCAGGATACCACCTCGCCGGTCATGTATCCCGAGTAGTCCGAGGCCAGGAACATCATCACATTGGCGACTTCCCAGACCTCCGCCGCGCGGCCGAAAGCCTCCTTGGACGCCAGTTCTTCCAGCAGCTCCATCGGCGTAGTCTTTTTCAGAAACTCGTGGAAGGCAATCGACGGCGAGACCGCATTGATGCGGACACCGTGATCGGCGGCTTCCAGGGCGGCGCAACGGGTCAGGGCCATGACACCCGCCTTGGCGGCGGCGTAATGGCACTGCTCTTTCTGCGCGCGCCAGCCGAGAACCGAGGCGTTGTTGACGATGACGCCCTTGCCCCGGGGCTGCATCTTGCGCAGCATGGCGCGGGTCATGCGCATGGTACCGGTGAGAGTAATGTCGAGCACGCGGCTCCACTCGTCATCTTCCATGTCGACCAGCAGCTTGGTGCCACCGAGGCCGGCATTGTTGATCAGGACGTCAACGCCGCCCATTTTTTCCTCGGCCTCGTCGACCAGCGCCTGCACGTCGTCTTCCAGGGTGACATTCGCCAGCTTGCCGTAGACCGCGTCCAGACCGGTGTCCGCCTTCAGCTGCTCCACCGCCTTGGCCAGACGGCCCTCGTGGATATCGCTGATCATCACCGCGCGGGCGCCCTCTTCCGCGGCCCGTGTGGCAGCGGCGAAGCCGATACCGGCACCGGCTGCCGCGGTGATCAGGACAGACTTGCCCGCCAGCAGGTTGTGCCCCGCGACATAGGGTGGTGGTTCTTTCAGTGCCATTCTGATAACTCCTTCAATCGACGGCGCTCCGTGGGGAGCGCCTGGCCGCTAGCCGCGGGGTTCGCGGGGCATGCCCAACGCCCGTTCGGCAATGATGTTGCGCTGGATCTGGTTGGTCCCGCCGTAGATGGTATCGGCGCGGGTAAACAGGTACATGGATTGCAGGCGCCCCAGCTCGTAGGGTGCCTCGGGAACGATCTCGCTCTCCGCGCCCAGCACGTCCATCGCCAGCTTGCCCAGGTTGCGGTGCCAGCTCGACCAGTACAGCTTGTAGATCATGGCTTCCTTCTGCAGGCTGCCATCCTCGCCGCCGGAGAGCATGCGCATGCTGTTGAAGCGCATGATGCGCAGGCCGATATGGGCCTCGGCGATGCGCTGGCGCAGGGCCGGGTCCCGGGCCGCGCCATTGGCTTTCGCCACCCGCACGATTTCGTCCAGCTCGTTCTGGAACAGCATCTGCTGGCCCAGGGTGGAAACGCCGCGCTCAAAGCCCAGCAGCCCCATGGCCACCTTCCAGCCTTCACCGGGCTCGCCGACGATGTCGTCAGCCGCACACTCGGCGTCATCAAAGAAGACTTCGTTGAATTCGCTGGTGCCGGTGAGCTGCTCGATCGGACGGATAGTGACACCGGGCTGGTCCATCGCCACCAGGAAGAAACCCAGCCCCTTGTGGGCTTTCGACTCCGGATCAGTACGGGCAATGACGAAGCAGTACTGCGATTCGTGGGCCAGGGAGGTCCAGACTTTCTGGCCGTTGAGAATCCACTTGCCGCTAGCCTCGTCAAAGCGCGCCTTGCTTTTCACATTGGCCAGGTCGGAACCGGCGGAGGGCTCGGAATAGCCCTGGCACCAGAACTCCTTGCCGGCGCGGATGCCCGGCAGGTAGCGCTCCTTCTGCGCCTCGCTGCCAAAGGCAATCAGCGTGGGACCGGTGAGCGTCTCGCCGATATGCCCAATGCGACCGGGGCCGCCGGCACGGGCGTACTCTTCGTTGAAGATCACCTGTTGCTCGATGCTCGCGCCGCGACCACCGTACTGCTTGGGCCAGCCGATGCAGGTCCAGCCGCCCTCGGCCAGCTTCTGCTCCCAGGCTTTGCGCTCCTCGACAAAGGAATGCTCGTCGCCGGGGCCACCGCGGAAGCGAATCGGTTCAAACTCGCCGCACAGGTTCTCTGCCAGCCAACTGGCGACTTCCTCGCGGAACTGTTCGTCTTCGGGACTGAAACTCAGTTTCATGCGGCGTCTCCATCCAGTAGCTGGCGCGCCAGGCGCTCGCGGTGCCAGGCGGCATCCCCGAGCAGGGTCTCGCTGGACTTGGCGCGCTTGAAGTAGAGCTGTATGTCGTACTCCGAGGTGATGCCCACCCCGCCGTGCAGCTGGATGCCGCAACCGGCGTTGAAGAAAGCCGCCTCGGAACAGTAGGCCTTGGCGATGCTGGCGGCTTCCGCGAGGCCCTCGCCCAGGGGATTGTTGGCCAGGGCTTCGTCGGCCACGCAGGCGGCGTAGTAGGCTGCCGAACGGCCAGCTTCTACCTTGAGCATCATGTCGGCGGCTTTGTGCTTGATCGCCTGGTAAGAGGCAATCGTGCGCCCGAACTGCACCCGTTCCATGGTGTAGGCCACGGAGCTATCCAGGGACTCCTGGGCCACGCCGACCTGTTCCGCGGCTACGGCCACGGTCGCCAGGTCGAGGATCTTCGCCAGGGCCGGCCAGGCCTGCCCCGCCTCGCCCATCAGGGCATCTGCGGGCAGCTTCACGTCCTGCAGAGTGATGCTCGCCTGCTTGCGGGTCTGATCCACGGTCGGCAGCCACTCGCGGCTGACACCCGCAGTGTCCGCGGGCAGCACAAACAGACTGACGCCCTGCTCCCCTTCGCTGCCGGCCTCGCGCGCCGCGAGCACCAGGATGTCAGCGGTGTGGCCATCCAGCACATAGCGATACTCGCCGTTCAG
Organism: Haliea atlantica; assembly: GCF_054779855.1. NCBI lineage: Bacteria > Pseudomonadati > Pseudomonadota > Gammaproteobacteria > Cellvibrionales > Halieaceae > Haliea > Haliea atlantica. Next base: position 41,668 of record NZ_BAAGXL010000023.1, on the reverse strand, counting down.
CACGAAACCGTCGCCGTCCGCAGCGCAGGTAACCTGTACCGCACGCGCATCGGGCCGACTGCCCGGCGCCATAAAGGCCAGGGTCGCGGTCTTGCCCTCGGCGATCTGGCCCAGGTAGGTCTGCTTCTGAGTCTCGCTGCCGGCCACCAGCAGGGCATTGACGCCAAAACCCACTGTGGAAAGGAAGGGGGCGCAGAGCAAGGTCCGCCCCATCTGCTCCAGGGTCGCAGCCAGCTCCACAAAGCCCAGCCCCAGACCGCCGAACTCCTCGGGGATGTGCAGGGCCGGCCACATCATCTCCTGGCTGATCTGCTGCCAGAGTGCCTGGTCATAACCGCGCTCGGTGACCATGGCCTCGCGCACCGCCTCGGAGGTGGACACTTCCTTGAGGAAGGCCTCCGCGGTGTCGCGGATCATCACTTGCTCATCGGTAAAGCGGAATTCCATGCGAGTTGCCTCAGGTTCCGTAGACTTTTTGTGCGGGGACTTCGCGAGCCAGCAGCTGTTCGACCGCCTCGGTCACTTCTGCCGGCTCCCAGCGGTCACCCTTGTCCACCGGCTCGGTGGAACGCCAGCCATCGGCAATGGAAATCTTGCCGCCCTCAGCCTCGAACACCCGGCCGGTGACCTTGTTGGACAAGGGAGAGGCCAGCCAGGCCACCAGGGAGGAGACATTCTCCGGTGCCCAGTAGTCGAAGCTGCCGTCCTCGGGCTTCTTCATGCGCTCGGCCATGGACTCCACCGCGGTGGTCATGCCGGTACGCGCCGCGGGTGCCACCGCATTGGCGGTGATGCCATAGCGGGCCAGCTCCGCCGCCTGGTTCAGGGTCAGTGCGGCGATACCCGCCTTGGCTGCGGCATAGTTGGATTGGCCGATGGAGCCCTGCAGGCCGGCGCCGGAGGTGGTGTTGATGATGCGCGCATCCACCGCCTTGCCTTCCTTGGACTGGCCGCGCCAGTAGTGGACCGCATGGGAGCTGATGCAGAAGTGCCCCTTCAGGTGCACCGCCATGATCGCGTCCCACTCCTGTTCGGTCATCGACGCGAACATGCGGTCGCGGTTGATGCCGGCGTTGTTGACCACGGCGTGCAGGTCACCGAAGGCCTCGATGGCCTGCTTCACCGCATTCAGGCTGTCGTCGTAGTTGGTGATGTCGGAGGTGTTGACGATGGCTTCACCACCGGCGGCAACGATGTCGTCGACCACGGCCTGGGCAGCAGCCTGGTTGATGTCGTTGACCACGACTTTGGCACCTTCACTGGCCAGTACCCGGGCATGGGCAGCGCCCAGGCCACCGCCGGCGCCAGTGATGATGACTACGCGTCCTTCACAGATCTTGCTCATGATGTTCGTCCTGTCCGTTTTCCTGTCAGTTACTGTTGCCACGCTTAATCTGTCCGCATATGCAGCTCTGGATTCCGCTGCGCCGGGAGGTGGAGCCCTTCCGGGACACGCCGTGAATACATCCCTGTAGGCTCGAGGGCGGCGTCCATGCCGCCCACGGTCCCGGAAGGGCTCCACCTCCCAACGCAGCTACCCTCGGTGCCATCATCTGGATCGCACAGAAGGAGGCGCGTTGCCCAGGAACGGGGCTGTCGGGACTGTGTGAGACATGGATGTCGAACACAAGCCCCCATGGATGGGTTTACGGCGTGTCCCGACAGCCCCGTTCCTGGGCAACGTGCCGGGCCACGAAGTGCCAAGAATGGACCTAGAGCCGCTCGAGGATGGTGACGTTGGCCTGGCCACCGCCCTCGCACATGGTCTGCAGCCCATAGCGTCCGCCGGTCCGCTCCAGCTCGTGAAGCAGCGTGGTCATCAACTTGGTGCCAGTGGCCCCCAGGGGGTGACCCAGGGCAATGGCGCCGCCATTCACGTTGGTCTTGCCGTGGTCGTAGCCGGTGTCCTTCAGCCAGGCCATGGCCACCGAGGCGAAGGCCTCGTTGATTTCCACCAGGTCGATGTCCGCCAGGGACATGCCGGCGCGCTTGAGCGCGTACTCGGTCGCCGGGATCGGCGCCGTCAGCATCCAGATCGGGTCGGCGGCGCGCACGCTCATGTGGGCGATACGGGCGCGAGGCGTCAGGTTGTAGCGCTTCAGTGCCGCCTCGGAAACGATCAGCATCGCTGAGGAGGCGTCGCAGGTCTGGCTGGAAACCGCCGCGGTGATCGTGCCGCCTTCCATCAGGGGCTGCAGCTCGGCCATTTTCTCCATTGAGGTCTGGCGCGGAGTCTCGTCCATGGTCACGCCGTTCAGGGGCGCGATTTCCTTATCGAAACGCCCCGCCTGAATGGCCTTCAGCGCACGGGTATGCGACTCCAGGGCAAAGGCTTCCATCTGCTCCCGGGAGAAGCCCCACTTGTCGGCGATCATCTGCGCGGAATTGAACTGCGACGGCGGGGTGCTCCCATAGCGCTCGACCCAGCCGGTACTGCCGCTGAAGGGGTCGGCGAAGCCCATCGGCTGTGCGGCAATCATTGCCGAGGAAATCGGGATCTGGGTCATGGTCTGCACGCCGCCGGCGATGACCACGTCGTTGACACCCGCCATGATCGCCTGGGCGGCGAAGTGCACAGCCTGCTGGGACGAGCCACACTGGCGATCGACGGTAGTGCCGGGCACTTCCTCGGAGAGGCCAGCCGCGAGCCAGCAGGTGCGGGCGATATCGCCGGCCAGGGGGCCGATGGTGTCGACGCAGCCAAAAATCACGTCGTCGTAGTCACTGTCGGGAATACCGTTGCGCTCGACCAGGGTCTTCAGCACGTGGGCACCGAGGTCGGCACCGTGGACGTCGGCCAGGCCACCCTTGCGGCGCCCGGTGGGGCTGCGTACCGCGTCAACTATGTAGGCGTCTGCCATGTTATGTCCCTCTCTGTTGGTTACAGGAATCCGTTGGTGCTGTCTTGCACCGGGCCTAGCGGAAGGTGCTGCCGGCACCCAGGGCCGCACCCTCGGCGAAAATCACACTGGCCACCTGCTGCTTGTGATAGCCGGCATCGCCCCAGGTATTGGCCAGGGCCCAGGCCTTTTTCATGAAGATGTGCAGGTCGACTTCCCAGGTGTAGCCCATGGCACCGTGCACCTGGATACTGTTCTTGGCCGCCAGGTTGGCCGCCTCGCAGGCCGCCAGTTTGGCCTGGGCCACCGCCAGGCTCGCCCCGGCCGCGTCCTCGTCCATGGCGTAGGCCGCGCGGGCCACCGGGGCACGTGCATACTCCAGGCGCACGGCCACGTTGGCCATGTGGTGCTTGACCGCCTGGAAGGAGCCGATCGGCTTGCCGAACTGCTGACGCTCGCTGGTGTACTGCACCGAGAGGTCGATCATGCGCTGGGCCAGGCCCAGGGCCTGGGCTGCACAACCGAGTGCGCCGCGGTTCAGGCTGGCCAGTCGCAGGCGATCACCCGCCTCGCCGCTCAATACCGGCTCCGCATTCCCGGTGACCGTCACACTGAACAGGCGACGACCGGGATCAATCGACTCGTTGCGCTCGGCGCTGAACTGATCGGGCGTCAGGGCGAACCACTGCCCGCTGCGCTCGAGCAGCAGCAGGTCGGCCACGTGGGCATCTTCCATCACCAGATTCTGCTCCAGGCCAGCGACGACGCGCGCCTCGCCCGCCGCCACTTTCGGCAGCCACTCGGCGGCCAGTTCACCGCCCAGGTCCACCAGGGCCGGCACGGCCACCAGCACACTGTTGACCAGGGGCTCGGGCAGGGCCACGTAACCGCATTCCTGGGCCAGCAGCACAAAATCCAGGGCGCTCATGCCCAGGCCGTCGTGCTCTTCCGGGACAGTCAGGCCAGTCAGCCCCATTTCCGCGAGCTGCTGCCACAGGGCGGCGTCGCGTCCGGTATCGGTGTCCCAGCCGGCGCGCAGGCGCTCGGGGGTAATTTCATTGACCAGGAAACTGCGCACGGTTTCCTGGAACAGCAGCTGGTCTTCGCTAAATGTGAAATCCATGGTTTACCTCGGCATGCCCAGCATACGTTCTGCGATGATGTTGCGCTGGATCTCGTTGGTTCCGGCGTAGATCGGTCCCGACTGGGAGAACAGCCAGCCGTCCAGCCAGCGGCCCACACCCTCCGCCGCAGGGGCGTGGGGCAGCAATTCGGCGCGGGCGCCGAGAATGCTCATGGCGGTGGCGTGCATGGCCTGGTCCAGCTCCGACCAGAAGATCTTGTTGGTGGAGGACTCGGCACCGATCTTGCCCCCCTGGCTCAGACGGCAGGCGGTCTGGTAAGTGCTCAGGCAATAGGCCTCCGCATCCATCCAGGCGCGAATGACCGCCTCGCGAATCGCCGGGTCGGCGCTGGCGGTGGCTTCGTTTTCGCGGTACAGCTCGACCAGGCGGCGGGCGGTTTCCTGGAAACGGGCCGGGGAGCGCAGCATCAGGCCGCGCTCGAAACCTGCCGTTGCCATGGCGACCGCCCAGCCGGCACCCTCGTCCCCCAGGCGATTGCTGACATCCACTTCCACATTGTCGAAGAAGATTTCGGCAAAGCCGGGCAGGCCATCCAGCTGCGGAATCGGACGGATGGTGATGCCGGGGCTGTTCAGGGGCACCAGGATGAAGGTCAGGCCGCGGTGGCGCTGGGAATCCGGGTCAGTGCGGAACATGCCGAACAGCCAGTCCGCCCAGACCGCCCGGGTGGACCAGGTCTTCTGGCCGTTGATGATGTACTTGTCACCCTCCAGGCGCGCGGTGGAGCGAATCGCCGCCATATCGGAGCCGGCATTCGGCTCGGACCAGCCCTGGGCCCAGATGTCGCGGCCCTCGGCCATGGCCGGCAGGAAACGCGCTTTCTGCTCGTCGGTGCCGTATTCCATCAGGGTGGGGCCGAGCAGGAAGATGCCGTTCTGGTTGACCCGCAGGGGCGCGCCGGCGCGGTAGTACTCTTCCTCAAAAATCAGCCACTCGATCAGGTCACAGCCCCGGCCACCGAGTTCTTCCGGCCAGGTCACCATGCCCCAGCGCCCCTCGTTAAGGGTCGCTTCCCACTCGCGGTGCTGTTGGAAGCCCTCCTCGGTGTCGAAGGTCTTGAGGGGCTCGGCGGGCACATTGGCCGCCAGCCACTCGCGGATCTCCTTGCGGAAGGCCTGCTGCTGTTCAGTAAATGCCAGTTGCATGCGTCAGTCCTGCTCTCAGAATTTGGCGTCGCGCTTCTGCACGAAAGCATCGCGGGATTCCTGGGAATCGCCCAGGGTGTAGGCCTCCAGGGTGAAGCCCTGCTCCCAGCGGTACTTGTCTTCCAGGTTGCCGTCCTCGATCCCGGTCAGGGCTTCCTTGGCCAGGCGCACCATGGCCGGTGACTTGACGGCGATCTTGGCGGCAATCTCACGGGCGGTGGGCAACAGTTCCTCTTTGCTGACCACTTTTTCCACTGCGCCCAGGCGGTAGGCTTCGGCGGCGTCGATAAACTCGCCGGTGAAGTACATGTAACGCACTTTCTGTACCGGGAACATGCGTTGCAGGTGGGCACCGCCACCCATGGCGCCGCGGTCGATCTCCGGCACGCCGAAACGCGCGCAGTCCGAGGCCACCAGGATGTCCGCGGCGCCGGCCATGCCGATGCCACCACCCAGCACAAAGCCGTGCAGGGCCAGGATCACCGGCTTGGGGTTGCGGTGGATGGCGCGGAAGGTTTCGTAATTGCCCTTGTTGACGTCCACGATGCGGGTCGGGTGGGCGGCCAGCTCCTTGATGTCGACACCGGCGCAGAAACCCTTGCCCTCGGAGGCAATCAGGATCACGCGCACGTCGTCGTTCTCGCCCAGTGCGTCGATTTCGCGGGCGATGGCAAACCAGCCGGCGCTGTCAAAGGCGTTCACCGGCGGCTTGTCGAGAATCATCTCGGCAATGCCGTCGCTGATCGTGGTGCGGAAAGGTTGGCTCATGGAATCAGTACCTGTTGAAAATTGCGTTTATGCCGGGGGATTGACGCGGGCTGCCAGCGCCTGCAGGCGCTGCTCCGCTTCACTGACAATGGCGCCGATCAGCTCTTCACAACTGAGCAGGCTGTCGATAACGCCCGCCACCTGGCCACTGGGCAATACGCCGCGGGCGGGCTCACCGTCCACCATGGCCTTCTGGATAATCATCGGCGCGTTGGCCGACATGATGGCCTGGGCGGCGGTGGTGTCGCCGCTGCGGCTCATGGCGATCGCCGACTTGAGCAGGCTGACCACGCTGGCACCGGTGTACTTGCGGAAGGCCAGGCCATTGCGCATGGCAATGATCAGCTTGCGCAAGGCGGAGGCCTTTTCCAGTTCCGCCAGCAGCTCATTCATGATCATGCGCTGGGGCAGACCGTCCATGGCCCGGGACACGATAATCTGCGAGGGGTTCTTGCAGTCGAGATAACGCTGCTTGGTGGCCTCCGGAACCGGCGACTCTTTGGTCAGCAGGAAGCGGGTGCCCATGGCGATGCCGTCGGCGCCCCAGGCCAGTGCCGCCACCAGGCCGCGTCCGTCCTTGAAGCCCCCGGCTGCGACCACCGGTACCTTGTCGCCCACGGCGTCGATCACCTGCGGAATCAGCAACGTGGTGGGTACGGAGCCGGTATGCCCGCCGCCCTCGCCGCCCTGCACGGTCACTGCATCGGCACCCAGCTCCACCGCCTTGATCGCGTGCTTCGGAAGCCCCACCGTGGGCATGCAGATCACCCCCGCGTCCTTGAGCTTGCGGATCATGTCCGGGCCCGGGGAACGCGAATAGCTCACTGCCCGCACACCGTGACGGATCACCATGTCCACGATGTCCTTCGCGTTGGGCTGGTACATGTGGAAATTGACGCCGAAGGGTCGGTCGGTCTTTTCCTTGACGCGCAGGATGTCCCGCTCCATTTCGTCCGGCGGAATGGTTGCCCCGGCGAGGAAGCCAAAGCCCCCCGCGTTGCAGCTCCCCGCCACCAGGGTCGGGTCGGCCACCCAGCCCATCGCGGTTTGCACGATGGGGTAGCGGCAGCCGAGCAGTTCAGTGAGTCGTGTTTCCAGCATGGTAAAACCTCAGGCGCGGGTTCCCGGCGGGTTGTCCTTGATCTGGTAGGCGCGCTGGTTGTGGGGATCCATCGCGCGGATGATGGCCAGCTGCTCCTCGGTGGGCGCCGGGGTTTCCGGGATATCGCCCTCCACGTGGATCGGGTAGCCGGTGTTCTCCTGGACTTCTTCCAGGGTCACGCCCGGGTGCAGGGACAACAGGCGGATCTGGTGATCCGGGCCGCCGAAGTCCATCACACACAGGTTGGTAATGACCCGCGGGATTTTGACGTCATCCAGGGAGTGCCCCTTGGGCAGGCGTTCGGGGTTGAAACCGATGGAGGACACGAAGTCGCACTCCCCCTCGATAAATACCCGGTTGTTGTGACCCGGCACGAAGAAGCTGTTGGGGTGAGAGATGGAGTTACCCGGGAAACCGCGGGCACCCAGCATCATCACCTTGGGCTTCTCGTAGGTGCCACCCAGGGCCGAGGTGTTAGTCTGGCCGTACTTGTCGATCTGGGTCGGGCCGAGCATGGCGTGACGCTTGCCGCTCCACACGTTGTCGAAGATGCGCGAGAAACCCATCCAGGTCTCGTTGGCCTGCACGAAGTCATCGCCGCGCTTGCCCAGGGGATTGGGCTCGCTGAGCAGGAAGGCCTCGGAGTCGGTCATCATCAGATCCGGGTTGAAGGTCTTCATCGCGAGGCTGGCGGCCAGGCGCGGAATCACGCCGATACCGGTGGCGAGCACTTCGCCATCGTCACGAAAGGCCTCGGCGGCGGCGACAATGCACAACTCTGCCAGAGTGAAATCTTTTGCTGCTGTAGACATGGTATTCCGTTCTCCCCGATTCGCTCAGTAGGTGGGCAGCTCAATGGCCTTGATGGCGTCCAGGCCGCCGACATTCTGCTGGTAGGCCTCCTCGGAGTCGCCGAGGTACTGGTCCAGGTAGGCCTGCAGGCCGCCGTCCTTGGCGAAGCCGGCGTAGGCCTTGAAGTGCGGCACGTCGAAGCCGTACAGCGGGCTGCAGGAGGTCGGGTGGGCACCACCGGGGATGTGCACAACGGCACTGGTGGCTGCGCGCTCCCAGAACACCTCGCGGGCGCGGGCCGGGTCGTGGAAGAAGCTGGTCTCGACCAGCTCATCGCAGGAGACGATGGTGTTGTCCGCGGCGCGGGCAAACCAGTCGTCCAGGTAGTGGTCGGGCCCACCGATCTGGCAGACGCCGCGGGCGTCGGCGCGATCCACGTGGATCAGGGAGACGTCCAGCTTGAGTGCCGGCATGGCCACCCACTCCTTGTCGTCGTAGGGGCTGTCGATCACCTTGATATCCGGGTTCTTGCTGATGATATCGGTGCCCAGACCCACTTCGGTGGGGATGAAGGGCAGGCGCCAGGCCGCGGCGCGCAGGCCCAGCAGCATCATGCCCTCGTCGATCTCCATTACCTCCATGTTGCCGTTCTGCCGCGCCTGGCGGAAGAAGGGCTCCAGGGGAATGAAATCCAGGGACACGAAGGCAAAGATCAGTTTTTTCACCTTGCCGGAAGCGCACAGCATGCCGACATCGGCACCGCCGTAGGCCACTACCGTGAGGTCCTTCACGTCGGAGCGCAGAATCTCCCGTACCAGGGCCATCGGCTTGCGACGGGGGCCCCAGCCACCGATGCCGACGGTCATGCCGTCCTTGATCTGTGCGACCGCCTCGCGGGCAGTGATGCGTTTGTCCATGCCTCGGTTTCCTCTAGCTGACGATCCGCGCCATGCGGTAATCGTGTTTCACAAAGTTCACGCCCAGGGTGCTTTCAGTGCGGCGCACACCCGGAATGCCGCTGATGTTCTGGTGGACAAAACTGGTCAGGTGCTCGGTATTGCGCACCATGGTAATCGCCAGTATGTCCGAGCGGCCCAGCATCTCGCCGACGAAGCCCAGTTCGGGAATCGCCGCCAGCTGCCGTGCCACCTCGCTGATCTGGTGACTGCGTTCTACCTCTACCCAAATGTAGGCCAGCGCCGCATCCCTGACGTGGTCAATATTGGTGACCGCAGTAATACGGATCTGACGCTCCTCCTCCATCCGTTTGACCCGCGCCCGGACGGTGCCCTCGGTCACCCCCAACTCCGCCGCGATCTGCCGGTTACTGATGCGGGCATCGTGGGCCAGGTGTTCGACGATGGCCCGGTCGATCTCGTCCAGCCTACGCCGACTCACGGAAAGGCACCCAGTCCGGCTGATTCTTGAGCACGTCGACCGCCAGAGCCGGTGTCAGTCGCCGCACACCGTCCACGCGTGCGAGGCGCTCGTGCAGCAGGTGATGCAGGGCATCCTGATCCTCGGCCACCATCAGCACCTCGATATCCTGGGCGCCGACCACCACATTGACCGAGAACACTTCGGTGATGCCGGCGATATCCCGGGCGACGGCTTCCGGCGCGCGGTTCTCCACCTGCACACCCACCGCAAGCAACATGCCATAGCCCGCGGCCTCAAGGTCGGTCACTGCCACCACGCGCAGCAGGTTGTCATCCTCCAGGCGCCGCACCCGGGACCGCACCGTGGCCTCGGTCACGCCCAACTCTCGGGCAATGGCCCGGTAGGGCAAGCGACCGTTCTCCCGCAACAAGTCGACAATGCGCTGGTCGGTCGCATCCATTCGCGCTGGCGCGGACAGGGCGTCCCGCGTGTCGAAGGCGGGGCTCACTGGCGCTCCGCGGCCGCCCACTCGCGCAGGACGTTTTTCAGCACCTTGCCACCTGCATTCATGGGAAATTCATCGACAAAGCGTACGGCGCGCGGCACTTTGTAGTTGGCCATGTTCTCGCGGCTCCAGGCGATCACCGCGGCCTCATCCAGCTCGGCACCGGGGCTGCGCACAATCCAGGCGCAGGCGACCTCGCCCATCCGCTCGTCGGGGATACCGATGACCGCGGCGCGGGCGACCCCGTCCAGACTGCAGAGGCTGTTCTCGATCTCCGCCGGGTAGCAGTTGAAGCCGCCGACGATAAACATGTCCTTGATGCGGTCGGTAATACGTACGTAGCCCTCTTCGTCCATCACGCCGACATCACCGGTCTTCAACCAGCCATCTTCCGTGATCGTGCGGGCAGTTTCCTCGGGGTTGTCCAGGTAGCCTTGCATGACATTGAACCCGCGGAACCAGATTTCACCCTCTTCGCCCGCGGGCACTGCATTGCCGTCGCCATCCACGCATTTCATCTCCACCCCGGGCATCGCCTTGCCGGATGTGTGGGAAATGCGCTCGGCGGAGTCGTCCGGACGGCAGATGGAAACCACACCGCAACTTTCGGTCAGGCCGTAAGCGGTAACCACGGTCTGGAAGCCGAGCTCGCCACGCATCTTCTCCACCAGGGAGACCGGCACTGGCGCCGCGCCAGTCACCGCCAGGCGCAGGCTGGACAGGTCGAAGTCGCGCCGGTTGGGGTGCGCCAGCATGGATTGGTAGATGGTCGGCGGCCCGGGAATCATGGAGACCCTTTCCCGCTCGATACAGGCCATCACGCTGTCCAGCTCGAACTGCTGGACCGGCAGAATGCGGCAGCCGCGGATAATCGCCGCCAGCCACCCCGCCTTGTAGCCAAAGGAGTGGAAGAAGGGGTTGATAATCATGTAGTTGTCGGCGTCCGTGAGGCCGACGGTCGTACTCCAGATATCAAAGGCGTGGATATTCTGGGCATGGCTGGTCACCACCCCCTTGGGCTTGCCGGTGGTGCCGGAGGTGAAGAGGATATCCAGCGTATCCCCGGGCTGCACTGCAGACACCCGCGCCTGCAGTGCCGCGGCATCCACGCTGTCGCCCGCGGCCAGGAAATCTTCCCAGGCCTGGCAGTCTTGCCCCTCACCGGCAAACAGCACGCTCGCCTCGAGGGCCGGCAGGTCTTCAGCCGCCAGCATCGCGGGATAGCGCATGCCCAGGAAGTCACCCACTGTGAACAACCAGCGCGCGCCACTGGCGCGAAGAATAAAGGCCGCCTCGCTGCCCTTGAGCCGGGTGTTCAGGGGTACCAGCACGCCCCCCACACTCTGGGCGCCGATGGCGGCGATGATCCACTCCACCCGGTTGGGCGCCCAGACGGCGATGCGCTCGCCGTGCTGCAGGCCCGCGGCGATGAAGGCCCGGGCCGCCCGCTCGCGAGCCGCATCCAGCTCGGCATAGGTCATCCGCAGGTCGCCATCCACCACGGCCAGGTGCTCGGGCAAGCGCGCCGCGGTCTCCGCGACAACCTGGGGCATGGTGCGCTGGGGGTAGTCGGTCATTGCTGTCTCTGCGCCGGGGGAAATGGGTTTGTGGCGGGGAATACTAGTAGTTGTGCCAGGGTTTTACAAGTGGATTGCGTAGCAGAGAGGGGGAGTGCGCTACGAATAGTGCAACTAGAAAACGACAAAGTCGATCGGGTCGGACGTGGCTCCCACGAGAAAACACCGAGATACTGGCTTTCTCTCGATGACTCACGGGCTGCATTTCGAGCGATACCAAAAAGCGATACCATAATGCAGCGAAAATACCAGCGAACCCTGGCTGCCATCTACGCCAGCCCGACCACTGACAAGGGAGCCATCACCAGTATCCGAAAATGGCTGCATGAGCACGGAGTGGAACCATGAACAACATCATGCTGATTGACGGTTATCGCGCCGTCATCCAGTACGACCCCGAAATTGACATGTTCCGCGGTGAGTTCACCGGCCTGAATGGCGGCGCCGACTTCTATGCAAACACCGTGGAATCGTTGCGCCAAGAGGGTCGACTGTCACTGCAAGCTTTCCTGGACACCTGTCGTGAAGCCGGCATCCCACCGAACCGGAGCTATTCGGGTAAATTCCAGGTGCGAATTCCTGAGAAGTTGCACCATGATGCCGCGGAAGCGGCAAAAGCCCGGGGGGAAAGCCTGAACCAGTTTGTCGCGGAGGCGATTGAGCACGAGCTTGAGCAGACTCACCCGGCAAAGCGGTAATCCGCAAACTGCTCCCGCAGGGCCAGCTTGTTGATCTTCCCGGTGGCACCGTGGGGTATCTCGTCGACGAATTCCACCGCATCGGGAATCCACCAGTCCGCCACCTTGCCGCGAAACCAGGCGAGCACGGTGTCGGCATCCAGGCCCGGGGCGTCGGCCTCCCGCACCACGATCAGCAGGGGCCGCTCGCTCCATTTCGGATGCACGCGGCCGATGACCGCGGCCTCGGCCACCTTGGGGTGACTGGTGGCCAGGTTTTCCAGCTCGATGGAGGAGATCCACTCGCCGCCGGACTTGATCACGTCCTTGGTGCGATCGGTAATGGCCATATAGCCATCCGTATCGATGGTGGCCACATCACCGGTCTCGAACCAGCCCGGCTCGGCGTGGGCATCGCCCGGCTCCTGCCGGAAATACTGGGAGGCGATCCAGGGCCCCCGCACCTTGAGGGAGCCGTAGGCTTCGCCGTCCCAGGGCAGGGATTCGCCATGATCGTCGACAATCTTCATCTCCACACCGAAAATCGGCCGGCCGGCCTTGAGACGCAACCTGGCGAATTCCGCGTCGCTGTAGCTGTCCCGCTCGGCGAAACTGGCATTGACACTGCCCAGGGGGCTCATCTCGGTCATACCCCAGCCCACCCGGGTTTCCACCCCGTGGCGGTCGAACTCTTCGGCAATGGACAGGGGACAGGCAGCGCCGCCGACAATAATCTGGCCGAGTGAGGGCACTGAGCCGCCGCTTTTGCGCAACCAGGCCTGCAGCGCCAGCCACACCGTAGGCACCCCGGCGGATTTGGTCACCTGCTCCTCATTGATCAGGGCACAGAGCGTTTCCCCATCGCCCATGCGGTTGCCGGGGAATACGATTTTGGCGCCGGCCATGGGGCAGGAATAGGGATTGCCCCAGGCGTTGACGTGGAACATGGGTACGATGGGCAGGACCACATCGCGGCTGCTCAGGCCCATGGCATCGGGCATCATCGTGGCGTAGGCATGCAGCATGGTGGAGCGGTGGGAATAGAGGACGCCCTTGGGGTTGCCGGTGGTGCCCGAGGTGTAACAGAGGGCGCAGGCATCCTGCTCGTCAAGCTGGGGCCAGTCATAGACATCGGAGGCATCCGCCAGCAGGCTTTCGTAGCAGAGGAGATTTTCCGGCCCGCTTTCCGGCATGTGCGCGGCATCCGTGAGGACTACCCAGCCCTTCACCCCGGGGCACTCCGGCGCCAGCTTTTCCACCAGGGGCAGAAAGTCCGGATCGAGAAAGATGTAGCGGTCCTCGGCATGGTTGATGATGTAGACCAGTTGCTCCGGGAACAGCCGCGGGTTGATGGTGTGGCAGACCAGCCCGCTGCAGGCGCTGGCGTAATAGGTTTCCAGGTGGCGGTAATCGTTCCAGGCCAGGGTGCCGATGCGCTCGCCCTTGGCCAGCTGCCAGCCCGCCAGCACATTGGCCAGGCGCCGGGCGCGGGCGAAGGCCTCGCGATAGGTGTAGCGGTGACGCGGGTTGTCGCGAGTCACCGAGACGATCTCCCGCTGACCGAATACCTGTTCGGCGTGCCGCATGATCATGGTGATCGTCAGCGGCATGTCCATCATCAGTCCTTGCATGGCGGTCTCCTTTCCTGTCTTTATTGGTATTACGGAAGGCGCCCGGGGCAGGTTCAGTCGGGCAGTGGCTCCCACTCTGCAGTATCGGGCAGAGCCCGCGCCAGCCCCTCGCGCTCGAGCTTGATCAGATGCGCGGTCATCGACAGCTTGGCCCACTCGTGGAGGGCACTGTCGACGTCGTCGTAGACCACCCGCACCAGGGTATCCAGGTCACAGCGACCCAGCTGGCGCAGACCGGCCAGCACCTTCGCCTCCCGCCCCAGCCGGTGGGCGACCAGTTTTTCCACTTCCTCGCGGGGGGTGTGAATCAGGTCGCCGTGGCCCGGCGCGATGCTCTCCAGGGGATACTCCAGCAGGCAGCGCAGGGAGGCAATATAGGCCTGCATGTCGCCGCCCGGCGGCACAATCACCACGGTGGAACCGTTCATGATGTGGTCCCCGGCAAACAGCATGCCCTCCTCTTCCAGCAGGAAGCAGTAGTGGTTGCTGACGTGCCCCGGGGTATGCACGGCGCGCAGGCTGAATTCTTCCGTCTGCAGATACCAGTCGTGCGCCAGCTCCTCGGTGGGGGCAAAGGTGGGGTCCTGGAAGCGACGGTCTTCCGCCAGGGCGCCGATCACTTCGGCACCGGTGCGCTCCGCCAAGGCCTGCCAGGCAGGAGAATGATCCGGATGGGTATGCGTACAGATCAGCCAGCGGATGCTGCCCTCCCCGACGGCATCGAGAATCGCCTCGATATGTTCGGGCAGATCCGGGCCGGGGTCCACCACCGCCACCTCGCGCTCGCCGAGCAGGTAGGTATTGGTGCCGGGGCCGGTCATCACCCCCGGGTTGGGGGCGACGACCCGGCGCACCCGGGTCGAGAGCGCGTGGGGGATTCCGTGTTCAAACATGGCTCTACACCAGGTTGGCGATATCGACCTTCGGATTGACGTCGGCTTCGTAGTCCACCCCGTCGACCTCAAAGCCAAACAGCTGCAGGAACTCCCGGCGGTAGCCGTCAAAATCCGACAACTGGTGCAGGTTGTCGGTGTCAATCTGCTCCCACAGACGGGCCACCTCTTCCTGCACCGCGGGATCCAGCTCCTTGCGGTCCGCACGCAGCCGGCCCTCGTCGTCCAGCTGGGGAGTCGGACTGTACAGGGACTCGCGGAACAGGCTGTCAATCTGCTCGATACAGCCCTCGTGCACCCCGCGCTCCTTCATCACCTTGAACAGGATGGCCAGGTAGATGGGCATCGCGGGAATCGCCGCGCTGGCCTGGGTCACCACGGCCTTGAGCACCGAGACCCGCGCATCGCCGCCCTTCGCCGCCAGGCGCTCACGGATATCCACCACGCGGCGGTCGAGATCCTGCTTGGCGGCGCCGATGGTTCCGTGCCAGTAAATGTCCCAGGTCATCTTCTCGCCGATATAGGTATAGGCGGTGGTCTTCGCCCCCTCGGCCAGCACGCCGGCCTCATCGAGGGCCTCAATCCACATCTGCCAGTCCTCACCGCCCATCACGGCGACGGTGTTGTCGATTTCCTCCTGACTGGCGGGCTCCAGGTGAAACTCCTGGATTGCCTGCTTGTCGGTGTTCACGCCCTTCTGCACCGTTGGCTTGCCGATCGGCTTCAGGGTCGAGTTGTGCACCACACCGGTCTTCGGGTGCACCCGGCGAGGGGCCGCCAGGCTGTAGACCACCAGGTCCACCTGGCCGAGGTCGGCGCGAATGGTGTCGATGGTCTTCTGTTTGACCTCGTCGCTGAAGGCATCGCCGTTGATGCTCTTGGCATACAGACCCTCGGCGTCGGCGAACTTGTGGAAGGCGGCGCTATTGTACCAACCCGCCGTCCCCGGCTTGCTTTCGGTCCCCTCCTTCTCGAAGAAGATGCCCAGGGTGGACGCCCCACTGCCAAAGGCGGCGGTAATGCGCGAAGCCAGGCCGTAGCCGGTGGAGGCACCGATCACCAGCACACGCTTGGGGCCATTGTCGATCGGGCCGTGGCTGCGCACATGCTCGATTTGGTGACGGACGTTGGCCTCGCAGCCAAGGGGATGGGTGGTGGTGCAGAGAAAACCGCGGACGCGGGGCTTGATGATCATGCTGGCTCGACTTCCTGACTCTGGTCCGTGTTATCGGCCCCGGCTGGGGCTCCGGTAGCGGAGTGTAACACGATGATCGGCGGCTACAGGAAGCGCGACTGGCGGCCCACCGTCACGCTTCTTTCACCAAAGTGCCACCGCCCCGTCACACACGCGACTCACCATGGGGGCACAAGTGACAATCCATGGAGAAAGCGCATGACCTACCAACACCGACCCTGGCTGCTGGCCAGCTGCCTGACCCTGCCCCTGATTCTTGCCGGTTGCGAGGGTGACGACGGTCGCGATGGCCGCGACGGGCTCGATGGCAGCCCCGGTACACCCGGGGAGGACGCCACCGCCAGCCGTATCGGGTTGACCTTCCTGGGCCGCTACGAGACCGGTGAATTTGATGAGAGTGCGGCGGAAATCGTCGACTACGACCCCGCCACCCGCCAGGCCTTCGTGGTCAATGCCAACTCTGGACGGGTCGACATTCTGGACATCAGTGCCCCCTCGACCCCCACCCTGGCACGCTCCCTGGATGTGGCCGCGGATATTGCCGGCGCGGTAGTGGAGCTTGACGGGCCCGATTCCCTTGGCGCAGCGAACAGCGTGGCGGTCTCGGGAAACACCCTGGCAGTGGCCGTCGAAGCGGACGTGAAGCAGGACAACGGCTGGGTGGCCTTCTACCAGACCGACGGCACCTTCCTGTCCGCCGTGGAGGCCGGTGCCCTGCCGGATATGCTGACCTTCACTCCTGACGGCAATACCGTGCTGGTAGCCAATGAAGGTGAGCCCAACGGTGATTACAGCGTGGATCCAGAGGGCAGCATTACCCTGATTGATGTCTCCGCTGGAGCCGGCAGCGTCAGCGCAGCAAACGTCAAACAGCTGCGCTTCAACGACTTCAACACCGGCGGTAGCAAAGCCCTGGATGAAGACGTGCGCATTTCCGCAAAGAGTGCCTCCATTGCCCAGGACCTGGAGCCGGAATACATCGCCGTATCCAGCGACAGCCGCACCGCCTGGGTGGCCCTGCAGGAAAACAATGCTGTCGCCAGGGTCGATATCGACGCCGGGATCATCAGCGAGGTGACCGGCCTCGGCTACAAGGACCACAGCTTGCCGGGCAACGAGCTGGATGCCAGCAACCGCGACGGCGGCATCAACCTGCGCCAGTGGCCCCTGCGCGGCGTCTACATGCCCGACAGCATGACCAGCTACGAAGTCAGCGGCATCACCTATCTGGTTACCGCCAACGAGGGCGACGGCCGCGAATACCTCACGGATGCCGAGAGTCGCGAAGACTGCAGCGCCCAGGGCGGCTTTGACTACGACGACGGCGACTGCTTCCACTACCTCGACGAAATTCGCGTCGGCGATATCCTGGACAGCGGTGCCACCATCGAACTGGCCAACCTGCAGCGCTTCGCACCAGATCTGGAGACCCTGACTGACAACGCCAACCTCGGGCGAATCAAGGTCATCGCCAACCTGGGGGTCCGCGACTGTCCAGCCGGCAGCCTGGAAACCACCGGTCAGCCGACCGAGGGCTGCGTCTACGAGGCACTTTACAGCTACGGCGCACGCTCATTCAGCATCTGGAACGGCAGCACCGGCGAGCGCGTCTTCGACAGCGGCAACGACTTTGAAACCCTGACCGCCGAACGCCTCGGCGAGGACTTCAACGCCAGCAACGATGAGAACGGCGGCGACGACCGTTCCGACGACAAGGGTCCCGAACCTGAAGCAATCGAGGTGGCGACGATAGACGGTAAAATCTATGCCTTCATCGGCCTGGAGCGGGTCGGCGGCATCATGGTCTACGACGTCAGTAACCCCGAGCGCGCCGAGTTTGTGCAATACCTGAACACCCGCGACTTCAGCGTGGACATCGAGGCCCTGGTGGATGCCGGGGACTTCTCCGCGGCCGGGGATCTGGGGCCGGAATCGATTCGCTTCGTCGCCGCCGAAGACAGCCCCAGCGGCGAGGACCTGCTGATTGTCGGCAACGAAGTCAGCGGCACCACCGCACTGTTCGCGGTGGACGTCATCGCTGAAAACTGAGGCCGATCTCGCATTGAGCCGGCCCCGGCCGGCTCAATGCCTTGACTCTGCCGACCCTACATCTTTCACAGCAATTCGGCGAGATCCGCGCTTATACCTGCTGTCGCTCGGGTTCGGTGCGGGTCTTGAGGCGATTTTTCCAACGGCGCCGGGCATGTCGCCGCATGTTGGGGATGTCGTCGGTCTCGTCGAGGATGGGCTGGCCGATAATCGCCTCCATGACGTCCTCCATGGTCACCAGCCCCAGCCAGCTGCCGTATTCGTCGTAAACCAGCAGCATGTGCTGACGCTCACCCATGAAGCGCATCATCAGGCTTTCCACGCTGTCCAGGTCCGACACCACGGTGACCGGCTTCATCAGCCCGCGCACCGTGGCATCCGGGTCCGCGTCGATCAGGTCGTGACGAAAGACCATGCCCAGGGGTACTTCCTCGTGGTCCAGTACCGGGTAGCGTGAAAACTGGTGCTCGCGGACAAAATCGCGGAAATCCGTCACCGGCAGGTCCGGTGACACAAACTCGCAGACGATCCGCGGGGTCATGATCTGGCGCACAGTGACTTCATGGAGATCGAGAATGTTGCTGATCACCCGCTGCTCGTCTTCGTCGATCTTGTCGAGTTCCCGCCCCAGCAGTGCCAACGCCTTGATCTCCAGGCGGATGTCATGCTCCACCGGCTGGCCGCCGAACAGGTTCATGATGCGGTCCGACATCCAGATAAAGGGCCGCAGCGTGAAAATCATGAAATTCAGGACGGCGGGGAGGAAGGGCGCCATGACATTCCAGTAGCGCGCCCCGATGGTCTTGGGCAGGATCTCCGACAGCACCAGGATCAGCGCCGTCATCACTGCCGAGGCTATACCCAGGTAGGCATCGCCGTAGAGCTTGACCACCTGCGCCCCGACGCCGGTCGCGCCCACCGTATGGGCCACGGTGTTCAGGGTCAGAATGGCCGCCAGCGGCTGGTCAATCTGGTCCTTCATCTCCCGCAACTGGCGCCACAGCCGAGGCCGCTCCAGCTTCTGCTGGGCGATGTAGCTGGGGGTGATGGACAGCAGAGCCGCTTCCAGGATCGAACAGATGAAGGAGGTCGCAATGGCGAGAATCGCAAACGCGATCAGCAGTGTCATGAGCGCCGCATGTGGACAAAATGGACCGTGATTATGTCACGGGAATTCGCCCCGCCGCTAGCGGTTGCTCAACCACACACTCTGGTAGGGCTGCAGGGTCAGGGTGTGATCGACCCCTGCAAACTGCTCGCCAGTGATCAGGTCCCGCCAGCTGTCGGTATCGATCAGGTTGAGGTCGCGCAAGTTGAGCTCGCAGGCCTGGTTGCTGACGTTGCTCACACAGAAGATGCTCTGGCGGCGGTCCTGGCTCTGGCGCCAGAAGCCGAGCATCGCGCTGCCCAGCTGCAGCGTGAACTGGGTCGCATTGGGGTGGAAGGCCGGCTGTCGGCCACGGATGCGCAACAGGGCCTGCAACTGCACCAGCACCTGGTGGTGGGGGCTGTCCGGGTCCGCCAGCTCCGCCTCCAGCGCCGGCCA
Organism: Haliea atlantica; assembly: GCF_054779855.1. NCBI lineage: Bacteria > Pseudomonadati > Pseudomonadota > Gammaproteobacteria > Cellvibrionales > Halieaceae > Haliea > Haliea atlantica. The sequence continues at coordinate 22,423 of NZ_BAAGXL010000023.1, read as the reverse complement.
CTGCCACTGGTGGCGATTGATGGCGCGGTTGTGCCCACTGTGTTCGAGGCGCTGATAGTCGTTGCGGGTACCCAGCAGGCTGTGGATATACACACCCGGAATTCCCTCCAACGCAAACATGATCGCGTGGGCGCAGACAAAGCGCTGCAGACCGAGACTGTCGCTGCCTGACACCGTCCCCTGGAGCGCGTCGTAGAGGGCGATATTGACCTCGTAGGGCCGCTGCTCTCCCCCCTCCAGCGCGCGCCAGGAGACCCGGCCGCCGAAGCGCTGCAGGGTCCCGATCAGCGCCGCCAGCTCCTCGTCGCTCAACAGCCCCTCCGCCGGGCGCAGACCAATGCCGTCGTGGGAGGCGATGAAGTTGAAATAGGTGGTCCCGTTCTGGGCCGGCGGCATGCTCATCAGCCACTGGCGCAGGTAGGTGCAGTCCCCGGTCAGCAGCGTATTGATCAGCAGGGGCGGCAGCGAGAAGTTGTAGACACAGTGAGCCTCGTTGGCATTGCCGAAATAGGACAGATTCTCGCGGTTGGGGATATTGGTCTCGGTGATCAGCAGCGCATCGGGGCGGGCGTGCTCCACCAGGGTCCGCAGCAGGCGTACCACTTCGTGAGTCTGGGGCAGGTTCAGGCAGCTGGTGCCCGGGATTTTCCACAGGAAGGCAATCGCGTCCAGGCGGATGATGCGCACTCCCTGGTCGAGATACAGGCGCAGGATCGCCACGAACTGCCGCAGCACCTCCGGGTTGCGAAAGTCCAGATCCACCTGATCGTGACTGAAGGTACACCAGACGTGGCGGGTACCGCGGACGGTCTCGACCGGGCGCAGCAGGGGCGATGTCCGCGGGCGCACCACCGTCGACAGGTCCACCTCGGGCGATGCGGTGAAGAAATAGTCCCGGCCCGGCTCCTCATCGCGCAGGAAGTTTTCGAACCAGGCACTGCGGCTGGAGCAGTGATTGATGACCAGGTCGGCCATCAGGTCGTAGTCCCCGGCGATGGCGCGGATATCCTGCCAGTTGCCCAGGGCCTCGTTGACGCTGGAGTAGTCCAGTACGGCGAAACCGTCGTCCGAGGTCCAGGGGTAAAAGGGCAGAATATGCACGCCACTGAGGACGTCGTTGGCGTGGGCATCGAGGAAGCGCTTCAGGGTGTGCAGAGGCTTTTCGCCCACCCCCAGCAGGCTGTCGCCGTAGGTAATCAGCAGCGCATCGCGCTCGCTCCAGTGGTTGACGTAGGGTTCCGGCGCCTGCACCTCCGCCCCCAGGCGCATGGTATCCAGCAGCGACGCCACCAGCGCAGCGTCGGCCTCGACCCCGGGCACCTCGGCATAGATGACCTCCAGGTGTTGGCGGACCCGCTCCCGCAGGCGCTCGAGGGTGTCTGTCTCGCCATTCCCTCCACTCACGCCGGCACTCCGAATTCGGCGGAATCGGCTTCAACGGCTGCCTGCAGGCGCTCCAGGATATCCGGGATCGCGCTGATCACCCGGTTCCAGCCGGGAATGAAGGGGCGCTCCATGGGTCGCGCCAGGAAAGCCTCCCCGGCCTTCATGATGTTTTCCGCAAACATCTCCACCGCTACCTCCTCATTGTGAATATCGAGACGCAGTCCGTTCATGATCGCATCGTTGTGGTAGGTTTCGACGAAATCCAGGGCGATGCGATAGTAGGTGGCCTTGAGGGAGCGGAAGGACTCGCTGTTGAAGGTGACGCCGCGGGTGGCCAGCTTGCGAAACAGGGCCTTGGCAATATCCACGGACATCCGGGAGAGCCCCTGACTGTCGTCATCCACCGACATGTCCTGATGCTTGTGGTCGTAGACATCGGCGATATCCACCTGGCAGAGGCGGTTATTGGCGTAGTTCCGGTATACCTCCGAGAGCACACCGATCTCCAGGCCCCAGTCGCTGGGAATGCGGATATCCGTGAGCACGTCGCGACGGAAGGAGAACTCACCGGCGAGGGGATAGCGAAAACTGTCCATGTACTCGAGGTACTCCATGTCCCCGAGGGTTTTTTTCAGTGCCCGCAGCAGCGGCGTCACCAGCAGGCGACTGACCCGGCCATTGATCTTGCCGCCTGCGACGCGGGCGTAGTAACCCTTGCAGAACTCGTAGTTGAAACCCGGGTGGGCCACCGGATAGATCAAGCGCGCCAGCAGCGAGCGATCGTAGGTGAGAATATCGCAGTCGTGCAGGGCAACGGATTCGGTGCGTCCGGAAGCCAGCACATAACCCATGCAGTACCAGACATTGCGCCCCTTGCCCGGCTCCCGCGGCGCCAGATCCTGGGCCTGCAGCTCGGCATCCAGCGCTCGCAGTCGCGGCCCGTCATTCCACAGCACCCGATGGCGCTGAGGCAGGGCCCCGAAAAATTCCAGCGCGTGCTGGAACTGCGCCTGATCGGCGCGATCGAGACCGATCACCACCTCCGAGAGGTAGGGGACCTGTGCCAACTCGGCAATAATCTGGGGCAGCGCCTCTCCCTCCAGCTCGGAATAGAGGGAGGGCAGGATCAGCCCCAGGGGCCTTTGCCGCGAAAACTGCAGCAGCTCCGCCTCCAGTTCATCCACCGGTCGCTGCGACAGGTTGTGCAGAGTCGTGATGATGCCGTTCTGGTAAAAGTCACCCATGGGTTCACTCCGTCGCTGAAGGGTCCAGGCGCGCCAGCCAGGCCATGACACCTTCGCACCAGCCGACTGGCCCATAACCTTGGCTGTAGTCGGTGCGTGCCTGCCGCTGCAAGGCCGGGAAGTCGTGCACCGGTGAACGGATCACCAGGGCGTGGCGGGCACTTTCCAGCATCGCACTGTCGTTGGCGCTGTCGCCTATAGCGAGGTCATGCACATCCCGTGCCGGGTCCTCCTGCTGGATGCACGCGCGCAACCAGCGCAGGGCCCGCCCCTTGTCACAATCACCTGCCACCGAGAGAAACCGCCCCCCCTGCAATACTGTGGCTCCGGCCCCGGTGAGAGCCGCCAGGAAGGCCTGTCGCGTCTGCTCGTCGCCCTGCCAGAGCACCGGCTCGCTGTACTCCCGCTGCAGTGCGCGCGCCGCAGCCTGGCGCTCCAGCCCGGTCGCGGCCACCACCCCCTCGAGCCCCATCCGGTCGAAGTGCGTAAAGTGATCGCCGAAGCGGGGACGCAGTGATGCCAGGAGATCCAGCCAGCGCTGACGCGGTGGCGCAAAGGCGCGCACCCAGTAGTCTCCCTCCTGCCAGGTATCGCGCGGTGCCCGACGCAGGCTACCCACCGGGATGTAGACCGCGGCACCGTTCTCCACGATAAAGGGATCGCGGTTGCCCAGCGACTCGCGCAGGGGCTCCATTTCCGCCCGGGTCTTGCTGCTGCACAGCACCAGGGGAATGCCCCGCTCCCGCAGGGCCGCCAGCGCGGGCTCGGCGGCATCGAAACGGTAATCGTGGTGGTCCAGCAAGGACCCGTCGAGATCGCTGACAACCAGCAAGCGGGGCCTCATGCCGGCACCAGGGGGCCGCGCCAGTGCGTGATCTGGCGCTGGCGATCCAGCGACCAGACCAGATCCATGCGAGCGGGCAGCGTCTCCAGGCAATGCCGTGTCAGGCGCTCGTAATGCTGCACGAAACGGCCGAGGGCGGCGGCATCCATGACCCCCGCGCCCGACTGCCTGGCACGCAGCTTGTCTTCCTGTTCGCTGCGCCAGCGCAATACCTCATCGAAGGATGGCGCCTGCAGCATCAACCAGGTATCCACCCGGGCATGCAAGCTGGCGTAATCGGCGCCGAGCTGCCGATTGACGTAGTCTCGCCACCGCCCCTCGCTGTCCTCGTCGCGCTCCAGGGCATTGCACGGCGCCACCAGAGCCTCGGGGGCCTGCGGGCCGGCACCGAGACACCAGCCCTCCAGCAGAATGACATCCAGGGGCGGCTGCACCCGTGGCCAGTGTGTCGCCGGCGCACGGTCATCCCGAGCCTTGTCAAAGCGCGGCACCGCTACCGGCAGGGTTCCGGGCGCGGAGCCGAGGGCATCCAGGGTTTGCAGCAGGAGAGGAATATCGTGGGTGCCCGGCACCCCGCGGGTCACCAGCAGTGGATGAACATCCCGCGCCAGCTGCTGCCGCTCGGCGCGGGTGCGGTAAACATCGTCAATGGACAGAGACAGGGCACGCAGCCCCTTTTCACGCACCAGCCACTCACAGAGATAGGCGCTGAGCGTCGTCTTGCCGGAGCCTTGCGCACCATTTATGCCCACCAGAAGGGGGCGATTTGCGCCGGAACAGTGCATCGCGAGGACCGCGGCGATGGGCTCGAACCAGCGCGCCGCCTGCTCCAGGTAGGCCACTGGCAGGCCGTGACTCTCCAGAAAGTCGTTTCGCCAATGTGCCAGATGCCGCCTGTCCGCCATGCCACGCCCCTCTCGCCTGTGTTCTGATACTAACAGGCACAAGCAGGCAGCGTGCCAGCCGGTGAAGAACACAATCAATGTTACGCTGCGACCTGTTAAATTGGTGGCAGAATGCAGCCGGGCCACGGGCCGGCCCAATGCGTCTGGAGGTTTGGAAATGGATGATGACATCCGCTGGCAGCAACGCCTGGCAAACTATCAACGAGCCCTCGGCAACCTCACGGAAGCCGTGGAGCTCAGCCGCGAGCGCGAGCTTTTCAACCTCGAGAAACAGGGGCTGATACAGGCTTTCGAGTTCACCCACGAGCTGGCCTGCAACTGTCTGCGCGACTACTTGCGCTACCAGGGTGAGCAGAACCTGATGGGCTCCCGCGATGCCACTCGTCGCGCTTTCGCTGTGGGCTTGATTACCGATGGGGAGCAGTGGATGGACATGATTGCCAATCGCAACCGCACCTCGCACACCTATAATGAATCCACGGCACGGCAGATCGCCGAGGCGATTACCGAACGCTACCACGTCCTGTTCTGCCAATTGGCGGAACGTCTGGAGACCCTGCGGGATGCCGAGTGAAACAACGGCGGTTTCCGGTCTCGCTCCCGAACAGGCCGAGGCCATTCGCGGGGTCCTCTTCCGCTACCCGGAGGTACAGGGCGCCATTCTCTACGGCTCCCGCGCAATGGGGCGACACCGGCCGACATCGGACATTGATCTGACGCTGCTGGGAGATATTGATCTGGCGACACTCAACCGGATCAGCAACGCACTGGACGACCTGCTGCTTCCGCTTGAGATAGACCTCTCCGCTTTCGATCAGATCGAAAACCCACAACTCCGGGAACATATTCAACGGGTCGGCGTGCGCCTGTAAGCAATGAACCCGCCCACCACTACGCCGGCAATTCCCGGCGCCTGCTGCAGTACGACGAGTTCGGACGCACCATGGTGTTCGGGCTTCAGTACGTCTACTGAGCCCGAGACTCTCGCCCTCGCGAATCCGCCGCCTACATCAGCAGGCGGCGGATATCCCCCAGCAATCCCACCAGCTGGGTGCAGAACCGCCCGGCGTCACCGCCGTTGATCACCCGATGGTCGTAGGACAGCGCCAGCGGCAGCATCTTGCGGGGCTGGAAGGCCTCACCATCCCAGACCGGCTGCACACTCGCCCGTGAAATCCCGAGGATGCCCACCTCCGGCGGATTGACGATCGGCGTAAAGCCGCGACCGCCAATATTGCCAAGGCTGGAAATGGTGAAGCAGCCACCCTGCATTTCCTGGGGCTTGAGCTTGCGGTCGCGGGCTTTCCCGGCCAGCTCGATCACTTCCTCAGCCAACTCCCAGATGCTCTTCTGGTCCACGTCCCGAATGACCGGGACCACCAATCCGGCGGGGGTATCCACCGCCATGCCGATGTGGAAATAGCGCTTGTAGACCAGATTTTCCCCGTCCGTCGACAGCGAGGCATTGAACTTGGGATTGTCCCGCAGCGCGATGGCGCAGGCCTTGAGCAGGAAGGGCACCGGGGTGAGCTTGGTGCCGCGCTTTTCCGCCTCGCCCTTGAGCGACGCGCGGAAGGCCTCCAGCTCCGTGATGTCCGCGTCATCCCACTGGGTCACATGGGGCACGTTCAGCCAGCTGCGGTGCATGTTGGCGGCGGTGAGCTTGTCCATCTTGGAGCGGGCAACGCTCTCCACCTCACCGAAGGCGGCAAAGTCGACTTCGGGTATCGGGGGAATGCCGGCGCCGCCAGTTGCCCCCGCCGACGCACCGCGGTTGTTCAGGGCGCGCTGGACGTAGGTCTGCACATCCTCCTTGAGGACGCGGTCGCGCGGACCGGTACCCACCACCTGAGTGATATCCACCCCGAACTCGCGCGCCAGCTTGCGCACTGCGGGCCCCGCGTAGACCAGCTCGCCATCGCTGCGGGCGGCGGGCTCGTTGGAGGGGCTCTCCGCGGCGCCACTCGACGGGCGCGAAGACGACTTCGCGGGAGACTCCGAGGCAGCCGAAGATCCACGGCTGTCGCTATCGCCCTGCGGTTTTTCGCGCTTGGCCGCCTGCTCCTTGCCGGCCTCCGGGCTGTCCTTGTCGGCCTCGTCACCGTCGGTTTCAGACTCATCGGCTGTGGCATCATCGGCGCCGCCGGCGACCGCCAGAACCGCCAGCTGATCGCCCTGGCGTACCGTGCCGCCCTCCTTGACCAGCCACTTGACCAGCTTGCCGGCCTGGGGCGCAGGTACCTCCATGGAGGCCTTGTCGGATTCCAGCACCACCAGGGAGTCGCCTTCCCCGACCTCGTCACCCACCTGGATGCAGAGCTCGATCAGGTCGACCGCATCCTCGGTGCCGATGTCGGGGATTTCCACGGTGACTTCCCGGCTGCCGCCCTTGCTGGCAGTCTCGCCCTTGTCGTCGCTGCCGCCCGATTCTTTCGCGGAGGCCTTGTCGTCCGCCTTGGCGTCGGCTTTTTCCGCCGATTTGTCGGCCTCGCCTGACTCTTCATCGCCGTCGCTGTCGCCATCGGAGGCGTCCGACTCCGACGAGGCGGACTCCTCGCCATCGCCGGACTCGCCTTCCACCTCGACAACGGCGATCGGCGAACCTTCCGCCAGCTCGTCGCCGACCTTGACCAGGATCTCCTTGATCGTGCCCGCCAGGGACGAGGGAATTTCCATCGACGCCTTGTCGGATTCCAGCACCAGCAGGCTCTGCTCCACCTCCACGGTGTCGCCCACCTCGACCAGCAGCTCGATGACTTCCGCGCCCTCGGCCCCGCCGATATCCGGGACTTTTACCTGTTGTTCAGCCATGCCTTGGTATCCTGTCGCTTATACGGTGGTCGGGTCGGGCTTTTCTGCCGAAATGTTGAAGGCGCGCATCGCCTCCACCACCACGGACATCTTGATCGTCCCCTCGTCGGCCAGCGCCCGCAGGGCGGCCAGCGCCACATATTCGCGGCTGACTTCAAAGAAGCGGCGCAGGCGTTCGCGGGTGTCGCTGCGGCCGAAACCATCAGTGCCCAGCACCGCGTAGCGGCGCGGAATGAACTGACGCAGCTGCTCGGCGTGAGCCTTCATGTAATCGGTCGCGGCAATCACCGGGCCTTCGGTCCCTTCGAGCTGGCGTGTGACGTAGGGCACCTTCGGTTCCTCCTCCGGATGGAGCAGGTTCCAGCGCACCGCGGCGGTCCCCTCACGCTGCAACTCGTTGATGCTGGTCAGGCTCCAGATATCCGCCAGCACACCGTAGTCCTTTTCCAGGATCTCCGCTGCGGCCTCGACCTCGCGCAGGATGGTGCCGGCCCCCATCAGCTGCACCCGGGGGGCCTTTTTCTTCGGTGCCCGCCGCAGGGCATACATGCCCTGGATGATGCCCTCCTCGGCACCTGCCGGCATTTCCGCCTGGTGGTAGTTCTCGTTCATGGTGGTGATGTAGTAGAACTTGTTTTCGCCAAGGTGGTACATCCGACGCAGGCCATCCTGAATAATCACCGCCAGTTCATAGGCGTAGGCGGGGTCGTAACTCACGCAGTTGGGAATGGTGCTGGCCAGGATATGGCTGTGGCCGTCCTGGTGCTGCAGGCCCTCGCCATTCAGCGTGGTGCGCCCGGCGGTGGCACCGATCAGGAAACCCCGGGCCTGACTGTCGCCGGCGGCCCAGGCCAGGTCGCCGATACGCTGGAAACCGAACATCGAGTAGAAAATGTAGAAGGGCACCATCGGGTAGCCGCTGGTGCTGTAGGAGGTCGCCGCTGCCAGCCAGGACGAGAAGGCCCCGGCCTCGTTGATGCCCTCTTCGAGAATCTGGCCGCGTTCATCCTCCTTGTAAAACATGATCTGACCGGCATCGTGGGGGGTATAGCGCTGCCCCACCGATGAGTAGATACCGAGCTGCCGGAACATGCCCTCCATGCCAAAGGTGCGCGCCTCATCCGGCACGATGGGCACCACACGCTCGCCGATCTCCTTGTCTTTGACCAGGGTGGAGAGCAGCCGCACGAAGGCCATGGTAGTGGATATTTCCCGTTTGCCACTGCCTTTGAGCTGGTTGTCAAAGCTCGAGAGCGCCGGCGTGGTCAGGGGCTTCAGCTCCCGTCGACGAGCGGGAATCGAACCGCCCAGCTCCTCGCGGCGCTGACGCATGTAGCGCATTTCAGGGCTGTCCGGCGCCGGTCGGTAGTAGGGAACGTTCTTCAGTTCACTGTCGGAAATCGGAATGTCAAAGCGATCGCGGAAGGCCTTGAGGTTGTCGAAGTCGAGCTTCTTCAGGGAGTGGGTCTCGTTGTTGGCCTCACCCGCCTCGCCGGTACCGTAGCCCTTCACTGTCATCGCCAGAATGACCGTGGGCCGCTCCTTCTCTTCCACCGCCGCGGCATAGGCCGCGTAGATCTTGTAGGGGTCGTGACCACCGCGGTTCAGGTACATGATCTCGTCATCGGAGAGGTCCTTGACCAGCTCCAATAGCTCCGGGTACTTGCCGAAGAAATGCTCGCGCGTGTAGGCCCCGCCGTTGTACTTGTAGTTCTGCAGCTCGCCGTCACAGACCTCGTCCATGCGCTGGGCCAGCAGGCCGGTGGTGTCCTTCTCCAACAGCGGGTCCCACTTGCGGCCCCAGACCACCTTGATCACATTCCAGCCGGCACCGCGGAAGATACCCTCCAGCTCCTGGATGATCTTGCCATTACCCCGAACCGGGCCATCCAGGCGCTGCAGGTTGCAGTTGACCACGAACTGCAGGTTACTCAAGCCCTCGCGGCCGGCCTTGGAAATGGCACCGAGAGACTCCGGCTCGTCGCATTCCCCGTCGCCGAGGAAGCACCACACCTGGCGGTCCGCATGGTCCACCAGACCGCGGCTCTGCTGGTATTTCATCACGTGGGCCTGGTAGATGGCCTGTATGGGCCCAAGCCCCATGGACACCGTGGGAAACTGCCAGTAGTCGGGCATCAGCCAGGGGTGGGGATAGGAAGAAAGGCCGTTACCGTCCACCTCGCGGCGGAAGTTGTCCAGCTGCTCCTCGGTCAGGCGACCCTCGAGGTAGGAGCGGGCATACATGCCGGGAGCACTGTGACCCTGATAGAACACCAGGTCACCGGGGTGACCGTTTTCACTGCCGCGGAAAAAATAGTTGTAGCCGACATCGTAGAGCGTCGCGCTGGAGGAAAAACTGGAAATATGCCCGCCCAGCCCCTCGTTGTTGTCATTGGCCCGCATCACCATGGCCAGGGCATTCCAGCGCACCAGGGAGCGGATGCGACGCTCCATGAACAGATCCCCCGGCATCATCTTCTCGTTCTGCGGGGCGATGGTGTTGCGGAAGGGTGTGGTGATCGCACTCGGCAATTGCACACCCACTTCGGTGGCGTGCTTGGCGAGCCGCTTGAGCAGCTCCGCGGAGCGCTCGGCGCCGCTGTACTTGGTGACGGCATCCAGCGCATCCAGCCATTCCCGGGTCTCTGTCGGGTCTTTATCTTCCATCATGCCTGTGCTGCTCCTGATTGTTCGGGGGGCGCCCCGAGGGAACTTTCAAAGTTCTGTTAAAGAACTTTTGTGTGTCGGGCTGGCCTCAACAGTATAGCCAAACCACGACGGCCGGCTGTGTCGCAAACCGGAGACTGTAGGTAAAAATACTACAGGGAGGCGAGTCTTTCCAGTCCATAGGTTCCTTTTTGGAACCAGCGAAGGCACGCAAATGTATGGAGAAACAAGGCCTTGTCGCGCCCACGCGCGAGGTCCGAGCGGGTAATTTTTCTACCGGGTGCGCACTGGCGAAGCGGCGCGCCGCCGCTCTAAGTCGCGGTTCAGCGTGACTAAGCCAGAAGGTTGTTCTCCCACAGCCACAATACCTGCATTTAACCTGTTTTCAGCGACTCACCGGGCACCCAATACGCTACCAGAACCTGACCACTCAGCATAACTCCAAGAGGCGGACATCCAACCGGACTTTTATGCGCTACACTGCAAGCAATTAGACCTCCTAATATTTTGTTATTTATGAAGATCTAGGAACGGAAAAAGCGGACATGGAAGCGGACATCAAAGTGGCACTGGACCGTGGTGAGGATACCGCCGCCATGGAGCCCCTTCGGGTAAGCGAGAGTGCTCCCGGACGGGAAAACCTAACCGAGCTCGCCATGGAGCTGACCGCGAAGTCTGCCGGGTTTAGCCGCAGCCTGCCCGATGGGGTTATCACTGCCTTGGCCGAGCTGGTTCGCTCCATGAACTGTTACTACTCCAATCTGATTGAGGGGCACGACACCCAACCAGTCGATATCGAGCGTGCCCTGCAGAATGACTACAGTGACGAGCCGCGCAAGCGTAATCTTCAGCTTGAGGCCCGCGCTCATGTCACCGTCCAGCAATGGATTGATGAGGGCGGACTAATCGGTCGCGCCTCCTCGATCGATGGTATCTGTGAACTACATCGACGCTTCGGAGAAAATCTCCCGGAGGAACTACTCTGGGTCGATAATAGCGAGACCGGTAAGCGGGTGCGTATGACCCCAGGTGAACTCCGTAGCCGTGATGTCATTGTTGGAGACCATGTCGCCATCAGCCCCGGTGCCCTACCCCGCTTTCTCCGTCGTTTCGAGCAGGTCTATGGTCGACTCGGCAAGGCACAGACAACGATCTCCGCCGCGGCGGCCCATCACCGCCTCCTCTGGATACACCCCTTCCTGGATGGTAATGGCCGCGTCGCCCGCCTCATGTCCTACGCCATGCTGAGAGAAGCCCTCGACACTGGCGGTATCTGGTCTATCGCCCGCGGCTTAGCCCGGCAGGAAGCACGCTATAAACAGCACCTGGTGGCCTGCGACCCGCCCCGCCGAGGCGACCTGGATGGCCGCGGAAGTCGCAGTGAAGCGGCACTCGCAGAATTCACCGAGTTCTTCCTTCAGACGTGTATCGACCAAGTCGCTTTCATGGAGCAGCTCGTTGAGCCTAACAAGCTGCGCGAGCGTATCCGACTCTGGCTCGAGGACGAAGTTCGCACAGCTGGCTTGCCACCCCAAGCCGGGAATATCCTGGATGCGGTCCTGTACCGAGGTGAATTGCCCCGCGGTGATGTGCCCAGCATTGTGGGAACCGGTGAACGGCAGGCACGACGGATCGTTTCCGCGCTATTGGATAGAGGGGTACTGCAATCGGCCAGCACCCGAGCGCCGCTGAAAATCGCCTTCCCTGCCCGGCTGGCCGGCCGTTGGATGCCCGGGCTGTTCCCCGAAGCGGCCAGTTGAAAACTACGCGTCATTGCCGGGAGCGGGGCGACTGTCCCGCCCCGCTAGTCAATCTGGAAGTACGCGCGACTGTCCTTCAGGGCAGCGGAGCTCTCGTACGTCCGATCGGCCCCCGCCGGCAACTCCGACCAGCGACCCGGCGCCACCACCTGTAGCGAGGCGGGTTGCGCCCGGAACACATCCCGGTAGTGGCTGGACCACTGGGCCAGCTCAATCGCGTCGACCGCCTCGGCCAGGCGCGTGCGGCTGTCGAAGTCGTACTCCTGACGGGCAATCGACTGCCAGAAGAACTCGGCCCGTTCCCACAGGTTCTTGTCCGGGCGGGTGATCTCGCCCACCAGGGCGCGCTGGTGACGGGCGAACTGGGCGCCATCCACCGTGGCCGGCACCGCGTCCATGAAGGCATCCATGGCCGCGGCCACATCCGGCGCCGGCGTGTTGGGCGACTGCACCAGCAAGACCAGGCCCGGCACTTCGAGTTGCGCCCAGGGGAAGGCACTCACCACATAGCCCAGTTGTTGCTCCGTGCGCAGCTGCTGGAAAAAGCCCGAGCGGATGATCTGCCCAGTCAGGGCGGTCATGGCCCGCTCTTCCCAGTCGCGGTCGCGCCCCTGCAGATACCAGGCCACGACCGCGTCATCGTGGGGGATGTCGACCGCGTATTGCAGGCGTTGCCCCGCATCGAGCCGGGTCACCCGCAGGGGCGCCAGCGCCGCCTCGGGGGGCTCCGGCAACAGCGGCGACAGCTGCATGGCCAGCGCCTCCACCATCTCCGGCGCATAGTTGCCGTAGACCAGTGACTCAGCGCTGGCCTGCGCCCAGAAGGTATCGGCAAAGGCCTGCACGGCGGGCAGCGTGGCCGATTCCAGGGCACGGATCTTCGCCTGGTCGTCCCACTCCCCGTGCAACAACGCCTCGCGCAGCTCATCCATTACCTGGCTGCTGGGGCGCTGGGCGATACGATTCTGCAGGCGCCGAATGCGGTCGGCGCGCAGACTCTCGAATCGCACCGCCTCGAAGTCAGGCTGCTGCAGGGTCGCCAGCAACTGCTCCAGCAGCAGCAACTGGCGGTCATCGTAGCCGCTGATACGTAGGGACAGGCCCTGGGCGTGCTTGTAGAGATCAAAGCGCAGGCCAGCGAGTAGCGCCGGATAGGTGAATTCGTTCACCGCGTCCTTGAGCAGGTCGACATAGAGCAGGGCCAGGGCATCCTGCTCCACCGAGCCACCCACCACGGGCGAACGGAAATTGACGTAGAGCGCCCCCCGGGGCAGGCGGAACTCAGCGTCCTGGGCAAACCAGACGCGCTGCCGCGGGGAATCCAGCGCCAGGGCGGGCTCGGTCGGCACATCCGCGGGCAGCTCGACCAGCGACAGGTCTTCGGGAATAAAGGGGTTGGGGTCGGGCAGGCTGACCAGCCCTTCCGCCACCGGCGCGCGCCACTGCGCCAGTCGTGCGCCTTGCACGCGCTCCAGCGCCCAGGGCACCTGGTAAAAATCAGTGACGCGATCCGTCTCCACCCCGGGCCAGGTCAATGTGACCAGGGCCTGGTCGGCGCGCAAGTGCGTCAGCAGGTCGCGCAGGAGCTCGGGGTCGTAATCGTCCATCAGGTAAGGGCCGCGCAGTACATCCCGCGGCGCGTAGTAATGCATCCCCGAAGCCAGACCGCTGACATAGTTGATGGCATTGCCCTTCTCGCGGTAGCGGAATTGCAGCTCTGCCAGGCGCGACTGCTCCTGGTACAGCCACGCCTGGGGGCCCTTCTCGCGCAACAGGTCGAGATAGCCGAAGAGTAGCTGCAGCACCCGGTCCGGGTCCTGCTGGCCCTGCTCGGTGAGGGTGATATTCACGCTGAACAGGCCGCCGCCACGCCAGGCCAGCCCGGCGCCCGCACCGAGGCTCTCCGCCAAACCTTCTGCCTTCAAGCGCGAGAGCAGACTGCCCTCCCCTTCGTGGCCCACCAGGTTACCCAGGTAGCCCAGAGGATTGGCGCGGTAGCGATCGCGGTAGTCGGGCACCGGGAAGCCAACCTGCAGCTGTCGCTGGGTGCCCACCGGCTCGATTTTCACCACGGCGGGGAGCAGCTCCGGGGCAAACAGCGGCGCCTCGATGGTGTCCAGCTGCAGCTCGCGGTTGGGCACCTGATTGAAGCGCGGTGCCACCATCGCCTCGAGCTCATCCAGGCTCTCGGTACCCAACACCACCAGGCGCATCTGGTTGGCGGAATAGTACTTCCGGTAGAAGGCCAGCATCTCGTCGCGGATGGTGGACTCGGGGCGGTCGGCCAGGGTGCCCAAACTGCCCACGGTAAACTGGCTGAAGGGATGCTCGGGGTTCATCACGGTCTGCAGCACGTCCAGGCCCCGGCGGCTGTCGCTGGTCAGCCCCATCTGGTACTCCGCCTCCACCGCACGGATCTCCCGCTCGACGTACTCGGCATCAAAGCGCGGCGCGATGAAGAACTGGGCAAAGCGGTCCAGGGCGCCTTCCAGCCAGGCCGACTGGACGTCGAAGAAGTAGTTGGTGTGCTCAAAGCTGGTGTAGGCGTTGCGGCTGCCACCGTGCTCGGTAATGAACTGCTCGTACTCGGCCGGGTCTGGATACTTGTCGGTGCCCAGGAACAACATGTGTTCAAGGAAGTGCGCCAGGCCTTCGCGCCCCGGCGGGTTGTCGGCACTGCCCACCCGCACATCCAGCGCCGCGGCGGCCTTGGCGGCGCCGGGATCGGAGATGAGCAGTACCTGCAGCCCGTTATCCAGGGTCAGGTGGCGGTAGGCGTAATCGTCGGCGGGGCTCTGCACTGGCTGCAGCGTGTCCTGGACCGCAACCGTGGCACAGGCAGCCAGACACAGCAGGGCCAGCACCAGCCCCCCCAGCCGGATTTGCGTGATTCGCATGAACTACTCCCGAGTCGCTTCAGCAGGTTCCGGCGGACTGGGGAGGGACTCCTCAGCACGCGTCGGCCAGGCATTGATAATGGCCTTGATCAGGGTGGCCAGGGGAATGGCGAAGAAAACGCCCCACATGCCCCAGATACCCCCAAAAAACAGTACCGCGACGATAATCGCCACGGGGTGCAGGTTGACCGCTTCGGAAAACAGCAGCGGCACCAGCACATTGCCATCCAGTGCCTGGATAATCAGATAGACCGCAACCGCCAGGTAAAATTCCCCGCCCAGCCCCCACTGGAAGAGGGCCACCGCTGCCACGGGAATCGTAACCAGCGTGGCGCCGATGTAGGGCACAATCACCGATAGACCGGTGATCAGGCCCAGCAGGGCAGCGTAATTCAGGCCGAGAAAGGAAAAGGCCACAAAACTCACCGAGCCAACAATCAGGATCTCCAGCGCCTTGCCGCGGGCATAATTGGCCACCTGGGTATCCATCTCCTCCCAGATATGCCGCAGCAGGGGCCGTTCAGTGGGCAGAAAACTGCCCAGCCAGGCGAGAATCAGGCGCCGGTCCTTGAGGAAGAAAAACACCATGATCGGAATCAGGATCATGTAGACCAGCACCAGCACCAGGCTGGGAATGGTCGACAGGGACCGGGTCACCAGAACCTGGCCCAGGTTGCCAAGCTCCGACTGTGCCATGCTCACCAGCTGGTTGATCTGCTGCTGACTGAAGACTTCCGGGTAGCGGGCCGGCAGCACCGCGAACAGCTGTCGCGCCTCATCCAGCATGCGCGGCACCTCGCCTACCAGTGCCAGGGTCTGGCGCCAGACCAGCGGCAACAGTCCCAGGCTGACGCCGAAGAAGACCCCCACAAACACCAGATAGGTGATACTCACCCCCGCCCAGGAGGGCAGGCCCCAGCGGTTGAGACGCTCCGCCAGCCCGGCCAGCAAGTAGGCCAGCACCACCGAGGCCAGCACCGGCGCCAGGATATCGCCGATCGTCATCAAGAGGACCACCGCCAGCGCCAGCAACACCAGCAGCAGAATGGACTCCTCCTCGAAGAGATAGCGCCGGTACCACTTCTGGAAGATGTCGAACATGGCGATAACTCAGGCCTTTTGGAGTAGATGAATGTAGGTGTCGCCCTGCTCTTCGGTGGCCAGAAGGGCGTGGCCCGATTGCCGGGCAAAAACCTGGAAGTCGCGCACCGAGCCCTGGTCCGTGGCCAGGACACGCAGGCGTTCGCCACTCTGCATGCCGTTCAAGGCGCGCTTGGCGAGCAGCAGGGGCATCGGACACTGCTGTCCGCGGGCGTCCACCTCGACCCAGTCTTCACCTGTCACCGGCAACCTCCCGTGCAAAGCCGCCAGTATATCCGCAAGCGGGGCCACTCCGAAACGCCGCTCCGCCCACTGAACTTGGCGGCCTGGATGGTATCCAAGGGGACGAGATAGGCTGACTTCCATTACACTCACCCTACCACACGAGGAAAACGGCCCGCGCCGACCCATTTGATGCTGCCGCGACTGAAAGCCCCGCTCCCCGCCCTCCTCCTGGCCGCATTGCTGGCCAGCCCGGTGGCCTTTGGCGCCACCGAGGGCCTGAAACTGCCCAAGCTGGGTGAATCCAGCAGCAGCCTGTTCTCCCCCGAGTACGAGCACCAGCTGGGCCGTACTTGGTTGCGCATGTTTCGCAGCCAGGCCCCGACCCTCAACGACCCCCTGCTGTTCGACTATCTGGAAAACCTGATCTACGAGCTGGCGGTGCACAGCGAGCTGCAGGACCGTCGCCTGGAGCTGGTGGTGGTCGACAACCCGACCATCAACGCTTTTGCTGTGCCGGGCGGCGTGATCGGTATTCACAACGGCCTGCTCAACTACGCCCAGACCGAGGACGAGCTGGCCACCGTGATCGCCCACGAAATCGCTCACCTCAGCCAGCGACACTTCTCCCGGCGGGTGGAATTCGCGCGTGGACAGCAGCCCTTCAACCTGGCGGCGATGCTCGCCGGCTTCGTGCTGCTGGCCACCACCGGCAGCGACGCCGGTATGGCGGCCATCTCGGCGGCCCAGGCCGCGGCGCAGGATGCCGCGCTGCGCTACAGCCGGAGCAATGAAGCCGAAGCCGACCGGGTGGGCATGCAGACCCTGGCCGCCGCCGGCTTCAACCCCCAGGCCGCCCCCGCCATGTTCGAGCGCATGCTGCAGGCCTCGCGCTACAGCAGCGCCAACCGCATCCCGGAATTCCTGCGCAGCCACCCACTGTCGGAAAACCGTATTGCCGACACCCGCAACCGGGCCCGGCAACTGCCGGCACCGCGGGAGACGCGCGACGACAGCCAGTTCCAGCGCATGCGCGCGCGTGTGCAAGTCCAGTTGGCCGGGACCCCGGAAGAAGCGGTGCAACGTTTCCGCGGAGAGCTTTCCGGCACCCCGCGGGACGCCGAGGCCGCCCGTTACGGCCTGGTTCTGGCCCTGATCGAGGCCGGCCGCGCTGACGAAGCCGCCAAAGAACTGGCAACCCTGACTGACAATGCCCCCAACTCTCTGGAGTACCTACTGGCGGACGCCGAACTGCACCTGCTGCGCGGCGAGGCCGCCCTGGCCGTGGAACAACTACAGCGGCAACTGCGGCTGCGTCCCGGAAACCATCCCCTGACCATGGCCTATGCACGCGCCCTGATGCGCGACCAGAAACCGCATATCGCCGAGTCTGTGCTGATGGAGCAAAGCAAGCAACGGCCCAACGACCCCGGACTGTGGTACCTGCTGGCCGAAGTACAGGGCCTGGCCGGCAATATCCTCGGCTTGCACCAGTCCCGCGCGGAATACTTTATCCTTAACGGTGTGCTGGACCAGGCGGAGCAGCAGCTGGGCTATGCCCTCAAGCTGGCCGGGACCGACCATGTAACCAGCTCGCGGATCAATGCGCGGCTGGCGGATATTGGGGAGATGCGTGAGAGGATGGAGGGGTTTTAGCTAGCAAACGTCTAAAACTGAAGACATTGCTCAAGCCTGAAATGCATATCATTCAGTATAGGAAAAATAATGAAGTTCACACACCAGGACAAAAACGGCGTTAACTTCCAAATTTCACCGGATGAACTTCTATTATTGAACTTTATAGTCCAAGAAGGAAGAGCTGCGCTGAGGTGCGACCGGAAAGAATCTATGGAAATGGAACTAGAGATAAGGAAAGCCTGCAAACTAGTTTTTTCGGATCAAATTAAAGAGCATAAAAAACACTAGACTAGTAACTTTTAATCTCTTCTAAAAATCTTAACCGCTCTTTTCTTAAACGATCGACAACCGAACCATCAAAAACTCTTGACTTTTCCTTAGATAGTTTTTCTATATCAGACGCGTGAGAACGTATACATGCAGCTCCCACATTGGCACTCATTGACTTAATCGCATGACCCAGCGATGCCACCTTCTCATGAGCATAAGGCTCGGCGGCCAAAGTAGCCTCCAACTCAGTCAGCTTTTCAGAAAACTGCTCATCAAACTTTTCTAACACTTTATCGAATATCAAACGGCCTGTTTGCTCTTCAAGATTTCGAATATTTCGAACAGCATCCATATCCACTATTGCGTCATCTCCAAAATCTTCGGATGACTGCTCATATTTAACACCGTCAGGCGATGCGCCACCTATATCCGCACCGAAATATGACTCCAAAACAGCTTTGATATCTTCAAAAGTAAAGGGCTTAGACAAAAACAAGTTCATTCCTGAACTTAACGCTTTCTGCCTCTCTTCGGCTGTATTACCCGCTGTTAATGCCACCACAGGCACTGGCCCGATACCTTTCGCCAACTCAGACTGCCGAATCAACACGGTTGCCTCGATGCCATCGCAAACGGGCATTTGGCAGTCCATAAAAATCATATCGAATGGATTCGACAGCTGAGCCTCTACAGCTTCCTGGCCGTTATGAACAACTGTTACGTCACACCCTATAAGATCCAATATCTCGCTAATAATCTTTTGATTCACTTCTAAATCCTCTGCCACAAGGATTCTAGGCTTACCTCCAACCCCCGGCTCATTAGCATGAGACAAAACCGAAGGAGCATTAGAAGTGGTTATCGATACTAACGACCTAAACAAACCCTCGCTTGAGACAGGAACCGTTACAACCTCGAGCGGCAGAGAGCAGGCAGGGGCAACATCATACGCCTTCATGCAATATAGAACCCGTACTCCGCGGGGAAGATCATTCGTATAACCCTCCATCAACTCTAAAGAATTGGGGCTAGAGTCCAATATCAAAACATCAAACCCGCCACCTCTTAAATATTCAGCACTTCCTGTCGCAGTCACGACAGGCAAGGAAATTCGGTCACAGATGGATGTTATTGAGCTCAGGAAGCGATCATCTAGAGAAAACACCGCTGCCCTGAGACCTTTAAAGCCTTGAAAATCTGGCGAAGCAGAAACACCGGAGACGGGCAAAGAAACACTAAACGTCGAACCTTCACCAATTTTTGATCTCACATCTAAGCTGCCACCTAAAGCATCAACAAACTGCTTGCATATGGCCAACCCCAAACCCGTACCACCATACTTCCGCGTGGTACTTGCGTCTGCCTGAGTAAAGGCCTCGAAGAGCTTAATTTGCGCATCTTCTGAAATCCCAATACCTGTATCAGCAACCTCAAGCAGAATACTCGACTGCCCACCTAATCCCTCTGAGACCTTCCAACCTACAGAAACACTAATATAACCGGAGTCAGTAAACTTAATAGCATTACCTACAAGATTGCTAAGTATTTGACGCACCTTAGCCGCGTCACCAACAACCAATCCAGGAAGATCTTCGGAAATATGATAATAAAATTTTATACTCTTTTTCGCCACCGACTCCGAGAAAACCTCGCAAACACCATCAGCGACAGCTACTGGGTCAAATGGAGACTTCTCTATCTCCAGTTTTCCTGCCTCGGCTTTTGAGAAATCAAGAATAGAATTAATCAACTCGAGAAGAGCCTTTCCGCTACGATATGCACTTTGTGCAAAGCCTGCCTGTCGTCCGGTCAAATTGGATTTAAGGAGAAGCTCCGTCATTCCAATTACTCCATGCATAGGAGTACGGATCTCATGACTCATTACGGCCAAAAACTCAGATTTAGCTCTACTAGCCTCCTCTGCCGCGAGTCGTGCAAGCTGAAGGTCATAAGTTCTCTCTTCAACTTTCTTTTCGAGATCTATCTGTCGCTGTTGTGCCAGAAGCGCTTTTTTTCGTTGATAAATCACATAAGAACAAAGAAGCAGTAGTGCTAGAACCCCATAGGAAAAATACGCGGGCAGGGTCATCCAGGGTGCGGGAGTTACCCGAATATTCATAGATATTTCATCATCACTCCAAACACCATCAGAGTTGGTTGCCTTCACCTTAAGGGTATAAACCCCAGAGGGCAGGGAAGAAAATGACGCTGTTCGTGAATCTGTGAGGTCAACCCAGGTATTGTCAAAGCCCTCCAACATATACCTATACTCAATAGCTGCTGGATTACTGTAATCTAAGGAAGCAAACTTGAAAGACGCATATCGAAAGTTATAGGGCAATTCAATCCGATCTTTGAAGCTTATAGGCTTATCAAAAAATACTTCTTCATTCAGGACCTTAAATTCTGTAATACGCAACGGAGGAGAGTAGTCACTTGGAACCACGACTCTAGGATTGACGATATTGAAGCCGTTATTACCCCCAAAATACAGAATTCCGTTACTGTCCTGGTATGCCGCACCATGATTAAACTCCGGCCCTTGAAGTCCATCAGTAGCATCAAAATGTTGTGCAAATGAAAGATCAGGATCAAGCCTAGACAGCCCACGATTATGTGACAACCATATATAACCGAGGTCATCTGGAATTACGGAATATACATCAAGGCTGGGCAACTTAATCTCGCTAGGCAGCGACAAAAAATTTGCCTCTAAATTCTTTCTTGAGTTTTTAGGCCAATAATTCACTCCCCCACTCTGAGTACCAACCCAAAGTCGGCCTTGACTATCCTCATTTAGAGACCAGGTTAAGTCGCTACTTAGGCTTTTAGGATTCCCTCGCTCCGATCTAAACGCCCTGAAACTTCCTCTCTCAATATCGAATAAGTTGAGACCAGCCTCCGTACCCAACCATATGTATCCGAGTGAATCCTGGTATATATCAATAACATAGGAGCTACTTATACTACCCGGATCTCTAGGGTCGTTAGTGAACCGAATAAAATTCCGAGATTCGGGCTGATAAACATTCAGGCCGCCGCCGTAGGTAGCAACCAACAAATGTCCACTGGAAACGCGCTTAATACTTGTTATGCCGTTGGCACCTATTGTGCTTGTGTCGAGTGGAGAATACTGAAAATTGACGTAATTATTTGAGTCTAGATCGTACCTAAAGAGCCCGTTGCTCATTGTCCCTATCCAAAGAATACGTTCATCAAGGAACATACTCATGACTGGCCCTATATCTCTAGGTAAAACCAGGTCAAAATCCTGCGTATGAGCAAGAGGAAATTCGTTTTTGACAAACTTCTGAATCCCAGCATTGCTGGCCACCCATATTTTATTTTCTGACGCCTCTAAAAATGTATTAATCGAGTTTGTTTCAGGCCCCCTATCCGATGCAACCTTGGTGAAGTACGATTTAGACCCGAAAGCCAGACCATTAAATGTGCCCACCCAGAACACACCCGATCGACTCTGATAGACACTAAAAACTTGATTGTCGGGCAAATTTGAGTTGGCGGTATGAAAATGAGAGATAGATTGGTCGACGTGATCCCAAACACTTAGACCATTTCTTGTGGCCACCCATATATTCTTTTTGCTGTCCTCCATAACTGCATAAACGCTGGAGTCGGCAATGTCAATCAAATCAAGAGGGCGGCGCCCCGAAAAATGTTGATATTCTCGAGTAGCTCTATTTAAGCGGACCAACCCATGGTCGAGGGACGCAACCCAGAGCCATCCATCTTCTGAGAAGTTAATATCACTCAGATTATCGAACATCTCTCCGATATAATCCGAGACGCGTTCAATATAGTCGCTGCCGCCCTCCATATAGGTGGACACAGCAATTAAGTAGCCGCTCTTAGATGCAGCAAAAAGCCTACCTCGTCGATCTACAGCAAAGCCAGATATTCGACCTAGCGACTGGGCACCGTTGACAGGAATACGATAATGTCTAAGATTTTTAGTCTCCGGATTTAATCGACTAAAGACACCCGGTATGTCATAGCCGATCCAAATATTTCCGTCCTCGCCCTCAAACAAGGAATAAATTGTATCTGAGACTAAGGCTTTCTCAGACATTTCCGACTTGGATCGTATAGCAGAAAATGAGTGATCGGCAGGATCGTACTTATTTAAGCCGCCACCAGCGGTAGCAATCCAAATGTAACCTTGATCATCCTCTACAATACCTGTCGTTGATTGGTGGGTAAGGCCTCCCTCCTCTTTATTGCTTGCCCTAAATCTAATGACGGTGTACCCATCAAAACGGTGAACACCTTCCTGTGTAAGAAGCCACACAAAACCCTGACTGTCCTGAAAAATATTGCGGACAGACTGCTGTGTTAGCTCGCTTGAGGCCGGGGATAATCTGAAAGTGTAATCTGATGGTGCAAGGGACCAGCTCACCGGAGCACCAACAAGCAAGAGAAGAGTTATAGCAAGAAGGGCTAATTTCGCCTTCACATCACGACCACCTTGAGTTTTTTATCGATGATACAAGGTACTAGCGTGATTCCACAATGAAAGAGTAACGAGGGGATGGAAACAACTTGGGGAGATCGAGGGCACCAACTAGTGCCCTCGATCAGCTTTGCATAGAGCCTTTAGCGGATGCCCCAGCGGTAGCCGCTCTGGTCCGCGTCACTGCGGATACCCCAGCGGTAGCCG
>NZ_BAAGXL010000022.1:0-144528 GCF_054779855.1 Haliea atlantica | reverse complement strand
CGGTGCGCGGTAGGATGCCCCAGCATGTGGTCTAATTCCACTCAGAGTGACGAGGAGCCATCTTTTCCGACCTTGTGGTGCTGCCGGTTCTCCGCATCAATGCCGCCTACTACGGCTGGAAAATGGCGTTCTACATCCTGGGAATTATGCTGGTCGGCATCGTCAGCGTTTCGCTGATACTGCATTACGCTTTCGCTCTGTTCGGCCTGCTGCCAGACTTTAGCGGCCAGGCGGCGGTCAGTGACCGGGAGTTCTTCCAGTGGAACTACCAGAGTGCGCTGAATATTCTCTTCCTGGCGGTGACAGGCGTTCTGGTATGGTTCTGGCGCCAGGGCCGGAAGCTGTCGTCCCACCAGCATGAGCATCATGACCATGATCACGGCGGATCATCGCTGACAGACACGCTGCTGCGAGTACTTGTCTGTGTGGCCCTGATCTGGCTGGCAGGTGGGCTTCTAGTGCCTTTTTTCTGAAGAGTTGAGGCAGATTCGAAGCTGCCTGCGATTTCATCCGTCACACGCGTCTGATCTGCAGCCGCTCCCCGCGGAATTCAATGGTGTCGCCGTGCACAATTTTCTTGCGCCGCTGGGTCTCTACCAGGCCATTGACCAGTACCTGCCCGTCCCCAATGAGCAGTTTGGCTTCGCCACCGGAGGCGACGAGGCCCTCAAACTTGAGGATCTTATAGAGCTCGACGGGCTCTTTGTGGATATCGACGGTTCTCATGGTGGTTTACCTGAAAGGAGACTGACGTCAGAGTCAGCCTATAGGCGTTGATTTGGCACCAGCTACCAACTACCGCCCAGCCTTCGCATCTCGACGGGCCCTTTTGGTCAGCGGTTTGCCATCGGCACCAACAGTACTTCTCGGCTTCTCACCCTTGGCCGTCTTTGACGCGCGGCTAAGAATGATCAGGCTCAGAGTTTCCTGATCGCGCAATTTGATCGCGTTCTTCTCCAGGGTGTCGAGCTCTTCGAAGCTGTACACGTCATTCTGTAGCTTCTCTATTCTGTTCATAATACTCTCGATCGGATGCCTGTAGGTTTAACGGCCACGACCTGATCTGACAAGTATCCGCTCGATCAGGCTTGTTCCGGCGGAGTGATCAAGCCGCAGCCGGCTCTTCCCTGGGGTCGACAGGCTCCGTGCCTTCCGACTCGGCCACCCTCGCTTCCAGCGCAGCCACCTTGCGCTGCAACTCGGCGTTCTCTTTCTTCGTTTCGCTGAGCGTCTTCTGCAGGGTGTCGGCGGCTGCGGTCTTCTCCGCCAGCTTCTTCTTGCCGGCATCGAGGTTCTTCTTCATGCGCGCCGGGTCGAATTGCGTGAGCGCCTTGTTCTCCTCGCGCACCGCAGACAGGTCCTTCTGCAGGTTTTTCACGCACTGCTTGAGTTCGGTGATCTCGGCCAGGAGCTTATCGCAGCGATTGTGCAGTTCGCGGCTGCGCTGCTCGGCCTTCTGACTGTCCGTCGCCTTGCCGGTGAGCTCGGTGATGGTTTCCAGTTGCTTGTCGATGGTTGCCTGGAGTGCTGACTCGCGGCTGGTGAGGCGGTCGATCTCGGCGTTCCTGGCGTCGATCTCCTGCTGATACTCGGCGCGGAGGTCGCTTTCGAGTTGCATGATTTTTTCGAGCTTGCTGGCTGTTAGCATAGTGTCCTTGTCGGTGAGTGTGCGGAGTAAACCGCGGGGCAGTTTTGGGGGCGCTCAGCGGATTCGGCGCCATGGATTCCGGGGGGAGAGCAGACGAAAAAAAAGGGGCTGCAGTACTGCAACCCCTTGATCTCTATCTAAATTTGGCTCCGCCTGCTGGGCTCGAACCAGCGACCCATTGATTAACAGTCAATTGCTCTACCAACTGAGCTAAGGCGGAATTGATCTCATCTGAGGCCGCGTATATTAGTGACGCTCCCTCCGAGGGTCAAGCCCTCGCCCTAAATTTTTACAGAGAACTGTGATGGCTCCTTAGAGTCCCGGTGTCGTGTCGAGTTCCAGCTCGCGCTGGGCGTCAGCGCGGCGTCGCGCCGCGTCTTCGGAGACGCCGACAGTATGCAGCGCGCGGGTCGACAGCTGCAGACTCGCCTCGACGGTCTCCAGCACGGTTTCAGTGGCCCCGAGGGCGCGCAGGCGCTGTGCGTGAAGCGGATCGCGGGCGCGCGCCAGGATGGTCAGCTCGGGCCACTGCTGACGGGCTGTGCGCACGACATTTTCCGCCGCGCTGGGGTTGTCCATGGTCACCAGCAGGGCACAGGCGCGATCGAGCCCGGCGCGGCGCAGCATTTCCGGACGCGCGGCATCGCCGAAGTAGACCGGCAGTGAAGCTTCCCTGCCGGAGGCGACGATCGCCGGCTGGGTGTCCAGGGCAATGTAGGGAATGCTCTCGCTGTCCAGAACCCTGCCCAGCAGGTGGCCGACCCGCCCGAAGCCGGCGATTACCATGTGGCCCTCGAGGGCGCCGTCCTCGGGCAACTGGTCACCTTCCGCGGGTGTTTGAAGAGGCTCCAGGCGGCGCGCCAGGCGGCTGCCGCTGGCAGCGACAAAGGGCGTCACGATCATGGTCAGGCCGGTGACGATGAGCATGAATTGCCCCACGTCCGGTGGAATCAGGCCCAGGCCCATGGCCAGGCTCACCACCACGAAGGCGAACTCGCCCCCCTGGCCCAGGAGCAGGCCGGTCTCCAGGGAGGTGTGCCGGGGAATCCCGAAGGACAGGCAGAGGGCCGCGGTGATGCCGGATTTGAGCAGGAACAGCCCGATCACCGAGGCACTGATCCAGAACAATTCCTGGCCCACCACCCGATAGTCTATGCCCATGCCCACGGACATGAAAAACAGGCCCAGCAGGAGTCCCTTGAAGGGCTCGATGTCGACCTCGATCTCGTGCCGGAACTCCGTTTCCGCGAGCAGCAGGCCGGCGATAAAGGCGCCCAGCGCCATGGACAGCCCGCTGGCACCGGTAATCGCGGAGGCGCCGATCACCATCAGCAGGGTAACCGCCATGAACATCTCGGCATTGCCGGTGCGGGCGACCATGTGGAAGAGGGGGCGCAGCAGCAGGCGGCCCGCCAGGTAGATGCCAACCACCACGACCACGGCCTTGCCCAGGGCGCCCAGCAGGGCCAGTTCCAGCCCGCCCTCCAGCTTGGTGCCGAGGACCCCGACCAGGAACAGGATGGGAACCACCGCCAGGTCCTGCATCAGCAGGATGGAGAAGCTCGAGCGCCCCACCGGCGTGGCGAGCTGACGCTTCTCCATCAGCAGCTGCATGACGATCGCGGTGGAGGAGAGTGCCAGGCACGCACCCAGCACGATGGAGGCGGCGGGCCCATTGCCAAAGCCCCAGGCAATGCCGCCGATGACTACCGCGGTGATGCCCACCTGCAGGCTGCCGAGTCCGAAGACCAGCTTGCGCATGGACCACAGGCGGTCGAGGGACAGGTCCAGGCCGATCATGAACATCAGGAAAATTACCCCGAGCTCGGCCAGGGCCTGAACGCCCTCGAGATCGGAAATCACCGCCCAGGACAGCCAGGGCAGGTCGTCGACAAAGAGTCCCAGGCCATAGGGTCCGATGATTCCCCCGACAATCAGGTAACCGAGGACGGGGCTGACCCGGGCCCGGTGCAGCAGCGGCACCAGGATGCCGGCGGCCAGCAGGAAAACAACGATTTCTCTCAGGTGTGGAATGCCGTGTTCAGCCACTTGCAGGGCTCCTCGCCAGGTTCTGTCCGCGATAGTAACGCAGGCCGGGCTGCATTTGCCCGCTCGCTGCACCATAATGGAAGGTTAATCGGCGAGGAGTAGCAGCGATGGGCAAACCATTCCGGGTAGAGGCGCCCTATGCCCCGGCCGGGGACCAGCCGAAGGCGATCGAGGCGCTGGTAGAAGGGGTCAACGCGGGCCTGGCCTCGCAGACGCTGCTGGGGGTGACCGGTTCGGGCAAGACCTTCACCATGGCCCACGTGGTGGAGCGCCTGCAGCGGCCGACCATCGTCATGGCCCACAACAAGACCCTGGCGGCACAGCTGTACGGCGAGTTCCGGGAATTCTTCCCCGACAATGCCGTCGAGTATTTCGTTTCCTACTACGACTACTACCAGCCGGAGGCCTATGTGCCGTCCTCCGACACCTACATCGAAAAAGATGCGTCGGTGAACGAGCACATCGAGCAGATGCGCCTCTCCGCCACCAAGGCGCTGCTCGAGCGCGAGGACTGCCTGGTGGTGGCCACTGTCTCCGCGATCTACGGCCTGGGCGACCCCAAGTCCTATTTTCGCATGGTCATGCACCTGTCCCGGGGCGAGCTGATCGACCAGCGCCAGGTGCTGCGCCAACTGGCCGAGCTGCAGTACACCCGCAACGACATCGACTTCCGGCGCGGGACCTACCGCGTGCGCGGCGACGTGATCGATATCTTTCCCGCCGACTCCGAGCGGGAGGCGGTGCGCATCGAGCTGTTCGACGCCGAGATCGAGAACATCACCTTCTTCGATCCCCTGACTGGCGCGGTCGAGCGCAAGGTGCCCCGGGTGACCATCTTTCCCAAGAGCCACTACGTGACTTCCCGGGATGTCATGCTCAATGCGGTGGAGCAGATCGAAGTCGAACTGGAGCAGCGGCTCAAGCAGCTCAATGATGCCGGCAAACTGGTGGAGGCGCAGCGCCTGCAGCAGCGCACCCGCTACGACCTGGAGATGATTCGCGAGCTGGGTTACTGCAACGGGGTGGAGAACTATTCCCGCTATCTCTCCGGGCGGGCGCCGGGTGAGCCGCCGCCGACCCTGTTTGAATACCTGCCGGACAATGCCCTGGTGATTGTCGACGAGTCCCACGTCAGTATTCCGCAGATTGGCGCCATGTTCCGGGGCGACCGCTCGCGCAAGGAGACACTGGTCGAATACGGGTTCCGTCTGCCCTCGGCCCTGGACAACCGCCCCCTGCGCTTCGAGGAGTGGGAGCAACTGGTGCCCCAGTGCGTGTTTGTCTCCGCGACGCCGGGGCCCTACGAGCAGGAACACGCCGGACGCACGGTGGAGCAGGTGGTGCGCCCCACAGGCCTGGTGGACCCGGCACTGGAGGTGCGCCCGGCGACCACCCAGGTGGACGATCTGCTGGGGGAGATTCGCGAGGTGACGGCCCGGGGCGAGCGCGTACTGGTGACCACGCTGACCAAACGCATGGCCGAGGACCTCACCGAATTCCTCGGCGAGCACGGCGTCAAGGTGCGCTACCTGCACTCGGACATCGACACGGTGGAGAGGGTCGAGATTATTCGCGACCTGCGCCTGGGTGAGTTCGATGTCCTGGTGGGCATCAACCTGCTGCGCGAGGGGCTGGACATGCCGGAGGTGTCCCTGGTGACAATCCTGGACGCTGACAAAGAGGGCTTCCTGCGCTCCGACCGCTCCCTCATCCAGACCATCGGCCGCGCGGCCCGGAACCTCAACGGTCGCGCCATTCTCTATGCCGACAAGATTACCGGTTCCATGCAGCGGGCCATGGAGGAAACCGAACGGCGCCGGGAGAAGCAACTGGCCCACAACCGGGAACATGGTGTGACGCCGGTCGGGGTCAGCAAGTCTGTCCAGGACATCATGGAGGGCGCGCGGCGCATGCCCACGCGGGGCAAGGGCAAGAGCCGCAAGGTCGCCGAACCCACACTGGACTACGCCGCGGAGGTGGCGAGCCTCAGCCCGGCGGCGCTGTCGCGGCGCATGGAGCAGCTGGAGGCAAAGATGCAGGAGCATGCCAAGAATCTCGAGTTCGAGGAGGCTGCTGCCCTGCGCGATCAGCTGGCGGAGTTACGTCAGCTGGCCTTCGTCAGCTGATCGCCGCGACCCGGACACCGGTTTGGCATGTCAGCCGGCCTGCTGCTATCTGCCGCAATGGCTGTTGAAGACGGCCCCGAAGCCGTTATGGTTGTGCCTGGATAACGACAACAGGTAAGCGGCATGTCCCCTTCCGATCTTCTGGAAATCGCCTATCGGCACACGGTCGCCGAGGAAAACGGCGACTACGAGGGCACACTGGCCACCCTGGAGGCCAACCCGGTCTACGAGCTGTTCCCGGTGGGGTTGCGCATGTCCGGCATGGATGCCGCGCGTCGCTACTATCGCCACTTCTTCGACAATGTGGCCCCTCTCTGGGACGAGATGGAGCCGATCACCGATGCCTGAATCACTGCCCTGGTCCCGGCTTGAGGACCACTGGATTGACAGCGATGGCGTGCGCCTGCATGCCGTGGCGCTGGGGGAGGGGCCGCTGGTGGTGTTCTGCCACGGCTTCCCGGGGCTCTGGTACAGCTGGCGCCACCAGCTGCCCGTCGTGGCGGAGCTGGGTTTCCGGGCGGTGGCGATCGACCAGCGCGGCTACGGCCAGTCTGACCGTCCCCTCGCCGTGGCGGAATACGACAGCAACCGGCACTGCGATGACTTGCTGGCTTTGCTGCGATATTTCGGCGAGGAGCGCGCGGTGTTTGTCGGTCACGACTTCGGTACCGCCCAGGTCTGGAACCTGGCCGTGCGTCACCCGGAGGCCTGTGTCGCCATTGTTCCCACCAGCTGTCCTTACGATTTCGATCTGGCCGGGCGCGGCTGCGCCGGCAGTCGACCGGCCGGTGGCTCTGCCGCGCAGCGACCCTTCGCGCGACCGGACATGGCCCCCAGCGCCTGTTTTGCCGCCCTCGCCGAGCAGCATTTTTTTCACATGCACTACTTCCAGTCCATCGGCCCCGCCGAGGCCGAGCTTGGGCCACGGGCTTTGGAGTTCCTTGAGCGCCTCTACTGGGCGCTCAGTGGCGAGGGCAACCTGCTCGGCTGGGACCGTTACCCCTCGGGCGATACGGGCTACCTGGATGTGCTGGCGCCGGCGCCGCCCTTGCCCTGGTCGTGGATGAGCCAGGCCGACTTCGATTACCTGGCGCAGCAGTATCTGCTGGCCGGGGAAGAGCGTGCCTTCATTGGTGGTCTCAACAGCTACCGGGTCGCGGATCGCAACTGGGAGATCGGCCTGCCCTGGGCCGATGCCCCGGTCGACGTGCCCACACTGTTTGTCGCGGGTGCCGAGGATGCCGTTCTGAAGATGATTGGAGACGATGCCCTGTCCCTGATGGCCACCCGGGTGCCCGGCCTGCGGCAGACCGAACTGATTGCCGGAGCCGGGCACTTCATGCAGATGGAAAAACCCCAGGCCTTCAATCGGGTGCTGGCGGATTTTCTGACGAGCCTTCGGGATGAGCGAGCAGGGGCCTGAGGGGGCGTCCGCAGCGGAGCCTGCGTGCCGGCCGCAGGCCGCAGGCGCTGCCGAGCCGGTTGCGCTAGTGGGGGCGGAACCTTCGACCGAGCCGCGCTGCGCCAATTGCGGGGTGCTGCTGGCCGGGCATTACTGCCACCACTGCGGGCAGTCCGACCGTGAGGTGGTGCGTGTGTTCGGGGTCCTCCTGCGGGATTTTCTGGCGGAGATGTTCAGTCTCGACTCGCGGGCAGTGCGCACCCTGGGTGCCCTGTGTTTCCTCCCCGGCCATCTGACCCGCGCCTACCTGGCGGGGCGACGCACTCGCTATGTGAGTCCCCTGCGTCTGTTTCTGTTCACCAGTCTGCTGTGTATCGCTTTTGCCTGGGGCGTCAACCTGATCCAGGGCCGGCCCCTGGTGACCCTTAACGGCGAGGGAGCGGATGCGGCGGCAGAGCCGGCCCGCGTGCAGCTCCTGTTGCCGGGGCTGTCCTCGGGGAATCAGGCCCAGCTGCAGCGGCGGCTGGAGGGGAGTGTGGCCCGCATCCAGGAGGACCCGGCGGGCTTCGTCGACGATCTGCTGGAAATCATTCCCAACAGCATGCTGTTGCTGGTCCCGCTGCTGGCACTTTACATGCGGCTGATCTACCCCCTTGTCGGGCGCTATTACATCGAACACCTGATTCACGCCCTGCACGGACACGCCTTCCTGTTCGTGATGATCCTGCTGTTGCTGGTGCTGGAGTCATTGCCCGACACGCTCGCCGGTCTCGCCGTCGGGCGGCTGTGGTCCGCAGGCGAGTGGCTGATCAGTCTCTGGGTGCCGCTGTACCTGCTGCTTTCCCTCAAACGTGTCTATGGCCAGGGCTGGGGCATGACCCTGTGGAAGTTCCTGCTCATGGGGTTGGGTTACCTGGTGCTACTGGTGCTCGCCACGGTGTTTACCGTCCTCGTCGGGGTGTTATTGAGCTGACGGCTTTGCCGCCGCTGTGGTACCATGGGCGCTTCCTCTATACAACGCTGACTCACGTGGCCTTTCGTGGGGGCCACCACTGGCAATAGGAAAGCGCATGCCCGCCATAACTCTCCCTGACGGCAGTCAACGACAGTTTGAACAAGCCGTGACCGTGCACGATGTCGCGGCCGATATCGGCCCGGGCCTGGCCAAGGCCGCCCTGGCCGGGGTGGTGGATGGCCGCGAGGTCGACACCTCCTACCTGATTGAGGGCGACGCCAGCCTGGCTATCATCACCGAGCGTGACGAGGCCGGCCTGGAGATTATCCGCCACTCCACCGCTCACCTGCTGGCGATGGCCGTGCAGGAGCTTTTCCCGGGCACCCAGGTGACCATCGGTCCGGTCATCGAGGACGGCTTTTACTACGACTTTGCCTCGGGGCACCACTTCACGCCGGAAGATCTGGAAAAGATCGAGAAGCGCATGGAGGAACTGGCCGCGGACGACTTGACGGTGCAGCGCGTGGTGATGAGCCGCGAGAAGGCCATCGAGCTGTTCCGCAACATGGGCGAGCACTACAAGGTGCAGATCATCGAGGAGCTGCCCGCCGGGGAGGAGATTTCCCTCTATCAGCAGGGCAGCTGGATGGACCTGTGCCGCGGCCCGCACGTGCCCCGGACCGGTGCCCTGAAGGCCTTCAAGCTGACCAAGGTTGCCGGGGCCTACTGGCGCGGCGACTCGCGCAACGAGATGCTGCAGCGCATCTACGGTACCGCCTGGGCCAACAAGAAGCAGCTCAAGGCCTACCTGACCCGCCTGGAAGAGGCGGAGAAGCGCGATCACCGCAAGATCGGCAAGAAGCTCGACCTGTTCCACACCCAGGAAGAGGCGCCCGGGATGGTCTTCTGGCACCCGCCGGGCTGGACCATCTACCAGTGCATCGAGCAGTACATGCGCCAGGCCCAGCGCGAGCACGGCTACCAGGAAATCCGCACGCCCCAGGTGGTGGACATGTCCCTGTGGCAGCGCTCCGGGCACGCGGACAAGTTCGGCGACGACATGTTCACCCTGAAGTCCGAGGAGCGTCACTTCGCGGTCAAGCCGATGAACTGTCCCTGCCACGTGCAGGTCTTCAACCAGGGCCTGAAATCCTACCGGGACCTGCCCCTGCGCCTGGCCGAATTCGGCAGCTGCCACCGCAACGAGCCCTCGGGCTCCCTGCACGGCATCATGCGTGTGCGCGGCTTTACCCAGGACGACGCCCACATCTTCTGCACCGAGGCGCAGATCCAGCCCGAGGTGGCATCCTTTATCGATTTCCTGCACCAGGTCTATGCGGATTTCGGCTTCAGCGAGGTGATCTACCGGCTCTCCACCCGCCCCGAGCAGCGGGTCGGCTCCGATGCCGACTGGGACCGGGCCGAGAAGGCCCTGGCCGAGGCCCTGGATGCCCACCAGCTGCCCTGGGAAGAGCTTCCGGGGGAGGGGGCCTTCTACGGCCCCAAGATTGAATTCTCCCTCAAGGACTGCATCGGCCGCGTATGGCAGCTGGGCACCATCCAGGTGGACTTTTCCATGCCCGGGCGCCTGGGTGCCCAGTATGTGGCCGAAGACGGCTCCCGCCAGGTGCCGGTCATGTTGCACCGGGCGATCCTGGGTTCCTTCGAGCGCTTTATCGGGATCCTGATCGAGCACTACGAGGGTGTGTTCCCGACCTGGCTGTCGCCGACCCAGGCGGTGGTGCTGAATATCACTGACAAACAGGCGGATTATGCCCGCTCTGTGGAAAATGACCTGAAAGCGCGCGGCTTCCGGGTGGTCTCGGACTTGAGAAATGAGAAGATCGGCTTTAAAATCCGCGAGCACACTCTCTTGAAAGTGCCCTACCTGCTTGTGGTCGGGGACAAGGAAGTGGAATCGAAGACTGTGGCCGTGAGGTCGCGTCGTGGTGAGGAGCTTGGCTCACTGAGCCTGGACGCGCTGGCAGCGCAGCTCGCCGATGACGTGGCACGTCGCGGCCGTATTGTTATGGAGAATCAGCATTAAGAAAGACATGGGAAAAGGCGCCTCCAAGAAAGCGCTGATCAACGACCAGATTACAGCCAGCCCGGTACGCCTCATCGGGCCCAACGGAGACCAGGTGGGCATTGTCCCGCTGAAGGACGCCCAGACTGCGGCAGAGTCAGTCGGGCTGGACCTTGTGTTGATCGCTGATTCCGACCCGCCAGTCTGCAAGGTGATGGACTACGGGAAGCATATTTTCGAGGCCAAGAAACAGAAATCTGCTCAGAAGAAGAAGCAGAAACAGACCCAGGTCAAGGAAATGAAGTTTCGTCCAGGGACGGACGAGGGAGACTACAAGGTCAAGCTACGCAACCTTGTGCGTTTCCTCGAACAGGGCGACAAGGCCAAGGTCACGCTGCGTTTTCGCGGTCGTGAAATGGCCCACCAGGAACTCGGCATGCAACTCCTCAAGCGAGTTGAAAATGACCTGGCCGAGTGGGGAGCCGTCGAGCAGTTTCCAAAGATGGAAGGCCGGCAGCTCACCATGGTGATCGCCCCCAAGAAGAAGGGCTAGGGCCCGTGAATGCCCTTTCTCTTCACTGACTATTGATGCCAATGCGGAGTATCCGACAATGCCGAAAGCAAAAATTCACAGTGGAGCCGCCAAGCGGTTCAAAAAAACCGGGGCTGGCTACAAGCGCAAGAGCGCTTACAAGAGCCACATCCTGACTAAGATGACCACCAAGCGTAAGCGCCAGTTGCGTGGCACGTCTATCGTGCACGACAGCGACAAGGTGCACGTGGACCGCATGTTCCGCGCCTGCTGAACCGGTTGATCATCGAGATTAGGAGAGAAGTATGCCTCGCGTAAAACGTGGTGTTACGGCCCATCGCCGTCACAAGAAAATCCTCAAGCAGGCCAAGGGTTACTACGGTGCCCGCAGCCGTGTATTCCGTGTCGCCAAGCAGGCGGTTACCAAGGCGGGCCAGTATGCCTACCGCGACCGCCGTCAGCGCAAGCGTCAGTTCCGCGCCCTGTGGATCACGCGTATCAACGCGCAGTCCCGTGCCAACGGCCTGACCTACAGCCGTCTGATTGATGGTCTGAAGAAGGCCGATATCAGCCTGGACCGCCGTGTGCTGGCCGACCTGGCCGTATACGACAAGCCCGGCTTTGCTGCCGTCGTGGAGAAAGCGAAGGCCGCTCTGGCCTGAACCCGTCCCCGCTGCCCGAAAGGGCGGTGTGCCGGCTAGACAGGCAGGAATGCAAAAGGGGAAAGGGCGTGGCTCTTTCCCCTTTTTGTTTGCGCGCCATTTCCGACCAATACCGGAAGTAGAATGATGGATAACCTGGAAACACTGGCCGACGAGGCCAAGGCCGCCATCGCGGCCGCCGACGACGGTGCCGCGCTGGAGCAGTTGCGGGTCGACTACCTGGGCAAGAAAGGGCGGGTCACCGAGCTGCTCAAGGGCCTGGGCAAACTCTCCGCCGAGGAGCGGCCGGCCGCCGGCGCCCGTATCAACGTGGTCAAGCAGGAGCTGCAGGCCCTGATTGGCGAGCGCAAGGCGGCGCTCGACGAGGCGGCGATTGCCGCGAAACTGGCGGCCGAGACCATTGACGTGACCCTGCCCGGTCGCGGCCAGGCAGCTGGCGGTATTCATCCGGTCACCCGCACCATTGAGCGCATGGAAGACTTCTTCGCCGCGACCGGTTTTGAGGTGGTCGAGGGCCCGGAAGTGGAGGACGACTTCCACAATTTCGAGGCGCTGAACATCCCCGCCCACCACCCCGCACGCGCCATGCACGACACCTTCTACGTGAATGCGAATACGGTGCTGCGGACCCACACCTCGCCGGTCCAGGTGCGGGTGATGGAGAATACGGAGCCACCGCTGCGGGTCATCTGCCCCGGGCGCGTCTACCGCTGTGATTCCGACCTGACCCACACGCCCATGTTCCACCAGGTGGAGGGTCTGCTGGTGGACGAGTCCTCCTCCTTCGCCGACCTCAAGGGGCTGATCGAGGACTTCCTGCGGGTCTTCTTCGAGCAGGAGGAATTGCAGGTGCGCTTTCGCCCCTCCTATTTCCCCTTTACCGAGCCCTCCGCGGAAGTCGACATGCAGTGTGTCCAGTGTGGCGGTGACGGTTGCCGGGTCTGCAGCCAGACCGGCTGGCTCGAAGTCATGGGTTGCGGCATGGTGCACCCGCGGGTGCTCGAGAACTGCGGTATCGACTCCGAGCGCTATACCGGCTTTGCCTTCGGCATGGGCGTCGAGCGGCTGGCGATGCTGCGCTACGGCGTCAACGACCTGCGGCTTTTCTTTGACAACGATCTGCGCTTCCTCGAGCAGTTCTGACCGGCACGGAGAGATTGACAGTGAAAATCAGTGAACAGTGGCTGCGCGAGTGGGTCAGCCCCGATCTCGCCACCGAAGCGCTGGCGCACCAGCTCACCATGGCCGGCCTGGAGGTCGACGCGATAGAGCCCGTCGCGGGCGATTTCAGTGGTGTTGTCGTGGCGGAAATCCTCAGTGCGGAACCGCATCCCGATGCCGACAAACTGCGGGTCTGCGAAGTCGACACCGGCGAGGAGCGGGTGCAGATCGTCTGTGGCGCGCCCAACGCGCGGGCGGGTCTCAAGGCACCCCTGGCGCGGGTCGGCGCCGTGTTGCCCGGCAATTTCAAGATCAAGAAGGCCAAGCTGCGCGGGGTGGAGTCCCGGGGCATGCTGTGTGCCGAGGCCGAGCTGGGTATTTCCGACGCCAGTGCCGGCCTGATGGAGCTGCCCACCGACGCGCCGGTGGGCACGGACCTGCGCGACTATCTGCAGCTGGACGACCGCGTCATCGAAATCGGCCTGACACCGAACCGCGCGGACTGCCTGGGCATTGCCGGTATCGCCCGCGAAGTCGGACTGCTCAACGGCCTGCCGGTGCCGGGGGTGTCGCAGACCCCGGTGGCCGCAGGTGTCGATGACAGTTTCCCGGTCGCGGTCGAGGACAGCCTGCGCTGCCCGCGCTACGTCGGGCGGGTGATCCGCAACATCGATGTCAGCCGTCCCAGCCCCCTCTGGATGCAGGAAAAGCTGCGTCGCTGCGGCCTGCGCAGTATTGATGCCGTGGTTGACGTGACTAATTACGTTCTGCTCGAGCTGGGACAGCCGATGCACGCCTTTGACCTGCAGCGCCTGCAGGGCGGCATCGTGGTGCGTACCGCGCGCAGTGGCGAGAGCCTGGCCTTGCTCGACGGCCAGACCGTGGAGTTGCGCGAGGATTCGCTGGTGATTGCCGACCAGAATGGCCCGGTGGCCCTGGCGGGCATCATGGGGGGCGAGCCCACGGCGGTGAACGGCGAGACCCGGGACCTGTTCCTGGAATCGGCGTTCTTCGCGCCGGATTTGCTCGCCGGGCAGGCGCGCAGCTACGGTCTGCACACTGACTCCTCCCATCGCTTCGAGCGCGGTGTGGACTTCTCGCTGCAGGTGGCGGCCATGGAGCGCGCCACCCAGTTGCTATTGGAGATTGTGGGCGGTGAGGCTGGACCGGTCGCCGAGGTCGTGCACGTCGCCAGTCTGCCGGTGCGCGAGGCCGTGGCGCTGCGACGTGCCCGCATACCCCGCTTGCTGGGCTTCAGCCTCGAGGACGCCGAAGTCGAACGCATCCTCACCGGCCTTGGCCTGGGGGTGTCAGCGACCGAAGAGGGTTGGTCCTGCTCGGTGCCCAGCTGGCGCTTTGACCTCGCCATTGAGGCGGATCTGCTGGAAGAGCTGGCCAGGGTTTACGGCTATAACCGGCTGCCAGTAAGCCGCATCCGCGCCGAGCTGGTCATGCCTTCGCGGCCGGAGTCACGGCTGCCCCTGCGCGACCTGCGCCGTCAGCTGGCGGCTCGGGGCTACCGCGAGGCGATTACCTACAGCTTTATCGAACCGGGACTGCAGCAGCAGTTTGCGCCCGGTCTCGAAGCCCTGCCGCTCAGCAACCCGATTTCCGCCGACATGGCCGTCATGCGCAGCAGTCTGATGCCGGGCCTGGTCAGTGCGGTGCGGCGCAATCAGCACCGGCAGCGTCCGCGGGTCCGCTTGTTTGAAACCGGCCTGCGCTTCCTCCCGCCAGCGGAGGGTGACCCGGTTGCCGGGCTTGAGCAGCGTCCGTCCCTGGGGCTGGTCATCAGCGGCGAGCGGCTGCCGGAGTCCTGGGCGGCCGCGGGCGAGCCGGTCGACTTCTATGACCTCAAGGGCGACCTGGAAAGCCTGATTGGGCCCGGTGTCGGCGCCGATCTACAGTTTCGCGCGGGCCAGCACCCCGCGCTGCACCCGGGGCAGACCGCCGAGGTATTGCTGGGAGGGCTTGTGGTCGGCGTCATGGGCGCACTGCACCCCGCGCTGCATGCCGAGCTGGATCTTCAGGGCCCGGTGTTTCTCGCCGAGCTGGATCTGGAACCGGTGAGCCAGCGTCAGCTACCGCGCAGCCAGCCGCTGTCGCGCTTTCCGGAAGTGCGCAGGGACATCGCCGTGCTGGTGGATCGCGAGGTGGCTGCCGCCGCGCTCTCCGACAGCATCCGGGAGGCCGCTGGCGAGGTGCTCAGCGACCTCACGTTGTTTGATGTCTATGCCGGGAAAGGTATTGATCCACAAAGAAAAAGTCTGGCTTTCGGTTTGACTTTCCGGGACCATTCGCGCACTCTTAGCGATGATGTCGTGAACGGAGTCATCGAACAGGTCATGGACTCCCTCGAAAAGAACTATAAGGCCGAGCTCAGAAACTAGACAGCGGAACCGCGATGGCAGCACTCACCAAATCCGAAATGGCGGAGCGCCTGTTTGAAGAGCTGGGGCTCAACAAACGGGAAGCCAAGGAGCTTGTCGAGCTGTTTTTCGAGGAAATCCGGTCCAGCCTGGAGAGCAACGAGCAGGTCAAGTTGTCCGGTTTCGGCAACTTTGACCTGCGCGACAAGAGCCAGCGCCCCGGTCGCAATCCCAAGACCGGCGAGGAAATTCCCATTTCTGCACGGCGGGTGGTCACCTTCCGGCCAGGACAAAAGCTGAAAGCGCGGGTGGAAGCCTATGCTGGAACCGACTCACAATAACGAGCTGCCGGCGATACCCGGCAAGCGCTATTTCACCATCGGTGAAGTCAGTGAGCTGTGTGCGGTCAAGCCGCATGTGCTGCGCTACTGGGAGCAGGAGTTCCCGCAGCTGAAACCGGTCAAGCGCCGCGGCAATCGCCGCTACTATCAGCGCGAGGACGTTCTCACCATTCGTGCGATTCGCAGTCTGCTGTACGAGCAGGGTTATACCATCGGTGGCGCTCGCCAGCGCATGGCCAGTGAAGGCAGTGCGGCGGCGGTCGACGTCAAGGCGGTGATCGAGGAAACCATCCGCGAACTGGAAGACGTACTTAAAGTCCTCAGTCCGGGCAAATAGGGTTGTCTTGGCGCGGTGTTTGAGTATAATGCCGGCCTCGCAATCGCGATCTTCGGGGCGTAGCGCAGCCTGGTAGCGCACCACACTGGGGGTGTGGTGGTCGCAGGTTCAAATCCTGCCGTCCCGACCAAAATACCCTACAAAAAAGCCGCCTGAGGTGAATCCCGGGCGGCTTTTTTGTTGGCTGAATTCGCAGCAACCGCGTTCACAGGCCTGTCGCCTTGCCGAAGTCTCAGGCTGATTTTCACGATAGGCGAAGACGCTACATGGGTGAGGCAACGGCGGGCAGTCGACAATCCGCGTCAGTTCGTGGTGGAGAAAAACGCCGGGACGGAAAGTGCCCGCCAGTCTCGCAGGCGGGTAGAGTGCGCTGACTCAGGCCTCCGCCACCGCTTCCGGGTAGCAACCCAAAAACCGCTCAAAATCCGCTTCTGGCATGGCCTTGCCGATCATCCAGCCCTGGATCTCGCAGCGGCCCATGGCGCGCAGGGCCGAGAGCTGCTCGCGGGTTTCTACCCCTTCGGCAACAACACCGAGACCGAGGGCCTGGGCCATCTGGAAGATGGCAGCGGCGACGGCCGCCTGCTCTCGGTCGGTGTCCAGTTGGCTGGTGAAGCCACGGTCGATCTTGATGCAATTGACCGGCAGCCGGACCAGGTAGGCCAGCGCGGAGTAGCCGGTGCCGAAGTCATCCAGGGCAATGCGGATGCCCATGGCCTCGATGTCGCGCAACCAGGTGGCTGCAGCATCCAGGTCGTCGATCAGCAGGCTTTCAGTAATTTCAAAGCACAACTGCTCCGGGCGCACGGGAAATTCCTGCAGCAGGGTACGCACGCTGTCGACGAAGTTGGGCTGGCGAGCTTGCAGGCCGGAGATGTTGATGGCCAGGT
This sequence comes from Haliea atlantica, assembly GCF_054779855.1. Taxonomy (NCBI): domain Bacteria; kingdom Pseudomonadati; phylum Pseudomonadota; class Gammaproteobacteria; order Cellvibrionales; family Halieaceae; genus Haliea; species Haliea atlantica. The sequence goes on along the minus strand of NZ_BAAGXL010000022.1, from coordinate 128,030 downwards.
AAAAGTCTTCGGGTACTCGATCTTGCCAGGCCTGCAGATGTGCCAGGGCTTCCCGCATTACCCAGGCGCCGATGGGCAGGATCAGCCCGGTTTGCTCGGCCAGTGGAATGAACTGGTCGGGGAAGCGCATCCCTTCGGGGCGCGGCCAGCGAATCAGGCATTCAGCCCCCACCACGCGTTGCAGATCGTCGTCCACAATGGGCTGGTAGTGCAGCTCGAAGCCATGGGTGTCGATGGCTTCGTGGAGTTCGCGCTCAAGCTGCAGCCGGCCCAGGATGCGCTGATTGAGGCTGTCGGTGAAAAAGGAGTAGCGGTTCTTGCCAGCAGCCTTGGCGCTGTGCAGGGCCGTGTGTGCATGCTGGACCAGGAGTTCGAGGTTGTCGCCGTCATCGGGGTAGAGGGAAATGCCGATGGAGGCGGTCACCCGCGGGCTGCCGGGCACGGAATCACAGGGTTGGGAAATCGCCTGCAGCGCACGCTCGGCAGCCCGGGCGGGGTCCACGGGGTCAGTCAGGTCACCCAGTACCAGGATAAACTCGTCCCCGGCGAAGCGCGCCAGCTGCAGCCCGCTGTTCTGTACCGTGAGCGATTCATCCCGAGCCACAATGTCGAAGCCCCGCACCACGTCGGCCAGGCGCTGGGACATCTCCTGCAGGATGCGGTCACCCGCGGCCGGCCCCAGGCTGTTGTTGATCTGACTGATATCGTCGATATCCAGCAGACAGATGGCGCAGCGGCTGCCCTTGCGTTCGGCGAGGGACAGGAGCCGGGAGGCCTGTTCGTGGAGATGTCGCCGGTTGGGCAGCCCGGTCAGGTCATCGTAGAAAGACAGCCGGTGCAGTTCGTTTTCGATGCGGCGCTTCTCGGTGGCATCCTGCAGAATGGCAATGAACACACTGGGCTCGTCGTCATCGGCGTAGAGCAGTGTGCCCTCGGTGGGGTAGCTGGAGCCGTCGCTGCGCAACATCTGCAAATGGAAATGGTCCTGCTTCGCCCCTTTTACCAGGGCGAGGTTGCGGCTGAGGTTGGCCGCCGAGCCATTGAACAGCAGCGAGGAGAACTCCCGCTCGAGTAGCTCTGAGCGGCTGTAGCCGAGATTGAGCACCGCGCTGACATTGGCATCCAGCAGGCGCAGACTCTGGGCGTCGAAGATCAGTACCTCGTTGGGCGACTGGTTGATCACCCGGGCAAAGCGATTGGCCGCGCGTTCGGCGTGCAGGGCCCGCGCCGCGCGCATGGCATATTGCACGCGGTGCATCAGGCCAGGCCAGTGAACCGGCTTGCTGACAAAGTCCCAGGCGCCAATACGGTAGGCTTCCTCCTCGGAGGCGGGATCGTCGAGTGACGTGAGGATGATGACCGGGACACCCCGCAGGTGCGGCGTCTGGCGAATCCGCCGACATACCTCGTAACCGTCCGGCCCGGGCATCAAGACATCCAGCAGAATGACGTCGGGGGTATTTTGTCGCAGCAGGTTGAGAGCCAGGTTACCGTCTGCCGCAGTGAGGACTTCGTAGCCCTCGGCACCGAAAAACTCCCGGGTGAGCAGCAGGGTGCCCGCATCGTCATCAACCGCCAGTAGTACCGGTTTGCGGGTATTGTGATCCTGAGCAACCAGGCCTGTGGAGCTGAATGGGGACACGATTTCGGCTCTCGCTGTGACAATGACCCGTAGAAGATGGCGGGGCTAGGGCAGAGAGTACTGCGGATCGCGGGAAATGTGAATCTTGACGAAGCCTTCCTGGCGGAACTTGTGCGGGGGCGATGGTATGCTGGGCCGGTCTGAAGCGTCCGTGGGAGAGGCGTAATGGCCTGGTTAATGTTGGCGGCGGGCTTGTTGATGCTGGTGCTGGGGGCGGACCTGCTGGTTCGCGGAGCAGCCAGGCTGGCGGGCAACTTTGGCGTGCCCGCTCTGGTGATCGGCCTGACGGTGGTGGCGTTTGGTACCAGCGCCCCGGAGCTTGCGGTCAGCGTGCGCTCTGCCTGGGCCGGCCAGACCGAAATGGCGATCGCCAATGTGGTCGGCAGCAACATCTTCAACACCCTGTTCATCCTCGGGCTGGCGGCGCTTATCTCGCCGCTGCTGGTCTCCCGGCAGCTGGTTCGTCAGGATGTGCCGATCATGGTCGGCGTGTCCCTCCTGGCCTTTCTGCTGGTCTTGAACGGCAACCTGGCGCGCTGGGAAGCGGCGCTGCTTTTTCTGGTCTTGCTGGGCTATACCCTGTTTCTTTTCCTCCAGGGGCGCAAGGAATCAGGCAGTGAGCCCGACGAGGACGTCGTTGCCCTGCTGGGGACACAGCGCCCGCTGTGGTGGAATCTCGCCCTGGTGCTGGGGGGGCTCGTTCTGCTGGTGATCGGCGCGCGCTGGCTGGTGGATGGCGCGGTGCAGATCGCGGGGGCCCTGGGGGTCAGTGAGGCGGTGATCGGGCTGACCATCGTGGCAGCCGGCACCTCGATGCCTGAGGTGATGACTTCGGTAATGGCCACGATTCGCGGGGAGCGCGATATCGCCATCGGCAACGTGGTGGGCAGTAATGTGTTCAACTTGCTGTGTGTGCTTGGCCTCTCCGGGCTGGTCTCGCCGGAGCCATTACTGGCCGGTGCGCAGATGCTTTCGGTCGATTTTCCGGTGATGCTGGCGGTGGCGGCCCTGTGTTTGCCGCTCTTCTTTGTCGGTGGGACCCTGAACCGCTTCGAGGGCGGGCTTTTCCTGGTGCTCTACGCTGTCTATGTATGGTACCTGATTGCCGCCCAGCTCAATCTCGCTTATCTGGCCCGGCTGGAGAGCGGTATTCTGCTGGGTCTGGTGCCGGCGACCCTGGTCTACGTTGGGCTGTGCCTGGTGGGTGACCTGCTGATGCGCCGGCGCGAGGGCGATATCGGCAGCTGATACGCCGGCGATCGATTTTGGCGGGCCTACCATCCCGGGTGCTGTGTGGGGCCTGTCGTCAGGCCCCGCCAGGGCGCGGCACTCAGGCCGCGGCCACAACCTCCTCGGTGGGCTCCAGGTCCTCCAGCGGGCCGAAGAACTCGAAGTGGATGCGCTCGCGCGTCACGCCCAGCTCAAGCAGGCTGCGGTAGGCCAGTTGCATGAAGGGGCGCGGCCCCAGCAGGTACACCTCGAAGTTGTCGCCCTCGGGCAAGAGGTGGGCGAGCCGTGCCCGGTCGAAGAAACCGTTGGCGATTCCGCGGTCCTGGGGCAGGGGGGCGCTGTAACAGTAGTGCACCCGCAAACCCGGGTACTGCCCATGATACGCCTCGATGTCCGCCCGGAAGGCGTGTGTCCGGCTGTTGAGGCTGCCGTGCAGGAAATGCACCTCTCTGCTCTGCTCCAGGGCGACCGGTAGCATGCTCATCAGCGGCGTAAGGCCGACACCCCCGCTAAGCATGACGATGGGCTTTCCGTTGTCACGCAGGGTGAAGTGGCCGCAAGGCGGTGTCAGGCGCAGGCTGTCGCCCTCTCGCAACTGGTCGTGCAGATAATTGGACACCAGGCCACCGGGCTCGCGCTTGATGCTCACACGCAGGAAAGGCTCACCGGGCCGGCTCGAGAGTGAATAGTTGCGACGCACGGTCTGCCCGTCGATACTCAGAATCAGCGTGGTGTACTGGCCAGGCGTGAACTCCGGCAGCGCGCCGCCGTCTGCCGGTACCAGGTGAAAAGAGGTGATTACCTCGCTTTCCCTGACCTTTTTTACCAGGCGGAACTCGCGCTCGCCGCGCCAGCCGCCTTTTTTGTGGGCATTTTCGCGGTAGACCGTTTCCTCCGCTTCGATCAGCAGATCGGCCAGTTGTTGGTAGGCCTCTCCCCAGGCCGCCAGTACTTCATCGCTGGCGGCCTCTCCGAGCACTTCGCGCACTGCGGCGAGCAGGCACTCGCCGACTATCGGGTAGTGCTGCGGCTGGATATTCAGTGAGGCGTGCTTGTGGACGATCAGGGCGACGGCGTCGCCCAGCGCTTCAAGCCGATCCAGGTTGCTCGCATAGGCGACTACGGCGTTGGCCAGGGCGCGACGTTGGCTGCCCTGGGCCTGGTGGGCCTGGTTGAAATAGGCGCGCACCTCGGGGTAGCGCTCGAACATCAGCGGATAGAACACTTCGGTAATCCGGTCGATGTTCTCCGCCACGGCAGGCAGGGTGGCGTCGATGATGCTGCGGGATGACTCTGAAAGCATGTGGACTCTCCTCGTTGTTTGGCATCAGTGTCTTTGCAGGAGCCGTGCCAGCTTTTTTTTGCATAAAACAGGCAAATAAAATACCTGTATTGTTATAATGACCACCGCATGCGTTGTGAGGTCGACAACAGGTTGTGATTATGACGTTGGAACAAGTGGGGCGAGTCGCCGCGGAAACCCGGTTGATTGGCGAAAGTGTTGCCATGCAGACCCTGCGCCAGGACCTGGCGCTGGTTGCCGACTCCGAATTGACCGTCCTGGTGGCGGGGGAAACCGGTACCGGCAAGGAACTGGTCGCACAGTCAGTGCATGAGCAGTCCTGTCGTGCAAGCGCCCCCTTCGTGCGGGTGAATTGCGCCGCCCTGTCGGAAGGCGTGTTGGAAAGTGAGCTGTTTGGTCACGAGCGCGGTGCCTTCACGGGGGCCAGCCAGCGCCGGGAAGGGCTGTTTCAACGGGCCCATGGTGGCACCCTGTTTCTGGACGAGGTGGGGGAGCTGACGCTCTCGGCGCAACCAAAATTGCTGCGTGCCCTGCAGTGTGGTGAAGTGCAGCGGGTGGGCAGTGACGCGGTGCACACGGTGAACGTGCGGGTGATCGCCGCGACCAACCGTGACCTCGAGCAGGAGGTTGCGGCCGGGCGGTTTCGCGAGGATCTCTACCACCGCCTGAGTGTCTATCCGCTGGTCGTGCCTCCACTCCGGGCCCGGGATGGGGACGTTATCCGCCTGGCGGAGCACTTCCTCCGCCGGCAGCGCTGTCGCTGTGGTGTGCGGGATCTGCGACTTGCGGACTGTGCCCGCCGGGCCCTGGAAGCTGCCTCCTGGCCGGGCAATGTGCGCGAGCTCGAGCATGTGATTGCGCGGGGTGTACTGCGAGCGAGTTTGCGTTGCCAGCGACGGGACGGTCTGGAAATCCTGGCGGGGGACTTGTTTGTGGCACCACCGTGTCGCGTCGATGGCCCGGATGACGGAGGTGCTGAGCTGTCATTTGCCGGCCTCAGTCTCCGCGAGGCGACGGACTCTTTCCAGGCTGGCCTGATTCGACAGACCCTGCGTCGCCACAAGGGGGTGCGCGCGGCCGCGGCCCGCGAGCTGGGCGTTGATCGCGGCAACTTCACCCGCCTGCTACAGCGGCTGCAGATATCGTGAGGCAGGGCATGCGACGCGCGGTAGGTCGTGCCCGGCATCTGCTGCGCGATGGCCTGGGTGTCGCCGCCGACACCACCACCCACGCTGAAAAGCTGGTTTCCGGCCTGGGTGCCGTGCTGGGCATCCTGGCGGTTTTCTATGCGACGCAGTGGTACCTTGGCGACGAAGCGCTGGCCTGGGTGCTGGCCTCCATGGGCGCAACAGCGGTGCTGTTGTTTGCGGTGCCCCATGGCGCGCTGTCACAGCCCTGGGCGGTAGTGCCCGGTCACCTGCTGTCGGCGGCGATCGGCGTTACGTGTGCCCACTGGCTGCCCGCCGGCTGGTTGGCAGCGGCGCTGGCAGTGGGGCTGTCGGTGACTGTTATGCACTACGCGCGCTGCATGCATCCGCCGGGCGGCGCCACGGCGCTCGCCGCGGTGATTGGTGGCCCCGATATCCAGTCACTGGGCTTCGGTTTTCTGTTCGCCCCGGTGCTGCTGAATGTGCTGACCATCCTCAGCGTGGCAGTGTTGTTCAACGCCCTGTTTCCCTGGCGCCGCTATCCGGCGGTGCTGGCACGCCGTCATCAGCCGCTACCGGTGGAGGAACACACCGAGCTGCCCGCGCTGGAGGAGGGCGATTTGCAGGCGGCGCTTGAGCAGATCAACTCCCTCATCGACGTGACGCCCGAGGACCTGGCTGAACTGCTGGAGCTGGCCATCGAGAATGCGCTGGAGCGGCAGGGCAAGCAGTCGCCGGTCGCAAATTCGTGGGTACGCCTGGGGATGGCTTCGGTAAGGCCGGAGGAGCCCGCCGATCGCGCTGCCTGATACCGGTCACTCGATTCCGTGACCATTTGCTGTCGCGCTGACTGTATCCCCCGGCCGCTTTGGCATACCATGAACTGCGCCGGCTCTGCCGGCCCACCCCGGATTAACCCAGCCAATGCCAAGGTCCCGATGAGCCAGAGTTCCACGCGTTCCTACGTTCTGTCTTTCCAGTGCCCCGACCAGCTCGGCGTGGTGGCCCGCTATTCCAGCCTGTTCCTGGAGGCCGGCGCCTTCATCACCGAGATTTCCAATTACAGTGACCCGGTCAGCAATACCTTCCACCTGCGCTGCGTGTTTGATGACCGCGCCATGAACATGGACTTTGAGGCCTTTGCCGCGCGCTTTGCCACACTGGCGGCCGACATGCAGATGCGCTACCAGTTGCGGCCAGTGGATCAGCGGCCGCGCCTGCTGCTGGCGGTCTCCCGCTACGACCACTGCCTGAATGCCCTGCTGAACAAGTGGCACTCCGGGGCGCTGCCGGCGGAGGTGGTGGGGGTAGTCAGCAACCACGAGGACTGCCGGGCCCTGACCGAGTGGTATCATCTGCCCTATTACCACCTCCCCGTGACGCCAGAGACCAAGCGCGACCAGGAGCAGCGGATGTTGGCGGTGATGGAGGAGCTCCAGGCCGATACCTTGATCCTCGCCCGCTACATGCAGATACTGTCCGACGAACTCTGCGGGCAGCTGCAGGGCCGGGCGATCAATATTCACCACTCCTTCCTTCCCGGCTTCAAGGGTGCGCGCCCCTACCACCAGGCCTACGAGCGCGGGGTCAAGGTGATTGGCGCCACGGCACACTATGTCACGTCCGATCTCGATGAGGGGCCGATCATCGCCCAGGAGGTGCGCGCCATTGATCACCAGGTGTCGGTGGAGCAGATGATCCACCTGGGCCACGACATCGAGGCCACGGCGCTGTCCCATGCAGTGCGGCTGCACTGCGAGGAGCGGGTCCAGCTCAACGGTCAGCGCACGATCATTCTCTAGCGCCCCGCTTCCGGGGCGGGCGGCGTTTCATCCGTTTGGAGGGAGACAGCTGCCCCCGGCCCTCGGCACACTGTTCCCGATCAGATCCTTATAATTACCGGGAGACAGTATGGTCCGCTACGAGAACTCCGCCCCCGAACCGATCACCGAGAGCCGGGATACCATCGCAGGTTACCTGCACGAACTGAATACCGCCGCCCTGATCATGTCCATCGTGCACATGACCGGGAGCACGCGCCTGCTGCAGGAGCTGCCGACTCCACGCACCATCGATGTGGTGGCCGCCAACGCCGAGCCCGGCGAGGAGGTCCTGGAAGGTGGCTTTACCCGTGCCCAGGTGGACCGGGTTCACGAGGAAGCCCTGAAGGCGATCGAGGACTACCGGGAGCGCGGCTTTACCCTGCCGGAACTGGACAGCGCCCAGCTGGATACGCTCTACCGCTACATGTGCGGCAGGGATGTGGACGACGAGTACCTGGAGTTTATTCGCGAAGAGATTGCCCTGGACGGCGTGGACCGCCGCGGTCTGTCCTTCAGCGACCCGGAGTTGCGCCAGCGCGCCGCCGAGTTCCCGGTGGTGGTGATCGGCGCCGGCATGGGCGGCGTGCTGGCCGGCATCCGCCTGGGCGAGGCGGGCATTCCCTACACTGTGATCGAGAAGAACCCCGGGGTGGGTGGCACCTGGTACGAGAACCGCTACCCGGGCTGCCGGGTGGACGTGCCCGGGCACAGCTACAGCTATTCCTTTGCACCCAACCACGACTGGAGCAGCCACTTCCCATTGGCCGACGAGATTCGCGCCTACTACGAGCACTGTGCGGAGCACTACGGGGTGATGCCCCACATCCGCTTTCGCACCGAGGTGGTCGCGGCGGTCTTTGACGAAGAGCGCCAGCTCTGGCAAGTGGAGATCCAGGATGCCGAGGGCAAGCGCGAGACCCTGACCGCCGCGGCCGTGATCAGTGCCGTGGGCCAGCTCAACCGGCCGAAATTCCCGGACATCCCCGGTCTGGACGGCTTCCAGGGCGAGGTGGTGCATTCCGGTGCCTGGCCGAAGGGCCTGAGTCTCGACGGCCAGCGGGTGGCGGTTATCGGCTCCGGCGCCAGTGCCTTCCAGATCATCCCGGAAATGGCCAAGACCAGCTCGAAGCTGACCGTATTCCAGCGCTCTCCGGCCTGGATGTTCCCCAACCCCGGCTACCACACGCCGGTGGGAGAGGGGCAGAAGTGGGCCCTGCGCAAGTTGCCTTTCTACTCCAAGTGGTACCGCTTCTGGCTGTTCTATACCTCGGTGGAGGGGGTCTACGACAAGACCCTGATGGACCCGAGCTGGCAGCGCAGTGACTCGGTCAGTGCCGCCAACGACGAGATGCGCCAGGCCCTGACCGCCTGGATCGAGAGCCAGGTGCAGGACCCGGCGCTGCTGAAGAAGGTGCTGCCGACCTATCCGCCCTTCGGCAAGCGCATTCTGCAGGACAACGGCACCTACCTGGAGGCCCTGCAGAAAGACAACGTGGAACTGGTAACGGAAGGCATCGTGTCGATCGAACCGAATGCTGTGCGGACGGCTGACGGACGCCTGCACGAAGTCGATGCCATTGTCTGTGCCACCGGTTTCCACGCCGACCGCTTCCTGTTCCCGATGAAGATTGTCGGCCGGGGGGGTGTGGAACTCAGTGACCAGTGGGGCGAGACCAACGGCCGCGCCTACCTGGGCATTACCGTCCCCAATTTCCCCAACCTGTTCTGCATCTACGGCCCCAACACCAACCTGGTGGTGGCGGGCAGCATTGCCCACAACTGCGAATCCCAGGTGACCTACATACTGCGCTGCATCGAGCTGTTGCTGCGCGAGGGACAGCATACCGTGGAGTGCCGGCAGGAAATTCACGACGCCTACAACGAGCGGGTTGACGCGGTGAATGCCGGCACCGCCTGGGGTGCCCCGCAGGTCGAGAACTGGTACAAGAACGATGCCGGACGGGTCACCGCGAACCTGCCGTTCCGCATTATTGACTACTGGAAGATGACGCATCGCCTGCACCCGGAGGATTACGTCATTCGTTGACGTTTATTCATACCAACGGGTTTGCGCGGCGCCAGCCGGCGTGGTTATGCTCCTTCGACTGACTTGACCAGACGCGGGAGACCTGCATGCACATCGGCTTTAGCTTCATGAACACCCCCCTGGACCCCGACCCCCGGGAGCTGGCAACGGCGCTCGAGGATCGGGGCTTCGAGTCCCTGTGGACCGGGGAGCACAGCCATATCCCGCGTTGCCGCACCTCGCCCTATCCGGCGGGGGGCGAGCTGCCCGAGCCCTACAAGCAGATGGGCGACCCCTATGTGACCCTGATGGCGGCGGCCGCCGTCACCACGAGGTTGAAGCTCGGGACCGGGATTGCACTGCTGATGGAGCGTGAGCTGTTTTCCCAGGCCAAGACGATCGCCTCCCTGGACCGTCTCAGCGGCGGACGCCTGATGATTGGCACAGGGGTAGGCTGGAACGAGGAGGAATTTACCAACACCACCCACCAGCCCTGGAAAAAGCGCTACGGCGTGATGCGTGAGACGGTGGCGGCCAGCCGCGCCCTGTGGCGCGACGAGGCGCCGGAGTACCATGGCGAGTACATCAATTTTGACCCGGTCTGGTTTGCCCCCAAGCCGGCCCAGGTCGAGGGTCCGCCGGTGATCTTCGGTGCCATGGGGCCCCTGGGTGTCAGGCACGCCGCCGAGTGGGCGGATGGCTGGATGCCGGTGGATGTGGCCATGGGCGATGTCGCCGAGGGTATCCGTGGTTTCCGCGAGCAGGTGGCGGGCAACGGGCGCGACCCGGACCGGGTGCCGATTACCCTGCAGACGCTGATGACCCCGGACCTCGATACGCTCAAGCGTTACCGTGACCTGGGTGTGGAGCGTATCGTGGTCGGCGTTGCCCTCGACATGTGGGACCAGCCGGAGAAGATCATGCCGATGGTTGACGAATTCGGCGAGCTTATCCAGAAGCTGGGCTGAAGATCTTGCCGGGGTTCAGGATCCCCGCGGGATCCAGGGCCCCCTTCAGGCTGCGCATCACGGTGATTTCCGCGTCCGAGCGGCTGACCGGCAGCCAGGGCTTTTTCTCCAGGCCGATGCCGTGCTCGGCGGAAACCGAACCCTGGAAAGCTGCCAGCGGTCGGTAGACCGCGGCTTCCACCAGCGGCCGTGCGGTGTTGAAGTCGGCGTTCGCGACCTGCACTGCGACGTGCAGGTTGCCGTCCCCCAGGTGGCCGAAGATCCAAAGGTGGTGTGAAGCGAGCACGCTGTCCAGTTCTGTAGCGAGGCCGCGGGTGTAGGCTTCCATCTCATCGATCGGCAGGGACACGTCAAAAATCATGGTTGCCCCGCCGTTCAGGGTCTGGGCGACGTCATCGCGCAGTGACCAGAAATCGCGACAGTCGGCTTCGGAATGTGCCACGGCGGCGTCGCTGATCAAGCCCGCCGCTAGCGCGTCTTCCAGCGCCGTCTGAAAGCGCTCGCGGTCGTGCTCCGGGTCCGCGCCCTGGCTTTCCAGCAGCACATAGAACGGATAGTCCCCGGAAAGCGGCGGACGGCCGCGTGCCGGTGGCGTGGTCACCAGCCGATAGAAATCCCGCCACATGACCTCGAAGGCCGAGAGGCTGCCGCCCAGGGCCTGGTCCATGTGCCGCAGCAGGCGTTTCACCGCGGCAAAGTCGGCCACACCGACCAGGGCCATGGCGTGGCTGCGCGGCTGCTCCCAGAGGCGCAGGCAGAGGCGGGTGATGACGCCCAGTGTTCCCTCGGACCCGATGAACAGCTGTTTCAAATCGTAGCCGGTATTGTTCTTGATCAGGGGGCTGAGGCTGGACAGGACGGTGCCGTCGGCAAGCACCACCTCCAGGCCCAGCACCATGTTGCGCAGCATGCCGTAGCGAATCACCCGGTTGCCGCCCGCATTGGTGGCGGCGCAGCCCCCGAGCGTGGCGGTGCCGCGGGCTCCGAGGTCCAGGGGAAATTGCAGGCCGTGGGCCTCCACCGCTTCCTGCAGGGCCTGCACGGTCACGCCGGCCTGTACGGTGGCCGCGCGCTGGGCGGGCGCAATCGACTCTATCTGTCGCAGTCTTTCCAGCGACAGGATCACCTGCTCCGGAGACGCGTCGGCGCCGTGTACCAGCCCGGTCAGGCCGCCCTGGGGCACCACGCTGACGCCATGTTGCCGGCACCAGGCCAGTACGTCGCTGACTTCCTGTGTACTGCCGGGGCGCACCAGGGCCGCGGCCTGCAGGGTGTCCGTGCGCCAGATGCCGGCCGGTCGCGTGGACAGTTCGTCGGGACCGAGCAGGTGGTCGCGGCCCACCAGCGCCGCCAGCTCCTGGCGCAACTGATCGCCACCGATGCTCACGGCGAGGGCGCCGCTTCGGCATAGTCGAGGGCAAAGCCCACCAGGGCCCTGACGCCGGTCAGCAGGGCACTCTCGTCGACCGTGAAGTAGGGCGAGTGGTTGGAGGGGCGTTCTGCCCGTGGCACGGTCGGGTCGCCCACACCGAGCATGATAAACAGACCGGGGATGTGCTCCTGGTAGTAGGCGAAGTCTTCCGCCGCGGTAATCAGGTTCCCCTCGGCCAGCTTGCCCCGGGACGCCCATTCCAGGGTGGGGCGCATGCGCTGGAGCAGGGCCGGGTCGTTGCCGGTGATCGGTGCGGCCTGGGTGATGCTGACCTCGGCTGTGGCATTGTTGGCTGCGGCAATGCCTTCGACGGTGGCCACGAGCCGCTGGTGCAGGCGCTCCCGTTCGCCGGCATCAAAGGTGCGGATGGTGCCCAGCAATCGCGCCTGGTCCGGGATGATATTGCCGCGCACCCCGCCCTGGAAACTGCCCACGGTAATTACCGCGGGCCCGCGGGTAATGTCCAGGTGACGCCCCGGGATACCCTGCAGGGCGGTCACAATCTGTGCAGCGGCGTAGACCGGGTCCACACCGAGCCAGGGCGATGAACCGTGGGTCTGCCTGCCCGTGACCGTGATATCCAGAGTGTCGGCGGCGGCCATGAAGCTGCCACTGCGATAGACCAGGCTGCCACTGTCCTCGGGCCAGACATGCAGGCCGAGGATGGCTTCGGGGGCGTCAGGGCCGGTGAGCAAGCCCTCCTCGACCATCATCGGTGCCCCGCCATCCTCGCCCGGCGGTGGGCCCTCTTCGGCGGGCTGGAACACGAACTTGACGGTGCCGGCGAGCTGCTTGCGGTGTTGGGCCAGCACCTCGGCAGCGCCCATCAGCATGGCGACATGGGCATCGTGGCCGCAGGCGTGCATGACCGGGACCTCGCGCCCCATGTACTCGCCCCGGGCCTCGGAGGCAAAGGGCAGTCCGGTCATTTCCTTGACCGGCAGAGCGTCCATGTCCGCGCGCAGGGCAATCACCGGGCCGGGCTTCGCGCCGCGCAGGGTGCCGACGACGCCGGTGTGAGCGATGCCGGTTTCCACCTTGTCGAAGTCGAGTCGACGCAGGTGTTCCGCCACCAGGGCCGCGGTACGCTCCTCGCGGTTGGACAGCTCGGGATGGCGATGGATATCCCTCCGCCAGTCAATGACCTGTTGCTCGATTTCGCCGATGCTGCGCTCAATACGCTGGTCGGGTGTCGCTACTGCCAGGGCCGGGAACAGCGCCAGCAGTGCCAGGATCATTTTCATGGTGTGTCTCCAGGCGTTTTCCCGGAGTGTAGCTCGCCTGTGGCGCGGGATACAGGCGCAGGACGCCACGAGACTGAGCGGCCCGCGAATCCCGTGGCCGCTCAGTCGCATTCGGAGAGCGGTACGCGCACTCTGCGTTCACTGCCGTCGGCGAAGCGCTCCACGCGATGGCAACCGATAATCTCGTAGCGACGGTCGCGGTACTCGCGTTCCCGGTAGTCGTGACGCTCATCGCAGCGGACCCCGTCGTGGCTGTGACTCAGGCTGTAGGTGATCGCCGATCCGATCAGCGCCGCGCCCAGGTAAGCGGAGTAGTCGGGGCGCTCGTAGCGATGGATGTGGATGTTCGGCCGATCGGGTTTCCAGCTGCGGTAGCGGTAGCCCGGATGGCGGCCGTGCTTCCAGTGTTTTTCCCAGTGTTTGTCGCGGTGCTTGCCCCAGTGCCGGTCGCCGCGATCGGCCATGGCCGGAGCGGCCGCCAGCGATACCAGCAGTGCCAACAGGCTGCCACCAACAATACCCCGCTTTCTCATTGACGCTTTCATCACGGCATCTCCCGTCAGTTGTCACGGGGGCAGATTACGCCGTCGCGCCTGAACGGCGTCTGAACGGCTGCGTAGTGCCTTTGCACGATGTTCAGGTGCCGTTCAGGCAGCGCGGTTTAGTCTCGGGGTGTCTCAGTCGACAGAGGGCAGCTCTTATGGACAGATTCAGGCTTGCAGGGGCGCTGGTAGCGATCCTTCTGGTTCCGGCGGCCAATGCGGATCGCAGCTCCCTGGTCGTGGATGCACCGGTGGTGAGTGTGCAGCCGATCGTGCGCACCGTCTCCGAGCGCATTCCCCACGAAGTGTGTCGGCGGGAGCGGGTGCGCGTGGTCGAGCGCGGCCGGGTGGGCTCGGCTACGCCGGGGCTTGTCGGTGCGGTGGTCGGCGGTACAGTGGCAGGCGTGCTGGGGCGAAACAGCCGCCATCAGCCGGTGATTGCCGGTGCCGGTGCGCTTCTGGGGGCTTCCATCGGCCATGACCGGGCACAGCGGCGGGCCAGCCAGAGTTATTATGTCAACGAGGACGTCTGCGAGGTCGAGTACGAGCGCCGAGAACGCGAGGAGGTTACCGGCTATCGCGTCAGCTACCGTTACAACGGTACTATCCTGCATACCCGCAGTGATCATTACCCGGGAGACACCATCCCCGTGCGCGTCGAGGTGAGTCCCCTGCGGTAATGGCGACAGGCATGACCCGGAGATCGCAATGCGACGACGTACACTGGTGGCGGCCCTGTTGCTGCTCCCCCTGGGCCACGCGCTGCTGGCGTCGCCCGCCACGGCACAGCGGCCCGCCGACGACGGACGCGGCAAGCCCGCGGAAAATCGCGCGCGCAGCGCGAAAAAGTTGTCTGCCCGTGAGGCCGCCGCCCGCGCCCGCGCCCGCCACGGCGGTGAAGTGCTCAACGTCACGCGCGGGGGCCAGGGCTATCGTGTCCGTCTCCTGATGGACAATGGCCGGGTCATCACCGTCAGCATAGAGGACTAAGCATGCGCATGTTGCTGGTTGAGGACGACGCGCGCCTGCGTGCAGCGGTGGCCGCGTATTTTCGCCAGCAGGCCTGGGTGGTGGACGAGGTGGCGGACGGGCGCGAGGCCGACTACGTCGCCCGGGAGTTCGCCTGTGACGTGGCGCTGGTTGATCTCGGCCTGCCGGATGTTTCGGGTATCGAGCTCATCCGCAACTGGCGCGCCGGGGGGCTCGACCTGCCGGTGTTGATCCTGACCGCGCGCTCGGACTGGCAGGACAAGGTGCGGGGTCTGGAGGCGGGAGCGGATGACTATGTCACCAAACCCTTCCATCTGGCGGAAGTCGACGCCCGGGTCGGTGCCCTGCTGCGCCGCGCCGCGGGCCATAGCTCCCCGGTGGTGGATTACGGCGCCTTCTGCATCGACTTCAGTGGCCGGCGGGTACTGCGCGAGGGTCGCGAGCTGGAGCTGACCACCTACGAATTCAATACCCTGTCCTATCTCGTCCACCGGGCGGGCTGTGTGGTCTCCCGTGGAGAGTTGACCGAGCACCTCTACGAGCAGGATCACGACCGCGACAGCAATGTGATCGAAGTCTTTGTCGGGCGCCTGCGGCGCAAGCTGGACCCAGACCAGGCCTGGCGGCCGATCCAGACCGTGCGGGGAGCGGGCTACCGTTTTGCCCTCGAACCCCGCCGCGGGAAGGCGGGCTCATGAGCTCCCTGGCAGCGCGCCTCCTGCTTGCAAGCGCGCTGGTTTTGCCGCTTTTCCTGGGGGCCACCGGCTGGTACCTGGCGGTCGCCCACCGCGCCGGCCTGGAAGCCGCCCTGGCCGAGCGTCTGCAACTACAAGTGCGCGCTTTGCTGGCGGAGGTGGAAGTGAGTGCCAGGCATCTCGAGGTGCCTGGCAATCTGCTCGAGCCCCGCCTGGAGCATCCCGGCAGTGGTCTCTATGCTCTGGTCCTGGAAGGCGAGACGGTGCTCTGGTCATCGGCCTCAAGTGCGGCGCTGCCGCTGGAGACGCTGACTGGCGATCTGGCGCCGATGCGCGCGGGGTATCCCAGCCTGTCGGTCCGGGACGGCCTGCAGCGCCTGAGCTACCCCGTGCTCTGGGAGGTGGACGAGACGACCGTGCGCCCCCTGCGCTTTGTGGTACTCGAAACCCTCGCGCCGCTGGAGGCGGAAGCGGCGGCCTATCGGCGAGGGCTACTGTTCTGGCTCGGGGGTTCGGTGCTGATCCTGCTGCTGTGCCAGGCCGGTATCCTGGCCTGGGGGCTGCGGCCACTGCACCGCTTGGCGGCACAGTTGCAGCGCATTGAACAGGGTGAGCAGACGGGGCTGCAGGGGCCCTGGCCGAGGGAGGTGCAGCGAGTGACCCGGGCATTGACCTCCCTGCTGTACTCGGAGCAACAGCGCCGTGAACAGGTGCGCAACACGCTTGGCAACCTCGCCCACAGCCTGAAGACGCCCCTGGCGGTCATTCTGAGCTCGGACAGCCGGGAAAGTGCGTATCCCGCCAGGGTGCGTGAACAGGCGGAGCAGATGCGGGATATCATCGACTGGCAGTTGCAGCGCGCCCAGGGGGGGCATCACCGCTGGTTACAGTGGGTGGCAGTCAAACCGTTGCTGGAGCGACTGGTGGCATCGCTGCGCAAGGTTTACGCCGACCGGGAGCTGGACATCGCTGTGGATCTTGCCCCCGGGCTGCGTTTCCAGGGGGACGAACGCGATGTGCTGGAAGTGCTCGGTAATCTCCTCGACAATGCCTGTAAGCACGCGCGCCGGCATATCCAGGTGAGTGGCGGCGATGAGGGGGCCGGGGGAAACTGGTTGCAGATCGATGACGATGGGCCAGGTATACCGACGGCCCTGCGCGAGGCCTTGCTTGAGCGCGGGGCGAGGGCGGATCGTCGCGCGGACGGCCAGGGCCTTGGCCTGGCTGTCGCCGCGGATATCGTGGCCAGCTACGACGGCGGGCTGTCCCTGGAAGACAGCGCCCTGGGTGGTCTCCGGGTGCGCGTCGACTGGGGGCGCGATGCTGGCGCGTGAATAGGAGGTGCCTGTGAAAGCGATGCGTTTGCACACCCTGATGGATCTGGGCAAGGCCGGGGCCGAGGAGGGGCCCCTGCGCCTTGAGGAGGTGGCGTGTCCGCAGCCAGGGCCCGGTGAAGTACTGCTGCAGGTCCAGGCCTGTGGTGTCTGCCATACGGAACTGGACGAGATCGAGGGGCGCACACCGCCGCCCCGGCTGCCGGTGATACCGGGCCACGAAGTGATCGGCCGCGTGGTCTCTCTGGGACCGGGCTGCAGCCGTCACCAGCCCGGCGACCGGGTCGGTGTCGGCTGGATTCACTGCGGCTGTGGCGGTGAGCAGGAGAATATCCAGCCCGGGTTTCTGGCCACCGGTCGCGATGTCGATGGCGGCTATGCAGAGTACATGACGGTGCCGGAGGGCTATGCGGTGCCGGTTCCCGCTACCCTGAGCGCGCTCGAAGCAGCCCCCTTGCTGTGTGCCGGGGCGGTTGGCTATCGCGCCCTCCGGCTCACCGGCCTGCGCAATGGCGAGACGCTTGGACTGACAGGCTTTGGGGGCTCTGCGCACCTGGTGCTGGCGATGGCCAGGCACCTCTACCCGGATTCGCCCATCCAGGTCTATGCCCGCGGCGAAGGCAGTCGTCAGTTCGCCCGCGAGCAGGGAGCCGACTGGGTCGGTGAAACCACCGCAGTCCCGCCCGAGCCGCCGGCGGCAATCATCGATACCACGCCCGCCTGGCTGCCCGTGTTGTCGGCGCTGGAAGTACTGCGTCCGGGCGGTCGCCTGGTGATCAATGCGATCCGCAAGGAAGATACCGACCATCGGGAGCTGGGTCGCCTCAGTTACCACAGGCACCTGTGGCTGGAGAAGGAAATCAAGAGCGTTGCCAATGTCACCGTGGCGGATATCGCCGGAATGCTGGAGCTGGCGGGAACTATTGCCCTCAAGCCGGTGACTGAGAGTTACCGCCTGGAAGAGGCCAATCGTGCACTTCGAGAGCTGCGCAGCGGTGGTGTGCGTGGCGCCAAGGTGCTTGTTATTTCGGAAGAGGAGTCATTCCCGTGAAAAAGTATCCTGCCCACCGACCCCTGACGGGCCTTTACCTGCTGCTGATGCTGCTGCTTTCCCCGCTGGTTCTTGCCGGTGATCCCCCGGTTCGCCAGCTGCATGTGACGGGCGAGGGCGAGGCCTTTCTCGCCCCCGACATGGCGGTCATGCAACTTACTGTCACTCGCGAAGCTGAAACGGCTCGCGAGGCCCTGGATGCCAACTCCGGGGCCATGCAGCAGGTGCTTGATGCCATGCGCGAAGCCGGGGTGGAGTCGCGGGACCTGCGCACCCGCCAGTTCTCCATTCAACCGCGCTATCGTCATCCTCCCCGGCAGAAGGATGGCACCCAGGAGCCACCCTCCATTGTCGGCTACCAGGTGTCCAACAGCCTGGAGGTGCGGGTCCGGGAGATTGACGCCGTGGGCGCCATTCTCGACCGCGCAGTGAGCCTGGGGGTCAACCAGGATGGCCAGATCGAGTGGACCAATGCCGACCCGCGGGAGGCGGTGGAAGCGGCACGCAGAGCGGCCGTCAAGGACGCCCTGGCGCGGGCGCACACGCTGGCGGATGCAGCGGGCGTGGGCCTGGGCGACATCCTCGAGATCAGCGAGCAGCGCGGCTCGCCTGCACCGGCTCAGGCGATGTTCCGGCGCGAGGCGATGATGGCCTCCGCGGATGCGGTGCCCGTAGCGACCGGCGAAAACGCCTATCGGGTCACGGTTTCCCTGCGCATTGCCCTGGCAGGCGGGTAAAAAAACGCAGATAGCCTGGAATAAAACCCTTCGGCCGTCCGTCATGAAGGTGAAAGTGGAGTGAAACACTTGGGCGGGCGGCAATTGCCGTGACAGGTGGAAGCGGCGTCATGAACCGTTTTTCACTGGCAGTGCCAAACGCATCCATTTTCGTTGAAACGCGGCATGTTTCGGGCGAACACTGAAGTGCTAACCCGCTGAGAGTGCAAGTCGGAAATACTGTCGCGGTTCGATGCCTCTACATCAGGGGCGGGGACGCTAGCCCCCCGCCCCTGAATTTCCCGACATCCTTCCTGAATGAATGCCCTGCGACCGGCGCCGCCGGGCGCTTACTGCCACTGATTGGCAATCAGCTCAGCTTCTTGAGAAGCGCCAAGTGCGATATCTGCCGCGTGGGCATCGATCCATGCCGCGACGTCACGATGGTCGTGGGCACTGGCGGGACGATAGGCGTTCGACTCGTCGCTGGGTTCCCAGGCCACGCTGAAGGTGGTTTGCCACTGATGGGCTCCCGCTTCGCGACAGGCAATGCCGTGGGTGTGCGCATCACCAGCGTCCAGCAGATACTCCCGGCACCACTGGCCATTCTGGTGGGGAAAGCTGAGCATGGGCCGTATGCGCTGGCCATCCTCGAGTTCATGCCAGCCGGTGGCGCGGGAGGGCAGTGTTTCCAGTGCGAGAGAGAGCAGCGCTTCGCTGTCGCTGCCGGCCTGCCAGCGGGGCAGGGCGAGAAGACCGACAGCCGCCAGCAGTGAGGCGGCTACCGCCAGCCGGTGCAGGGGCCGGCCCTGCCAGTACCCGCCTCGACGGGTAGGCAGGGAGACGACGTTATTGCCCTTCTCAAGCAGGGCGCGCACGTGGGCGGGGACCGCCTCGCCGGCGCCCTGGAATGGCGCGCGCAGCTGCGCTTGCTGCTCGCGCAGGGCCGCCAGGGTGGCTGCCAGCGCCGGCTCCGCGGCCAGTCGCGCCTCGAGCTGCTGCCGCTGCACGCCGTGCAGCTCGCCATCCACATAGGCGGACAGCTGCTGGAAATCATCTGTTGAAATGGTTTCTGTCATCTCTCTACTGCCCTCTGGAGACTGCGGTTGTCCAGCAGGTGTCGGCGCGCTCTGGCGATCCGGCTCATGATGGTACCGACCGGCACCTCCAGGATTTCGGCCGCTTCCGCGTAACTCTTGCCTTCCACTGCCACCAGTGTGAGCGCCAGACGCTGCTCGTCCGGCAGCCTGTCCAGCGCCCGGGAAATCGCCTCAAGTGCGCGTTCTCCCACGGCGCTGTCTTCCGCTGACGGGGCCTCGGCTTCCTCATCGCCCGCCGCCTGCTGCGGGTAGCGCTGCCTGACCTCCCGGGAGCGCAGTTCATCGATCCAGGCATTCTTGCAGACCCGGTACGCCCATTTTCTGGCGTCCGCATCCGCGGGCATGCCCTTGTCCAGAACCCGCTCCACCGTAACCTGCAACAAATCGTCCGCGTCCGCGGCCGCCCCTGTCAGTGACAGGCAGAATCGGCGCAGAGGGGCCAGCTCGTCCAGCAGGTCCGCTCGCTGTTGCTCACTCAGCGATGGCATAATGTCCTTTGTCAGGGGTAGAGACGTGCAAGCCCCGAATTCTATTCCATCTGCCGGAATTATTCGCGCTATGATTCGTCCTCTAGGAAAGCCTGTTGCAACACCCGGGGGAGCACACATGGCAGATAACATCAGTCATCATGCCGGCGGTAGCCGCTGGCTCTGCGCCGCAGCGGCCGGCTTCTGCTGTGCCTGGCTTCTGCTTGCCCCCGTCCCCGCGCCAGCGCAGGTGCCCTGCTGCATGGACGAGTCCGAGCTGGAAGAAGCGCTCGAAGACGAGGTGACCGAAGAGGTCGAGGACGCGGTCGAGGGCGATGTCGAGGAACGGGTCGACGAGAACATTGAAGATACCATCGAAGATAACATCCAGGAGACCATCGATGACAAGGTGGAGGCGACGGTAGAGGAATCCGTGGCCGGTGCGGTCGAGGAGTCGGTGGAGGCGGAAGTCAGCGAATCGGTCGAGGAAACGGTCGCCGAGTCCGTGGAGGACTCCGTCGAAGAATCGGTAGAGGAGTCGGTCGCCGGTTCCGTTGAAGAGTCGGTCGAGGCCTCGGTCGAAGAGTCCGTTGCCGGGGCTGTCGAGGAGTCCGTCGAGGACAATGTGGCCCAGTCGGTCGAGGCGTCGGTGACCGACTCCGTGGAGGAAGCCACCGAGGAAACGGTTGCGAGGGCGGTCGAGGAGTCCGTGGGGCAGAGCGTCGAGTCCTCGGTGGAGGGCTCCGTGGCCTCGATGGTCGAGGAGCGGCTGGAAACGGAAATCGACAGCATCGTGGATCAGCTGGAGAGCAAGCTGGAAATTGACGAGAGCCGCATCAATACCGAGCAGTGGCTGGTCATGGCGGAGCCTGAGGTATTTTCGGAACTGGCGGAGCAGGGCTACCTGTTTGAGCGCGTGACCGACCTGCCCGGGATGGGGCTGTTGCTGGCGGAAGTGGCCGCTCCTTCCAGTTTCGATATATCCGAGGTGCGCCAGGGCGTTGTGGATGTCGTGGGCACCGGGCGTGCCGAGGTGGACATGAACCACCTGTATACCGCCAGTGCGCCGGTCGAGCACAGCAACCCGGGGCGTGCGCCGGGCGAGCTGATGGCGATGCCGGCGGATACACCGGGCCTGGGCTTGCGTCTGGGCATGATCGACAGCCAGGTGGATACCCGGCACCCGTCGCTGAGCCATGCCCGCATCAGCAGCAAGGCTTTTGTCACTGAGGGGGCAAGGGTGCCCAACAAGCACGGCACCGCCATCGCTTCCATCCTGGCTGGCCGAGACAGCGGATTTCAGGGGCTGGCGCCGGATGCCGAGCTGTATGCGGCGGCGGTATTCGAGGAGGACCGGGAACGCGGTGAAATCGCCAGCACGGTCAGCCTGGTTCGGGCGCTGGACTGGCTCATGTCCTCCAGCGTCGACGTGGTCAACATTTCCCTCGCGGGGCCGCCGAACCGTCTGCTTGAACGGGCCCTGGAGCGGGCGGCCCAGCGGGGCGTACTGATTCTTGCGGCGGCGGGTAACGGGGGGCCGGTGGCTGCGCCCATGTACCCTGCCGCCTACCCCTCGGTGATGGCCATCACCGCGGTGGACCCCGAACACCGGGTGTTCCGGCTGGCCAACCGCGGAGACTACCTGGATATCGCGGCGCCCGGTGTGGGCCTGGTGCATGCCGATGCCGAGGGTGGCGGTTATGCCACCTCCTCGGGCACCTCCTTCGCCGTGCCCTTCGCTGCAACGGCTGCGGCGCGGCTGCGGCACGTGGTGCCCAGTGGCGATATACGCGAGTTGCTGATTCGCTCGGCGGAGGACCTCGGGCCGCCGGGCTACGATGAGATCTATGGCTATGGGCTGTTGCGAGTGGAGGGCTAGGAGAACCTACCAGCGCCAGAGGTAGCGGGCGCCGGCGATTCCCTGTCGATAGTCGGTAGCGGCGAAATTTGATTCGTAGTCGCCGTAACTCGCGTAAAGCTGCACGCTGCCCCGCTTCCCCGTGGGGATCTCCACGTCCACTTGCCAGCGCTGGCGCTTGTCATCCCGCGGTCCGTCGAGCCCCGGCGTCAGGCCGTCGTATTCGCGGTCCTCGTAGCGGAAGGACAACTCGGATTTCAACTGCAGACTGCCAATGTCAATCCGTCGGATATAGCGCAACTTGGCCGCGTGGGCGCGGTAGTCCAGGCGCTCCAGGGTGGCGTCTTCCTGCTTGTAGCGATAGCCGGCATTGAAGTAGCTGCGCAAACCGCGCTGGAAAAAATACAGGTCCAGTTCCAGGCCGTGCGTGTCGGCGTTGCGTTCGGCACTGTTGTCGATGCGCTTGTCCGCATAGACCCAGGCGCCCCTGGCATACCAGCGTCGACTGATGAACCCGGTGACCGAAGGCGAAACGCGGTAGAGCTCGAGGAAACCCTCGCCGTCTAGCAGGGAATTGACGTAGTAGAAGGAGAGCCCGGTGTCGACGGACTCCATCTTGTAGCCCAGGTTGCCGCCGAGGATGTGGGTTTGCCGGTCGAGCCGGTTGAACTCCTCGTAAGCGGTCTGGTTGAGGTCGTAGCTGAGACCGAAATCGATCGCCTTGCTGACCTGCTTCTTCACGCCGACCTTGGCGCCCAGCACCAGGGCGTGGTCGTCCTGCTTGCTGTTGGCCTCCAGTTCATCAATGGTGACGTTGCTGTCATACTCGACACCCACGGACAACTGCGCCGAATAGCGCGCTGGGGGCAAGGGCTTGTCAGAGGCCTCGGCGTGTGCGTGCAGGGCGCCTAGACTGGCCCCCAGGGCTGCCAGCCAGGGCAGAGCGGACCGGCGCAGCTGCATTGCGGGAATCCGTTTTCATTTTCACAAGTTGGCGAGACTACCCAATGATCCTGTCTGCCTCAAGGAGAGAATGGTCGAAGCCGCCAATGCGTGGATTCCGTCTCAGTTTGCCGGGCCCTTTTTCTGCGTGATGCTCCCGGACGACCTTCCCCTGCCGGACGCGGCGATTCTGAAGATGGGCCTCGCTCCGCTGGATGCGAGCACCTGGATACTGCCGGCGCGGGACGCCAGCAGCTGGCTGAAACACAAGCAGTCGGTCCGGTCCAGGCTGGGTGAGCGCGCCTACGCGGTGTTGCCGGTGGCCGATGCTGCTGCTGAGGAGCTGCAGCGCATTCTGCTGGAACACTTGTTGACGGAGCACGGGGGACGCTGGCAGCGTGGTGATGGCTGCTTGCGCATCCCGGCACAGGGCCTCGTGCTACCGGTATCCGGGGCGGGCAGGGAGGCCTTGTGGCACGCCTCCCTCTGGGTCGCCGAGGACCTGGTGCTGATGCAGGCGGATGACTGCGGGCGCTATCGCCTGACCGCCGCCAGCCTCTGTTCGCCCAGTCACTGGCAGCTCGAGGACAAGCTGGGAAAAACGCTGCCCGAGATACATGCGCCGGTGCCGGGTTTTGCCCGGGAGCTGGACGCCCGTGTGGCGCGTTTTTTCGGCCACCTGAAGACCGCGCGGCCGGTACAGCGCTACAACTGGGGTCTGCAGCGCGGCCGTGGTCGCTGCCAGCGCCAGGACAGCCCCGAGGAGGGCCAGGACCTGCATTACCGGGTGGAACGACAGACCCTCCTGCGCCTGCCGCAAAGTCGTGCCGTGGTTTTCACGATTCGTGTGATGCTCGCTCCCCTGGCATCGCTGGCGGCTCGGCCGGGCGGGCTGGGTGCGCTGTTCGAGGCCATTGACGGCTGTCCCCCGGCGCTGGCGCACTACAAGGGTTTCCCCGATCTTGCGGCAGACTTGCGACCCTGGCGGGAGGCCTGGGCCTCCGGGCACTGAAGCCGACCCCGGCATGGGTTAGACTATACTGCAAATCAAGAAGATCCGGAGGCACAGCCCATGGCACAGCACCCCTCGTCGGTCAGCGACTGCATGCACCGCAACCCGCTGACCATCCACCCCGATGCCAGCCTGGTCGAGGCCATCGAAACCATTGTCGAGAACCGCCTTACCGGGCTCACGGTGATTGATGACGACGGCAAGGTACGCGGGGTGATATCCGAACTGGATTGCCTGCGCGGGGTGCTGGCTTCGATCTACAACGACGGCGACCCCGAGCGGGCCCGGGTCGAGGATGTCATGACCCGGGAGGTCAACTCCTGCTCGGTGCAGGACAGTATCGTGGAAGTGGCGCAATCCATGCTGGACACCCGTCAGCGCCGCAGGCCGGTGATGGAAGGCGATCGTCTGGTCGGCCAGGTCAGTTCCCGCAACATCCTCTGGGCGCTGATGGAACATTCGCGCCAGCGCTACTTCAGCCAGAAGCGCTGAAGTCGCGGATGCATCGCCTGGCCGGGTGCGGCGCAGGCGAGCAGGGCTATTCCTCGCTGCCTGCGAGCCTGCGCAGTACGAAATGCAGGATGCCGCCGTGGCGGTAGTAGGCGAACTCGTTGGGCGTATCGATGCGGATCCGGGCCGTAAAGCTCACCGGGTCCTTGCCCTCCGCGCAGGCCTTGACCTCCACCTCTGTCTGGCCGGCTTCCACCGCGGGAATGTCAAAGACTTCCTCGCCGTTCAGGCCCAGGCTTTCCGCGGATTCCCCCTCGGGGAACTGCAGCGGCAGGATGCCCATGCCCACCAGATTGGAGCGGTGGATGCGCTCGAAACTTTCGGCGATCACCGCGCGCACCCCCAGCAGAGCCGGGCCCTTGGCGGCCCAGTCCCGGGATGAACCGGTGCCGTACTCCTTGCCCGCCAGCACCACCAGGGGGGTGCCCGCCTCGCGGTAGTGCTGGGCCGCGTCGAAGATGGACATTTGCTCGCCATCGGGGAGCAGGGTGGTCCAGCTACCCTCGGTGCCGGGCGCCAGCTGGTTGCGCAGGCGCACGTTGGCGAAGGTGCCGCGCATCATCACCTCGTGATTGCCGCGCCGGGAACCGTAGGAGTTGAAGTCCTCGCGCTTGACCCCCTGTTCCTGCAGATACACCCCGGCCGGACTGTCCGGGGCGATGGCCCCCGCCGGCGAGATGTGGTCGGTAGTGACACTGTCGCCCACCTTGACCAGGCAGCGGGCCTGTTCAATGGCAGTGACCTCCGGCGGGCTCGCCGGCATGCCATCGAAGTAGCTGGGTTTGCGCACGTAGGTGGAGTCCGGCCAGGGGTAGCGCGGGCTGTCGCTGACTGGCAGCTCGTTCCAGGTCTGGTTGCCGTTGAAGACATCCGCGTACTTGCGCTGGAACATGTCGGCATTGACGGCGCTCTCGACGATTTCGCGAATTTCCTGGTTGCTCGGCCACAGGTCCGCCAGGGTGACCGGCTTGCCCTCGTCGTCCTGGCCCAGGGGCTCGCGGGTCAGGTCGACACCCATATTGCCGGCCAGGGCATAGGCCACCACCAGCGGCGGTGAGGCGAGGTAGTTGGCGCGCACCTCGGGATGAATCCGCCCCTCGAAATTGCGGTTGCCGGAGAGCACAGAGGTGGCCAGCAGGTTGCCGCGGCGAATGGCCTCATTGATGTCATCCGGGAGCGGCCCCGAGTTGCCGATGCAGGTGGTGCAGCCGTAACCCACCAGGTAGAAGCCCAGGGCCTCGAGGTCGTCCAGCAGGCCGGTCGACTCCAGATACTCGGTGACAACCTTGGAGCCCGGTGCCAGGCTGGTCTTGACCCAGGGTTTGGTCACCAGGCCCCGTTCACGCGCCTTGCGGGCCAGCAGGCCGGCGGCGACCAGGACCGCGGGGTTGGAGGTGTTGGTGCAGCTGGTGATGGCGGCAATCACCACGGCGCCGTGCTCGAGGGTGAAACTGTCGTCGCCGCGGTCCACCCGGCAGCCTTCCTGGGCGCCGGGTTGTTCCACCGCGGCGCTGCCGCCTTCCTCGTCCCAGTCGGCTTCTTCCATGCTGGCCAGGGACAGCTCGCGGTGCTCGGCGAGCACTTTGTTGAAAGCCACTTTGGCCTCGCCCAGGGCAATCCGGTCCTGGGGACGTTTTGGCCCGGCAATCGAGGGCACCACATCCCCCAGATCCAGGGTCAGGTTGCTGCTGTAGCGGGCCGGCGGGGTGTTCTCGTCGTGCCACAGGCCCATGGTCTTGAGGTATTGCTCGATCAGGCCGATCTGCTCTTCACTGCGACCGGTCAGGCGCAGGTAGCGCAGGGTCTCGGCATCCATGGGGAAGAGGCCGCAGGTGGCGCCGTATTCCGGGGCCATGTTGGCGATCGTGGCGCGGTCCGCCAGGCTGAGCTGGGCCAGCCCCGGGCCGTGGAACTCGACGAACTTGCCGACCACGCCGTGGGCGCGCAGCTGCTGCGTCACGGTCAGGACCAGGTCGGTGGCGGTCGCGCCCTCCGGCAGGCTGCCCTCGAGACGGAAGCCCACCACCTCGGGAATCAACATGGTGACCGGCTGCCCGAGCATGGCCGCCTCGGCCTCGATACCGCCGACGCCCCAGCCCAGGACACCGAGGCCATTGATCATGGTGGTGTGGGAGTCGGTGCCCACCAGGGTGTCGGGGTAGGCGAATTGCTGGCCGTCCTCCTCGCGAGTGAAGACGCCGCGGGCGAGGTATTCCAGGTTCACCTGGTGGACAATGCCGGTACCCGGCGGCACCACGCGGAAATTGTCGAAGGCGGCCTGGCCCCAGCGCAGGAAACGGTAACGTTCCAGGTTTCGCTCGATCTCGATGTCGGTGTTGCGGGTGAGCGAGTCCTCGCTGCCGAAGTGGTCGACCATCACCGAGTGGTCGATGACCAGCTCGACCGGGGACAGCGGGTTGATGCGGTCGGGGTCGCCGTCGAGGTCGACCATGGCGTCGCGCATGACCGCCAGGTCGACGATGGCGGGCACCCCGGTGAAGTCCTGCAGCAGAACCCGCGCCGGCACGAAATTGATCTCCCGGGACGGGCTGGCTGCCGGGTCCCAGTTCACCAGGGCCTCGATATCCGCGTCCGAGACATACTCCTGGTCGCCGTGCCGCAGCAGGTTTTCCAGCAGCAATTTGAGCGCGTAGGGCAGACTGTCGACATCGCCACCGGCAGTGTCACAATCGAGCGGGAAAATAGTGTAGCTTTCGCCGTTGACGGAAAGTGTCTCGGTCTTGCGATAGCGGGTGCTCATGGTCTCTCCCTTTGTCTCGCCTCGATTTCTGACACTATAGCAGGCCGACCGTGGTCTGAGACAAACCCGGCCCGCCTGCGTAGGGTACTGGTGAAGTGCCGAGAGCGGCCTGGTCGGAATATTCAGCAACAGGAGGACAGTTTGACGACGGTGATTCGAAGGCTTTGTCGCGGGGTGCTGGCTGCTGGCCTTACCGGTCTGGCCACGGCGCTGGTGTGGGTTGCCGGCGCCGCGGCCCAGGTGCCGGTCGGTGTAGTGACCGTGGCCGAGGAGCGCGTGCTGCAGGAACTGCGGCTCACCGGCTCGGTGACCGCCGAACGCAGTGCCCGCCTGTCCCTGGCTACGGCGGGCCTGGTGCAGACGCT
Organism: Haliea atlantica; assembly: GCF_054779855.1. Lineage (NCBI taxonomy): Bacteria > Pseudomonadati > Pseudomonadota > Gammaproteobacteria > Cellvibrionales > Halieaceae > Haliea > Haliea atlantica. The sequence continues at coordinate 100,871 of NZ_BAAGXL010000022.1, read as the reverse complement.
CGCGGTGGACGCCGGCAGCCGGGTTGCCGCCGGGGATACCTTGTTGGGGCTGGATGACGAGCTGGCCCGTCTCGACAGGCAAGCCAGCCAGGCCGCCGCCAGGGAGGCGAGGCTGCAACTGGAAGATGCGCGTCGCCGCCTGGAGGAGGGGCGCAGCCTGCTGCCCCAACGGGGCATTGCCGAAACCGCCGTGCGCGACCTGGAGGCGGAGGTGGCCCAGGCCGAGGCCGCCCTGGCTCGCGCGGAGGCGGAGGCAGAACACCGTCGTGCGGTGCTCGCGCGGCACCAGCTCCGTGCACCGTTCGCCGGTATCGTCGCCGCACGCCACACCGACCTGGGCGAGTGGGTGACCCCGGGCACCCCGGTGTTCGAGCTGGTAGGCCTGGAAAATCTGCGGCTGGAGTTTGCCGTGGCGGAGGATGTCGTCGCCGGTATCCAGTCCGGTGCCGAAACCACCTATCGCCTGGGCAAGGCCCCGGAGCGCGTCTGGGCCGGCCGGGTGGACAGCCTGGTGCCGGTGGCGGACCCCGGTGCCCGTACCTTCCTTTTGCGCATACTGCCCGAGGGCGAGCGGCCGCCCTTCATGCTCCCCGGCATGTCAGTGGGTGCGGAGTTGCAGCTGGATACCGGGCGCCGGGCCCTGACCGTGCCCCGGGATGCGCTGTTGCGCTATCCGGACGGTCGCGTCGTGGTGTGGACGGTGGAGGCCGGCGAGTCCGGTCCGGTAGCCAGGGAAACCCCGGTGCAGCCCGGGCTGACCTTCGATGGCAGGGTCGAGGTCCGCGGTGACCTCGAGCTTGGCGAACGTGTGGTTGTGCGGGGCAACGAAGCCCTGAGCGTAGGCCAGCGGGTGGCGCCGGTCGAACAGCCCGCGGGGAGCTGACATGTTCGAGCAGATTGTACGCCGCGGCACCCTGATGACGGTGATCGTGTTGATTGTCGCGGTGGTGGGTGCGATCGCCGCCCTGCGGATTCCGGTGCAGATGATTCCCGACCTGGATGTGCGGGTGATCAGTGTCCGCACCACCTGGCCGGGGGCAACCCCCCAGGACGTGGAAAAGGAAATCCTGGTCGAGCAGGAGGAGTACCTGCGCAACCTGCCCAGCCTGACGCGGCTGGAGTCTTCCGCCAGCAGTGGCACGGCGGAAATCGAGCTGGAATTTCCCTTCGGTACCGACATCACGGAGATGCTGATCCGGGTCAACAATGCTCTCAGCCAGGTGCCCTCCTACCCGGAGAATGTCGACGAGCCGCGCATCTATGCCAATTCCTTCTCCAGCAATTCCTTCATGTTCTTCAGTGTGGTGCCGCTGCCGGGGAATCCGCGTCAGCTGAACATGGACATGGCGCTGGACTTCGTGGAGGACTATGTCAGGCCTCGCCTGTCGAGGGTGCCCGGTGTATCCGAGGTCAGCGTCTGGGGCGGAGCCGAGCGACAGATCCAGATCCTGGTGGACCCGCGCCGGCTGGCGCAACGCGATCTCACCCTGGTGCAGGTTCGCGAAGCGGTGCGGGCGCGCAACCGGGACCGCTCGGGCGGGGAGATCGAATCCGGCAAGCGCAGCTACCTGCTGCGCACCGTGGGTCGCTTCGAGGACCTGGAGGACCTGGAGAGTCTGATTCTCGAGCGCCGTGGGGACGCCATCATCCGTCTGTCGGATGTGGCGACGGTCAGGCTGGGCAATTTCGAGAAGCGCAGCCTGGCCTATTTCAATGGCGACCCCAACATTTTTGTGGCCATCCGGCGCGAGTCTGGCTCCAACGTCATCGACATCAAGGAAGCCATGCTGCAGGAGCTGGAGGCCACCAATGGCGAGGTGCTGGAACCCGCGGGCATGGTCATGCAGCTGGTCTCGGATGATGTGCGCTATGTCCAGGATTCGGTGCGCAACGTCTGGCAGAACCTCATCCTGGGGGCCCTGTTCGCGAGCCTGGTCATGTACCTGTTCCTGCGCTCGGGGCGTGCCACCGCGGCGGGGGTCATGGGGATTCCCCTGTGCATCATCGTGGCCTTTCTGGGGCTGCTGCTGGCGGGGCGCACGATTAACGTCATCTCCCTTGCCGGGGTCGCCTTTGCCATTGGCATGACCCTGGATAACAGCATTGTGGTGCTGGAGAGCATCGAACTGGAGCGGCGGCGGGGCGCCTCGCGACTGCAGGCTGCGATTGATGGCGTGCGCCAGGTCTGGCCCGCGGTGCTCGCCTCGACCCTGACGACGGTGCTGGTTTTCCTGCCGGTGGTGTTTATCCAGCAGGAAGCCGGGCAGCTGTACTCGGATGTGGCGGTGGCGATTGCCTCGGCCATCCTCGCCTCCATGCTGGTGGCGATTACCGTGCTGCCGACCGTCGCAGCCCGGGTGCCCTTCGGCGAGCGGCCCCGGGGGAGTGCGGCTGGCCGCTGGCGTGACGGCACGCTGCGCCTGGTGAACGGTATTCTGGCCACGACCCGCGCGCGACTGTTGTGCATCGGCGTAACCGTGGCTCTGAGTACCTTGATCATTCTCATGCTCACGCCCCCCGCGGAGTACCTGCCCGAGGGCGAGGAGCCCAAGGTCTTTGCCGTGATGAACGCGCCGCCGGGCTACAACCTCGAGACCATGGCGGAGATCTCCGCCGCCATCGAGGCCGAGTTGCTGCCCTACGTCGGCGCCGATCCGGAGGCCTATCGCAGGGGTGAGGCGGAAGTGCCGGCACTGGCCTACGTTAATATGCGTATCTCACCGGAACAGATGCGCATCATCAGCGAGCCACTGAATCCGGGTGATATCGAGCCGCTGCTGGACATCCTCACGGCGCGTTTCGAGGCCTGGCCCGGTATGCGCGCCTTTGCCGCGCGGGGCTCCATCATCACCAGTAACGACGGGGGCACCCGCAGCATCAACCTGGATATTTCCGGCGCGGACCTGGCGCAGCTCTATGAGGTGGCCCGGGTGATCTATGCGCGGGCCGACGAGGTCTTTGGCAATCCGCGAATCCAGAGCCAGCCCTCGTCCCTGAGTCTGGCCCAGCCGATGGTGGAGGTACGGCCGCGCTGGGAGCGTGCGGCGGAGCTGGGACTGGATGCCGAGTCGCTGGGTTTTACCGTCGCCGCGCTCACCGACGGCAGTTTTGTCCACGAGTTCTTCCTCGGCGACGACAAGGTGGATATCTATCTCTACAGCGACGTGGGGCAGTCGGCGACACTGGACGCCCTGCCTCAGCTGCCGGTCTATACGCCCACCGGCGCACTGGTTCCCCTGGCCAGCCTTGCGGATATCGTGGAAACGGTGGACACCGCTCAAGTGCGGCGGGTGGATGGCCGGCGCACGGTCACCCTGAACATCATTCCCCCTCGCAGCGTCGCCCTCGAGACCGGCGTGCAGCGGGTGCGCGAGGAGGTGGTCGGGCAGCTGCAGGCCGAGGGGGCGATCCCGGCCGGGGTCAACCTGGCCATTTCCGGTGCCGCCGACCAGCTGGATGCCACCCGCGAGGCACTCTGGAGCAACTACCTGGTGGCCCTGGTGATTGTCTACCTGCTCATGGTGGCGATCTTCACCCACTGGGGCTATCCCCTGCTGATCATGACCTCGATTCCCCTGGGCATCGCCGGAGGGATTGTCGGGCTGTGGGTACTCAACCTGGTCGGGGGCCTGTTACCCTTGCTGGGCCTGGCCGCTATCGTGCAGCCATTCGACATGATTTCCATGCTCGGCTTCCTCATTCTCATGGGCACCGTGGTCAACAACCCGATCCTGATCGTCCACCGCTCGGTGCAGAATGTGGAGGAGGCGGGCATGCCGCCCCTGGAGGCGGTGCAGGAGGCGGTCAGCGCGCGCCTGCGCCCCATCGCCATGTCCACCATCACCACCCTGTGTGGGCTGGCGCCGCTGGTGCTGATCCCCGGGGCGGGTACCGAGCTCTACCGCGGCGTAGGGGCGATTGTGATGTTCGGTATTCTGGGCGCCACTGCGGTGACCCTGACCATGCTGCCGGCGTTGACCGCGCAGGTGCTGATCTGGCAGCAGCGGCGGCGCGACAGCGGGGATGCGACTGCACAGAGCGGCTGATTCCCGCTACCATGACGGTTTGACCCACTGAACCGAGAGGATAATCACAATGAGCGAAGCCTGGATCATCGACAGTTGCCGTACGCCCCGTGGCATCGGCAAGGCCGGCAAGGGTGCCCTGGCGGATCTGCACCCGCAGCACCTGGGTGCCACCGTGCTGAAGGCGCTGGCAGAGCGCAACAGCCTGGATACGGCCCTGGTAGATGACATCATCTGGGGGACCAGTTCCCAGCGCGGTGACCAGTCCGGTGACCTGGGCCGGATGGCGGCCCTGCAGGCCGGCTACGATGTGCGCTCCAGTGCCGTGACCCTGGACCGTTTCTGCGGCTCGGGCATCACCTCGGTGAACCTGGCGGCGGCGAGCATCCTGTCGGGGATGGAGGACCTGGTGGTGGCCGGGGGCACCGAAATGATGTCCCTCTACGGCAAGGAGGGAAACACGGCCTCGCCCTTCCTCGACAACGGCAACACGGTCTTGCGCGAGATGCATCCCCAGCCGCACCAGGGGGTTTGCGCCGATGCCATTGCCACCCTCGAGGGTATTCCTCGGGAGGATCTCGATCGCCTCGCCTTCGAGTCCCAGCAGCGCGCTGACCACGCCATTCGCAACGGCCACTTCGACCGCTCCCTGGTGCCGGTCTACCGCCCGGATGGCAGCCTGGCCCTGGATCGCGAGGAGTTTCCCCGTCCCGAGACCACCCTGGACGGTCTGGGTCAGCTCAAGCCCGCCTTCGAGGCGATCGCCGACTACCCGCTGGATGAGGCTGGGACCACCTTCCGCAAGCTGGTGCTGCAGAAGCACCCGGACCTGCAGATCAACCACGTCCACCATGCGGGCAACTCATCGGGGGTTGTCGACGGGGCGGCGGCGCTGCTGCTCGCCTCACCGGCCTTTGCCCGGGAGCACGGCCTGAAGCCCCGCGCCAGGGTGATCGCCATGGCCAACATGGGGGATTCGCCCACCTTGATGCTCAATGCACCGGTGCCGGCGGCGCGCAAGGTACTGGCCAAGGCCGGCCTGAGCCTGGAGGACATCGACCTGTTCGAGATCAACGAGGCCTTCGCGGTGGTGGCGGAGAAGTTCATCCGCGACCTCCAACTCGACCGGGAGAAGGTCAACGTCAACGGCGGCGCCATGGCCCTCGGCCACCCCATCGGGGCCACCGGGTCGATTCTGATCGGTACCCTGCTGGATGAGCTGGAGCGCCGGGATCTGCGCCGCGGTCTGGTGACCATGTGCGCCGCCGGGGGCATGGCGCCGGCGATCATTATCGAGCGGGTGTAAGACCTATGGCGTGTGCCGTGGATGACGACTACCGTGCACGCCTGTGGCCGCTGCCGCCCTGTTTGCAGACCGGGGAGGGCAGCGCGCGCCGCGTGGGTGTGGAACTGGAATTTGCCGGGCTCGACCTGCGGGCCATCGTGCGCATTCTCCGGCATGCGCTCGGTGGCGAGGTGGAAGTGGTCTCCGACTACGAGCAGCTGCTGCGCGACACCCGGCTGGGAGACTTTGGCATCGAGCTGGATTTCGCCTGGCTCAAGCGGGTGGGGCGTGAGCGGCGCGAGTCGGACAGCGCCGAGCTTTTTGGGGAATCCCTGCTCAAGGTGGCCGCCGAGCAGGTCGTGCCCTGGGAGGTGGTGGGCCCCCCGGTGCCGATGGCGGATCTTTGGCGCCTTTGCGCCCCCCTCGCCACTTTGCGCGAGGCCGGCGCCCTGGGTACCGGTCACGCCCCCCACTATGCCTTCGGTCTGCACCTCAATCCCGAGCTGCCCGCGCTGGATGCTGCGACGGTGCTCGCCTACCTGCGCGCCTTCCTCTGCCTGTTCGACTGGCTGCGCCAGCGCAGCCGAGTGAGCCTGACCCGCCGTCTTACCCCCTACATCGATCCCTTTCCCACCGAGTATTCCCACCGGGTGCTCGATGACAGCTATCGACCGAACATGTCGGCCCTGATCGATGACTACCTGCGCTTCAACCCGACACGTAACCGCGCCCTGGACCTTCTGCCGCTGTTTGCGCACCTGGATGAAGCGCGCGTGCGCAGCCGGGTGCCAGATCCCCGAATCAAGGCCCGGCCGACGCTGCATTATCGGCTGCCTAACTGCCAAATCGACGAGCCCGAGTGGGGGCTGGTGCTCCCCTGGCGCGACTGGCTGCAGGTGGAAGCCCTCGCCTGTGATGAGGCGCGTCTGCGCGAGGCCATGCAGGCCTGGCGCGCGGTTCACGGTGGCGCCACCGGCGGTCTGTTCAGTAACTGGGAGGAACAGTGTCGGCGCTACCTCCTGCCGGAGTTGCTTTGAAACGACCACTGGTGGGGGTGACCGGCGGGGACAGGGGGCTTCCCCTGGCCTGGTGGTTCACGCATCTGGCGCTCTGGCGTTCGGGGGCCCGCGCCCTTCGCTTGAGTCCTTCCCGGCCCCTGCCACTGGATGATCTCGATGCGGTGGTGATCAGCGGTGGCGACGATATCGACGTGCGCCTTTATCTGCCGGACAGCCCCGAAGTGGCACCGGCCGACCCGGAGCGCGACCGCTTCGAGATTCGGGTCCTCGAGCATCTGATGCACAGGAAGTTGCCGCTTCTGGGTATCTGTCGCGGCGCCCAGTTGCTCAACGTGGTGCGTGGCGGAACCCTCTATCGGGATTTGCGTCCCCTGCGCCGCCGCACCAGCAACCGGCGCACGCCCTTGCCGCGCAAGACGGCGCTGGTGGAAGAGGATTCTGGCCTGGCGCGAATTCTCGGCAGGACTCGTCTGCGCATCAACAGCCTGCATCAGCAGGCTGTGCTTGAACTGGGCCAGGGCCTGGTGCCGGTAGCGCGGGACCTGGATGATTTCATCCAGGCGGTGGAGGCCCCGGAACACCCCTTTCAGGTCGGTGTGCAGTGGCATCCTGAATACCTGCCCATGCAGCGAGAGCAGATGAACCTGTTTCGGGCTCTGGTGCGCGCATCGCTGGAGGGCGGTGAGGGCGACGATCCCTGGGTGAAGCCCGCTTCGCCCTCGTGATAGACTCGCTGCAACAGACACAGCAATGCCGGGAGGCAAGCCATGACCGCAACCGACCAGGAGCAGCACCACCAGTGCATGCAACGCTTCATTGACCTGGCCAACACGATGAAGAATGAAGGGGTGCCGACCCGGGTGATTTCAGCCGGTCTGATGACCGCCTCCGGTGTCTATGCAACCTACACCGTTGCGGGTAACAGCGGCGGCCTCAACCCCTCGGGGGTCGACAAGGTTGCCGAGGCCTACAAGGAAAACCTGCAGCGTATCCAGGAGGCGAAACGCGAGGAGGCCCAGGCTGCCCAGCAGCAGGGCAACTGATCGCCCGGCGGGCGCCGGCCACTGACGGCAGGCGCCTTCTCCTGGCTCAGGGAGAGGCGATCGCGGGCGCGGCCGCCGCGAGTTCCGCCCGCACATCGCGGATGCGCGGGGCAAAGTGGCCCACCGCCAGCAGCGGCTTCAGCGCGTCCAGCTCGACCGGTTTGCTGAACAGGTAGCCCTGGATGGTGAGCTCGCCCCCGCGGGTGAGAAACTCGAACTGTTCCGGCGTTTCCACCCCTTCTGCCACCAGCTCCAGGTTCAGCGATCGTCCCATGGCGATGATGGCGCTGACCAGGCTGGCATCCGCTTCGCTCTTGTCGATGTCGATCACGAAGCTGCGATCGATTTTCAGTTCATCCAGGGGGAAGCGACTCAGATAGCTGAGAGACGAGTAGCCGGTGCCGAAATCGTCGATGGACAGGCGTACGCCCAGCTGCTTCAGGTCTCGCAACAGACCGAGTATCTGATTGCTGTCCTCGACCAGTATGCTCTCGGTCAGCTCCAGCTCCAGCATGTCCGGTGAGGCCCCGGTTTCTTCGAGGATCGTTCGCACCCGCTCGGCAAAGTTGCTGGAAAACTGCAATGCGGAAACATTCACGGCGACCTTGGGCAGGTGCAGGCCCTCGCGGCGCAACTGCACGATGTCCCGGCAGGCGGCGCGGATCCCCCACAGCCCCATCTCGCCGATCAGACCGGCCTCCTCGGCGATGGGGATGAAGCGGAAGGGCGGGATCATCCCCTGTTCCGGGTGCTGCCAGCGCATCAGGGCCTCCACCCCCATGACGGTCCCGGTCTCTGCGTCCACCTGTGGCTGGTAGTGGAACAGCAGCTCGTCGCGCTCCAGGGCGCGGCGCAGATCGGCTTCCAGTCGCAGGCGGTCGACGCTCTCGGCGTCCATGCTGTGGTCGTAGAAGAGAAAGGTGTTCTTGCCCCGGGCCTTCGCCTGGTGCATCGCGGTATCTGCGGCCTTGAGCAAGCCCTCGATGCTGTCGGCGTCCTGGGGCGCCACGGCGATACCGATACTCGGTGTGACCACCAGTTCGTGCCCGTCGATGGTGATCGGTTGCAGGAGGCTGTTGAGCAGGCGCTGGGCGACCTTGCTCACGGCATCCTTGTTCTCGACCTGGTTGAGCACCACGGTGAATTCATCGCCGCCGAGGCGGGAGACATCGATGCGCGATTCGTTGTCGACGAAGTGTGCGACTACATCGCTCTCGCGCACGCAACTCGCCAGGCGCTGGGCGACTTCCTTCAACAACAGGTCGCCGGCACTGTGGCCGAGGGAGTCGTTGATCCGCTTGAAGTTGTCCAGGTCGAGAAACATCAGCGCCAGCAGCTCATCGTTTCGCCGCGCCAGGCGCAGCAGCAGGTCGAGCTGTTCGGTGAACAGCCGGCGGTTGGGGAGAGCCGTCAGGCTGTCGAAGTAGGCTAGTTGGCGTAACCGGTCGCGGGTTTCGGTGACCTGGCGTACGGCACGGCTGAGCTCTTCATTGCGTTGACTGAGCTGCACGGTGCGTTCCTGGACCTTCATGCTGAGCAGTTGATGGTCGACATCAATCCGGCTCTTGTACTGATTGAGCCCGCCGATGATGGCATTGAGGACCGAAGCTATCTCCTGGATTTCCCCGCTGCCGTCGACGGTGACCGGTTCCTCCAGGCGCCCGGCATTGATGGCGTCGGCCTTGCTGGCGAGTTGCGCCAGGGGGGCCATCAATCGCCGGGTGTACCAGGTAATCAGCAGACAGGCACCCAGGACCAGCAAGGCCCCGAGGGCCGCCTGCAGGGCGATGGCCGGGAGCACCGCGAGCAGGGTATGCGCGCGGCTGATCCCGAGCTGCAGGTAGGCCGCGACAAAGCGGCTGCTCGCGGGGTTGGCGAGTGCCGCGGCGAGCTGCTGGCGATCCACGCTGCCGCTGGCGGGGTTGATGGGGGCAAAAACTGGCAGCGTGATGTCGGTCATACGCTCGCCACCGGCCAGTAGCGCGACGGCGAGGGGGGCGCCGCTGTCCCCGGGGTGGCCGCTGACCCCGGTCTCCGTGGGTGACAATTCCGCGTCGCGTACCGACCGCAGGTCCGGCGGCGGACTGGTCTGCCCTGTTTGCTGCCAGCTTGCCAGCACGCGCCCCTCCGGGGAGAGCAGGCGCGCGTAGCGGAGTGCGCGGTCGCGCCGCACCAGCGCGCGCAGTGTCTGTTCGAGGGTCTCGCCCTGTGCCAGCACCACCGCAGTGGCGAGCTCGGCCGGCGCGGCTTCGGCGCTGAGAGCAGCGATCAGTTGTTCGCGGTGGTGGCGGTATTCGCCCTGGGCTATCAGGAGAATGACCAGTGCCAGGGCGACCAGGCCGATGACCAGGACCAGGCGGTTGATCCGGGCGGCGACACTCACGGCTGAGCCCTCTCGGTGACGGCGCGCTCGATCGGTGCGGCGGCCCGGGTATCGCCGCCTTGGGGCGCCCGCGGCTGGGGTTCGGGGTAGAGGTCGAGCAGGGGCTGGGGAACGCCTCCGGCCGTGACGATCCAGGCGTGGCGGCGATTGAGCAGGCGCGGTTCCCGCACGCCGCAGGAGTGCGCGATGATTTCCACCTCATGCATCAGGTTGGTGGCGTAGTTGGCTACCCGCTGGGCCTTGTCCTCGGGCACCAGACCGCGCTGGAGATCGGGGTTGTGGGTAGTGACGCCGGTCGGGCAGGTATTGCGGTTGCACTGCAGCGCCTGGATGCAGCCGAGGGAAAACATGAAACCCCGGGCCGAGTTGACCGTATCGGCGCCCAGGCAAAGGGCTGCCGCCACGGCACCGGGGTTGATCATCTTGCCGGAGGCGATCACCCGGATGCGTTCGCGCAGGCCGTGCTCGATCAGTTTGTCGACCAGCAGTGGCAGGCTGCGCCGTATCGGCAGGCCCATCAGGTCCATCAGGCTCTGGGGGGCGGCTCCGGTGCCGCCATCGGCGCTGTCGAGGGTAATGAAGTCGGGCGCGTGGTCGAGACCCAGGGCGTGGATACGTTCGCAGAATTCGTCCAGCCAGCCCGGGTCCCCCAGTGCCAGCTTCATGCCGGTCGGTTTGCCGGTGACCTCGCGGATATGCTGCAGCTGTTTGAGCAGGTCGTCGACGCTGTTGATTTCCGGGTGACGGTTGGGGCTGATCGAGTCCATTCCCGCCGGGATCCCGCGGGTGCTGGCGATGACCTCGGTCACCTTGCGGCCCGGCAGGATGCCGCCCTTCCCGGGCTTGGCCCCCTGGGATAGCTTCAACTCGAACATGCGCACCTTTTCCAAGGCGGCGAGGTCGCGCAGACGCGCGTCACTCAGGCACCCCTGATCATCGCGCACGCCATACTTGGCTGTGCCGATCTGGAAGACAATGTCACAGCCCCCTTCCAGGTGGTACTGGGATAGCCCGCCCTCGCCCGTGTTCAGCCAGACGCCGGCCTTGGCCGCGCCGCGGGAGAGTGCCTGCACCGCGGGGCGAGACAGCGCCCCAAAGCTCATGCCGGAGATATTGAAAAAACTGTGGGTACTCCAGGGTTGCCTGGCATAGCCCTCGCCGAAACAGATGGCACTCCGCGCGCAGACCTCCTCATCCAGGGGAGGAATCAGGGCGTTCAGAAAGACAAAGTCACCCGGCTGGTTGAGTGGCAGTGTCGAGCCGAAGGCGACGGTGGAATCGAGGTTTTTGGCGGCCCGGTAGACCCAGCTGCGCTGGGCCCGGTTGAAGGGCAGTTCCTCGCGGTCCTGGGCAAACAGGTACTGACGCAGGAAGGTGCCCAGGTGCTCCAGCATGTACCTGCCGCGAGCGATGACCGGGTAGTTGCGGCGCAGGCTGTGGTGGGTCTGGCGGGTGTCCACCCAATACATCCAGGCAATGGCGAGCAGTAGCATGACCAGCCCGACCGCGAAGGCAACAGCAACCCATTGCAGAACCAGGCTGGTGAACTGTTGGATGACGTCCATGACCGGGAATCTCTCGAGTGAACAGGGGCTTACGGTACGCCAAACCGTCTGTCGAGCCAAGCCGGAAGGGGCTTTTTCCCGTTCGCAGCAGCCTGCCTGGCGGACCTTGGCCGGTGGCCTGCGCCGTCGGCTGAATTGACACTGACGCCCGCGGTGACGAATAATCGACGGCCAATTCCCGAGCGTACGCTTTCTTGACCACATTGCCATCCGACAATCCGCTGGTCTGTATCGGTATCTGTACCCGCCGCAGACCCATGATGCTGGAAAACCTCCTGGAAAGCCTGACAGCGCTGGTGCTGCCGGTGGGCGTCCGGGTGTCCGGTTGCGTGGTGGAGAACGATAGCCGGGACTCCCAGCGCGAGCTGGTGACGCGCTATGACAACCGTCTGAGCTGGCCGCTGGCCTACTGCCAGGAGCCGCACATCGGTATCCCGCAGGCACGCAATCGCCTCCTTGATCACGCACAGCAGCTTGGCGCCACGGCCCTGATCCTGGTAGATGACGATGAAGAGGTGACCAGCGACTGGCTCCAGGCCCTCTGCACCATGGCGGCCAGTCGGCAGTGGCAGGCGGTGATCCAGGGGCGGGTCATCAGCCGGGTACAGAATCCCAGGCAGCAGCATTACGAGCGCTTTTTCCAGCGCAAGCCACGGCCCAGTGGCGAGTCCCTGCGCTACTGCGCCAGCAACAACACACTGGTTCCCATGGCGGAGGTGCAGCGCCTTGGGCTGCGCTTTGACGAGCAGCTTCGGGAAGTGGGTGGCGAGGATACGGTGTTTTTTTCCGCGGCACGACGCGCCGGTATCCCACTGCTGTACTGTCAGGAGGCCGTGGTCACGGAGGTTGTCCCACCGTCGCGGGCGAACTTGCGCTGGCTCTCGCAGCGCAAGTTCCGGGTGGGCTTGATGCTCGGAGGCGGCGTGCTGGCGGACAAGCCACGCAACCTTCTGCGCTCCCTGGCCTATGGTCTGCGGGCACTGGTCGGCCTGTTGCCGTTGCTCTGGTGGCTTTTGCGCAGGCGCCGCGAGCGGGCCGTGCGGCAGTGGCTTACCGTCTGCCGGGATGCCGGCAGACTGATGGGCTATTTCCGGGTCAGGGTGCGCCCCTATCAGCGCGTGGATGGCTACTGACAGCATCGGCAAGATAGCGGGCGAGCAGGAGCGACAGCGGGATCCAGTAGTAAAACCACACGTGGTGAGGCTTGACCAGCGGCTGCTGGCCATTGGTCATCAGGAAAAACACCCCCAGGGCCCACCAGCCCGCTACCGGCAACCAGTCCGGATGGGAGCGCAGGACGCGCCAGCCGATAAAGGCTCCCCCGGCGAGCTGGCCGAGCAGCAACAGGGCGCCGACAAGGCCGCCCACGCGCCAGGTATCCAGCAGCATGTTGTGGGCGTGACCAATCACGGGTTGTGCCGGGAGATACAATGGCAACTCGGCGCCGACCCCGTGCCCGAACCACCGGGCTTGCGCAATCTGCCCCAGTGATTGCGACCACAGCTCCAGTCGCAGCAGGTAGCCTTCGGGCCGCTCGAGCAGGGGGATGCGTTCCAGGGTCACGGCATACACCGCCACCATCAATAGCGGGACGGCGGCGATTGCCAGGCGCGTACGCAGTGACAGCTGCTGCAGGGCGACATGGAGCAGCATCGCGAAGATGGCGATCAGTGCCAGCAGCGGGACCTTGCTGCGGGAGAGGAGAGCGATCGCCAGGAACAGCAGCAGTGCAGCGAGCCTGACCAGGTTCCACCGGCTGCGGTGGCGGAGGATGGCGCAGGCGAAGAAAATCGCGGCGACAGCGTAGAGTGTGGCGGTGACATTGACATCGCCGCGCAGTGAAACGCCCGCCAGCCTGGGCCAGGCGCCCGTCTCCAGTGCCTGTGTCAGGTAGAGCAACAGCGTCAGCAGGGCGCTGGGCAATGACACCAGGCAAACGGCACCTGCCAGCCAGCGGGGGAAGGGCGGATAGCGCCTGACGCAAACGCTGCAGGCGAGCCACAGGCCGGCGAGAAACAGCAGGGGTTTGACGTGGTACCAGGTGCTTCGGCTCCCCTCCTGAAGGGCTGGGTCCACCCAGCTGGTGCTAAGTGCCAGCCATGTCGGGGGCAGCAAGAGGAAACCGGCTCCGAGCAGGCCGGATCGACGCTGTCGAGGCAGCCACCAGGGCAGGGCGAGCAGGGCGGGGAGCAATACCAGCAGATAGAAGACGCGCGCGCTGTCCCCATAGTCCCGGGCAAGGTAAAAACTGACTGGCAGCAGTAACAGTCCGGCTGCTGCCAGGTGGCCGAGCCAACGGTCCACCGCGCTCTCAGGTCCGGTCACGCCCGGCCTCCTCGAGCCAGCCATGTACCCCATAGGGTTCGTTTCGCTCGCGCTTTTCCAGCAGACGCAGAATGGCGCGCTGGAGCCCTGCCAGACGCTTGCGCGCCTTGCGTCGAGCCAGCGGTCGGCACCACCAGGCCGGCGTCAGGGGCTGTGGCCAGCCGAGACCGTCGATGACCACGATGCGGGCGGGTACGCCCCCTTGGCACTGGACCACGAGGTTGTGCAGCAGGAGCGCGCGGGAGGGCATGCCCAGGTGCTGCCAGCCACGGTGAAATTCCGCCAGCGCAGCCGTCAGCGCCGCGCTTTGCCCGTGCAGCCAGAGATACTGCTTGAGCGGCAGCGAGATGGCGCCGTCGTCGTCGCGAATCAGTTCACTGCACAGGCCCGGCCCGAGGTTGGTCGCGACCGGGCCGTGCAGCCGCGGCACATAGTCGAAGCTGGCGCTGCCGATATGATGCTGCAGGCGGCGGTAGACCCGCTGCTCCTGCCAGTTATCGTCAAAGTGACGCAGCGGACGCAGGTTGCGCGGGAAGCGACGTTCGGCGCGTTTGCGCGCGGGGCTGCGGTCCGGCCGCTGAACCTTGATACAGGCGTCGGCGTCCTCCGGGTGGATGAATATCAGGCGGTTGCCGCCGCGGGCAAAGGCTGCCTGCTCGCCGGCCAGATGTATATGTGGTTGAGCAGTTGTCACGGGCGGTCGACCAGGCCTCGATACAGCTCGCCGTAGGCGCGGCTGATGACGGCACGGGAGAAGCGTTCGCGGTAGGTTTGCCGCCCGCGCAGGGCCAGGGCCTGTGCTTCGTCCGGGTTCTGCAGCAGCTGGTTGATCGCGGCGGCGAGTGCGTCACTGTCGTCGATAGGCGTCAGCAGCCCGTCCTCGCCGTCGCTGATCAGCTCGCCGGGCCCCTGGGACGCGGTGGCAATCAGGGGCACCCCCCGGAACCAGGCTTCCACCACGATGCTGCCCAGACCCTCGTGCCGCGACGGGCAGATGAACTGGTCCGCAGCCTGCATCAGGGCCCCGACATCGTCGCGCCAGCCCAGGAAGCGAACCCGGTCGGTCACCCCGAGTTCACGCGCCTGCTGCTTCAGCGAGAGTGCCAGAGGGCCATCGCCTGCCAGCCAGAGGGTGGCGGACTCCACCTGTGTAAGCGCCTGGAGGAGCACATCAAAACCCTTGTTCTCGTGCAGGCGACCCGCCGCCAACAGCACAGGCTGGTCAGCCGGAGTGTCGAAGCTGTCCCGGGGCGGTGTCGGCAGCGGGGTCTCGTCGGCGAAGTTGCCAATACAGCTGATGCGTTCCGCGGGCAGCCCCTCGCGCACCAGGTAATCACAGATGCCGCGGGTGATACCCACCCAGTGATCGGCGTGCCGGTAGTGGCGCAGGTTGTAGTAGTGTCCCAGGCGATTGACCAGGCGCCAGGGGCCGCGCGGCGTATTGCCACTGGCGCGGCTCATCCAGGTCATGACGATGTCGGGCGATAGCCGTTCCAGCGCTCGCCGGTAGACCCAGTGATCGACCAGGTCCAGCGGGCCGCCGAAACGGAAGCGCTGTACGGGAATGCCGGCGTTGCGCAGGGCCGCCTCGCGTGCGGGGTTACGGCGTGTGAACGCGTGCTGGGCGAGCCCGGGGTCGTCGGCCAGGGCCGCCACCAAACGCGTATAGAAATTCTCGGCGCCACCCACCGCGGCGCCGGCCAGGGCCTGTACCACGCGAATCCCCTCAGGCACGGGCGTGCTCCAACCAGGCGTAGTCGTGGCTCCAGTTCAGGCCCAGGCTGGCCTCGACGATATAGCGGGCGTAGAGGTCGATATTCATTTCCGTATGGAAAAAGTGGCGGGTGTTGGCGGCATAGTGACGCCGCAGATCATCGTCGTGATGGAAGCGCATGACCGCACGCTTCAGGTCCTCCAGTTCGCGAAAATACACCAGCGTCTCCTCGGGAAACAGGCTGTCAAAGTGGGCGTCGGCGTGGGTAAAGAGCAGCAGGCCATTGCCGCCCATCTGGGCCATGCGCGCCGAGGCATACCAGTGCCAGCCCTCCTGCCGGTTGAGGTTCAGCCCCATCTTGCTGACCGCCAGGGTGTCGTCATAGTGGCGGCCCCAAACGCCCGACACGCCAAAGCTGCCGGGGGTATGGAAACGCAGCTCGCCAGCCAGTGCCTCGCGGAGTCCGGCTACCAGCTTGCCGCGTTCGGTCAGGTCATTGGATTTACTGCAGAACAGCAGGTCGTGATCAAAGGTCTCTCGCTGGCTGCAATCCGCGCGCTCCACCGCGGGGTCCACCGGGTTCGGCATATGCCAGAGCCGGGCGCGCTGGCCGCTAAAGCGGCGCAGTTCGGGCGCGCCGGTAGAAACGAAAATGGCGTCGGCAACGGTGCAGCGCTGGGCGATGCGAGCAGCATTCTCGGGTACAAACAGCGGGTCATTATTGCAAACCGCGATGGTTACAGCGGGGCAGCGCTGGCGCATCGCTTCCAGCGTCGTGTTGGTGATTGCCGGGCAGTGGCCGACGATGACCAGGTCGGGCTGGTAGGCCTCTACGGTCTGCAGCAGGGCGCGGTTGGCCGCCCGCTCGCCGAGCTGCCGGATGCCCAGCGGGGCCAGGAAGGCCGCCGTGTCGCGGTCGCCGAATGGCCGCACCTGATAACCACAGCGGATCAGGCCGTGGAGCAACTTCTGTGCCCAGCTGACCCGGGTGTCACCGTAATTGCGCCACTGTTGGTGGGCGACGTGAAGTATGCGCATGCGGTCCCTTTCGCAGCTGTCAGCCCCGGTCGGCGAGGGCCTGCTCATAGACGGCCAGCGTCGCGTCCGCCTGGGCGCCGAGAGTATAGCAGTCGGGCAGTTGGAACTCGAGAGACCGGTCGCTCAGCAGGCGCTGCGCGGTGGCCAGCAGTGCCACTTCGTCGCCGGGCATCACCAGGCCTTCGGGCAGGCAGTCACGCAGGCTTTCCGCCGGGCCGCCCTGGTCCCAGGCCAGCACGGGCGTGCCACAGGCCAGTGCCTCGATCACGGTGCGTCCAAAGGGCTCCGGCCGGGAGGACAGGTTGCAAACCAGCTGGCAAGTGGCGTACAGGGTCGCCATATCGCCGCGGTGTCCCAGGAAAAAGACCGACTCCTGCAGTTGCTCCCGGACCACTTGGTGTTGCAACTCGGTGGCATAGGCTTCCTTGCCGGCTTCCGCTTCGCCCACGATCAGGGCCTGACAGGACACACCGCGGGCCTGCAGGCCGGCGATCAGGCGGATAAAGGTCGCCTGCCCTTTCCAGCGGCTCAGGCGGCCCGGCATCATGATCCAGGGCAGTGTCGGGTCGAGACCGGGGTGTGCCGCACGCAGCGCCTCTATCCATTCGGGCCCGGCCGTCATCCCGGTGTGAAAGGCTTGGGTATCGACACCGCGCGGGACCACCGTGATGCGCTCGTCGGGAACCGCCGGGTAATTGGAGAGGATGTAGTCGCGAACACAGCGTGAGATGGCGATAATCCGGTCCGCGCGCCCCATGATGGCGCTATAGGCATTGGTCGAATAAAGCCCGTGGAAGGTGCTGACCACGGCCGGGCGCTGATTCGCGGGCAGGGGGCGCAAGGCCAGATAGACCATCCAGGCGGGCACCCGGGAGCGCACGTGGACTACGTCGGGGGCGAGTTCGATCAGCTGTTTGCGCAGGGCCCGGACCGCGAGCAGAGAGCGGAGCGATTTGCGGTGCACCGGAAAGCGGATATGCCGGCTGCCGGTGGCTGCCAGGTTTTCGCTCAGTCGCCCACCGCTGGACATCACCCAGGAATCGTGGCCGCGGGCCACCAGCTCGCGGGCAAACTCGATGGTGCCGCGTTCAACGCCGCCACTGTGCAGTGCCGGGAGCACCTGCAGGATGCGCATGGGTAATGATGTCCTCAAGCAAAATGGTCGATCAGGCGCGCGGCGATGCGATCAGCCTCCTGCAGCGGCGGACCGGACGCTGGCATGTCGCGGTTTGCCTTCAGCTGCGGCAGGGTGGACAGACGCCCCGTCTCGACGAGTGCATCCAGCCCACGGCTGACCCGGCTGTCATGCCGGCGTGGCACCTTTAGTACGCCAACGCTGGCGCCGCTGCTCAGGGCCTCGTAGACCATGGCGGCGCTGTCCTCGGTGACCCAGATGATACCGCATTGCTGAAATTGCGACAGCAACCAGCCCGGCGGGGCCGCCTGGGCTGGCATGACCCGGAAGCGACTGTCCTCCAGTGTTGCCAGCATGCCCAGTGTCGCTTCGGGCGTGCGTCGTGAAGTTCCCGCGGTCCAGCGCACCCCGGGAAGGGCCTGGCGCAGCTGGCGTAGCTGTTGCTCCAGATCCTCCGGGGACCAACTGTGATGCCGACTGGGGCCGCCGAGTAGGATCAGTCCTGCATGGGTGGCGAGCGTTGTTTGTGCGGCAACCGGGTTGAGGGGGCCGCAGGTGAGCCAGGTGCGCGGCCCTTCGGGCACGCCATCGTGATCCGGCAGGATGCACAGGTCAAAAAGCCGGCGGGGCAGGCCGGGGCGCATCAGTACCACCAGGCGGCCGCCATACTGGCAGCGCAGACGCAGCGCGCGCCAGTGAGTGCGGCGCCCCGCCGCCAGGATCAGCCAGGGTGGCGCCTCGGGCGGTGTCGCATCCGGCGACAGCCAGACCACCGGAGCGTGACACCGCCGCTGCAGGGCCTCGGACAGCCCGCGCAGTTGGCTGCGGTGCCCGGCCAGGCCGTCAGTCACACACCAGATGCTGCCCGGCGTCACGGGCGCAAGCCTGCTTCAGGCGGCGGCGAAACCCGAATAACGGGAGAGGCTTTCGAGGTCGATACCGTAGGCGCCGGGCTCAAGGCTGCGCAGGATGGAAGGCGGCGGCTCCCGGCGAGCTTTGCCGTTGTCGTGGAGGTCGACGGGGCGAGGGCTGGACAGGGGCTCCTTGTGGGCATTGAGCAAAGCCAGAACCCTGGGGCGCAGGCGCCGTACACGGTACTCGCTGACGACCACTGCGACCTCCCCCGACGAGAGCTCCACCAGGGTACCCGCGGGGTAGACCCCCACGGCACGAATAAACGCTTCCACCAACTCCGCCTGGAAGTCGGTGTTGCGGGCCTCGTAGAGAGTGCGAATCGCGCTTGAAGGTGACTGGGCTGAGGCATAGTGGCGTGGGCTGGTCAGGGCACTGTAGGTATCGACGATGGCCGCCATCTGCCCGACCGCGGGAATCTGCTCCGCTTTCAATCTGCCGGGATAGCCGGAGCCATCCCAGCGCTCGTGGTGGTGTGCCACCATATTGATGACGTCGGGGTTGATAATGCCACTGTTTTCGATAATGCGCAGCCCATGTTGTACATGCGCTTGCATGAGCGCGGCTGCGTCGGTATCCAGCGGCTCCGGGCGGCGCAGTATCTCGGCGTCCACATGCAGCTTGCCGATATCCATCAACATGCCGCCCATGGCCATGGAGCGCAGGTCCTGCCGGGACATGCCGAGCTCCCGTCCCAGGGCCACCGACCAGATGCCGGCGCTGAGAGACTGACCATAGCTGGCCTCGTCGTGGTGTTTCAGGCGGGCCATCCAGAGGCAGGCGTCGGGATTGCGGCTGACGCTGTCGATCAACGGTTCGACGGCCTTGCGCAGACGAATCGGGTCGACCCTTCCCTCGCGGGCTGCGCTGTCGTAAATGGCTGCCATGTCACTGGAGAGGGCTTCCAGGGCGGCAGCCGCCCGGGGCTGCTCCTTGTCGAACGCTGCCTCGTCGTTATAGGACTGCAGTCGACGATCGCGGAAGATCTGTTCCAGAGGCTGGCGCCTGTGGGAGGCGGCCTTGCGCACGGGTGCTACCCGTTGCCGGCTCTGCCGGGTGTCGATGAACACGTACTCGCAGTGTTCGCGCAGACTCTCGATTTGCGCCCGGGTTTCGATTCTGAAGCCCTGGATCATGAATGGCGTATCCAGCCAGGGCCGGTCCAGTGCGCTGACGAACATTCCGACTTCGAGGTCGCTGGTTGGCATTTTCAGTGAAGTTAGCATGGTCCTGACATCAAGCCCCGTGCCGAGCGCGGAATTGCCTAGGTTCAAGAATAGCGCCGCGCAAGGCGCGGTGAAGCAAAAAACTGCAAAAAAGTCAGGATTTCTTCAATTAAATGCCGAAATACTCGTGTAGATCGATCTCTTCAAGCTGAATGCCGAAGGCGTCGGGCTCCAGGCTGCGCCGAATGCCGGGCAGCGACTTGCGCCGCCAGCTGGACCCGTCGGCCTGGAGTTTGAGTAGCTCGGGCTTTTCCAGACGGCGTTTGCCGGCGTCAAGCAGCCGCAGCACCGTCGGCCGCAACCGGTGTGCCCGGTACTCGGCGACGACCACGGCGACACTGCCATCCGTGAGTTCCACCAGCGTCCCGGCGGGATAGATGCCGACAGCGCGGATGAAGGCCTCCACTAGTTCCGCCTGGAACTCGATGTCGCGCATGTCGTAGAGGGCGCGCATGGCCGCGGCCGGGGAGAGGGCGCTGGCGTAGCCGCGGTCGGTGGTGATGGCGGAGTAGGTGTCCACCAGGCCGGCAATGCGAGCGAAGGTAGGGATGCGATCCTCGGTCAGGCCGCGGGGGTAGCCGGAACCGTTGTAGCGTTCGTGGTGGTGGGCAACCATGTCGAGTACATCGCGGTTCATGATGCCGCTGGCCCTGACAATTTCCAGGCCGTGCTCGATGTGGGCCTGAACCACTTCTGCCTCGTCCGGGCTCAGGGGGCGCTGGGCATTGGCGATATCACTGGGGACGTACAGCATGCCTACGTCCAGCAGCATGCCCCCCATGGCCAGCGAGCGCAGGTCGGACTTCGGCAGGCCGAGCTCCCTTCCCAGTGCCACGGCCCAGATGCCAGTATTCAGCGCGCGCTGGTAGGTGTAGCGGTCGTGTCGCTTGAGGCGCGATACCCACACGCTGGCGTCGGGGTTGCGCGCCACGCTGCCCAGCAGGGGATCCAGTGACTGGCGCAGCATGACTGTGTGGATCCGGTTGTCACGGGTCGCGCGCTCGTAGGATTGTTGCAGGTCATCGGTCAGGACATCGATCGCCTGGTTGGCGGCGGCATGCTCCTGAATGAAATCGGTCTGGTCGCGGTAGGGCTTCAGCGAGCGGTCAAAAAAGATGGTTTCCAGGGGTAGATGCTGCCGCGCGCTGCGGGTTTTCGGCAGAGAGAGCGACATGCCGCTCTGTTCGTTGTCCACCAGCACATACTTGCAGAGCTTCTGCAGTTCCTCGATCTGCTCGCGGTTTTCGATGCGAAAACCCTGCATGGCAAAGGGCGTGCCCAGCCAGGGTCGGTCGAGCCGACTGACGAACATGCCGATCTGCAGGTCCTCGGTGGCAACTTTTCGGGTGTCCAGCATGCTTGGAATCGTGGGAGGCGAGCCAATGGTTTCAACAGTCTACCAGTTTGCCCCGCCGGCTTGGCAGCGGGAAGAAGCGCAAGCGTGTTGCCCCCCTGAGGCAGACCTGATTTAATGCAATCCCATTAAAATAGCCAGAAGGCGGAGGTGCCGGTGCGGAACCAGAGTCGTTACGATTTCAGTCAGGCCAAGGTCTTGGTTACCGGTGGCACCAGTGGCATCGGGGCTGCCATTGCGGGCGCCTACCGGGCTGCGGGTGCGGAGGTTATCATCACCGGGACACGCGCAAGTGCGAGTGACTACGAGGTCGATCTCTCCGGATACCACTATGCGGAACTGGATATCGAGTCGCCAGAGCAGATTGCCGCGCTGGCGGCGAGCCTCGAGGGTCTGGATATCCTGGTGAACAACGCCGGACTGGCGCTGCCCTCCCTGGGCCTGGATGAGTACGACCCGGAGGTATTCCAGCGCGCCGTGAACATGCACCTGGTGGGAGCCTACCGCCTCTCGCGCGGCTGCCGCGACCTGCTTGCCGCCAGTGAGCTCGAAGGCGGGGCTTCGATAGTCGGCATCGCCTCGATGAGCTCCTATTTCGGTATCGGCATCGTGCCGGGTTACGGCGCAGCCAAGACCGGGCTGCTGGGGATGACCCGCGCCCTGGCCGTGGAATGGGGTAAACTGGGGATACGCGTGAATGCCGTTGCGGCGGGCCTGACCGCCAGCCGCATGACCGCCGCCACGTTCGAGAACCCTGAGTGGGCCCAGCCGACCCTGGCGCGTACGCCACTGGGGCGTCTCGGGGAGCCGGAGGATATTGCCGGCGCCGTGCTCTTCCTGAGCAGCGCCCAGGCCGGCTGGATTACCGGCCAGACGCTGCCCATCGACGGTGGTTTCACGGTCTCCGGCTGATGGCCCAGGGGCGCTTCGCGCCCCTACCTGTTGGTCAGCGCCTGGGCGCTGGCAGAATCTGTACTTTGAACTCGGGAACTGATCATGACTGCGACCTACACACCTGGAACGCCCTGTCGACTGGCGGATGTGCCGCATTGGGATGCGGAAACCGACGTCGTAGTGGTTGGCTTCGGTATAGCGGGTGCCTGCGCGGCAATCGAGGCAGCCAGCGCTGGCGCCAGTGTCACTGTGCTGGAGGTGGCCTCGACCTGGGGTGGCAGCGCTGCCCTCTCCGGTGGCGAGTTTTACCTCGGCGGTGGTGGCGGCACGCCGGTACAGCAGGCGGCGGGTTTTGAGGACAGCACGGAAGATTTTGCCAGCTACCTGCGCCTGAGTGGTGGGCCAGGGGTGGATGAGGAACGTGTGGGACTCTATGCCGAAGGCGCCCTGGATCACTTTCGCTGGCTGCAGGAGCAGGGCATTCCCTTCAAGGGAACCTTTCTGCCCGGTAAATGGCTGGAGCCGATGACCGATGACACCCTGATCTGGTCCGGCAGCGAAATGGCCTGGCCCTTCTCCGCCGTGGCCAAACCGGCGCCGCGGGGGCATGCCGCGCAAATGGAGGGCATGGGGGCGGGCAAGGTGATCATGGATCTTCTCGCCGAACGCGCCCTGGGCCTGGGCGTCAGGGCCGAGTTCAATGCCCGCGCGCTATCCCTGGTGGCGGATACGGACAATGCCGTGCAGGGCCTGGTCGCTCGCATCGACGGCAAACCGCGCTTCATTCGTGCCCGCAAGGGCGTGATCCTGTGCGCCGGGGGCTTCATCTGCAACCAGGAGATGCTGCGTCGCTTCGCGCCGGAGGCCCTGGTGGCCGCCGAGGTACCCACAACTGGCGGCAACGACGACGGTTCGGGCATTCGCATGGGGATGTCGGTGGGCGGCGCGGTCTCGCACATGCACGAGTTCTTTGCCACCAAGCCGCTATTCCCGCCGGACAACATGGTGCGCGGCATTTTCGTCAACCAGCGCGGTCAGCGCTTCATCAACGAGGATGCCTACCACGGCCGCATTTGTCGTTACATCCTGCGTCAGCCCGAGGGGCGCGCCTGGCTACTGATGGACAACGCGATCTTTGCGCGTCCGGATTTCCGCCCGGACATCGACATCGCCGCGGTAGGGGAAAGCTGGGAAGAGGTCGAGACCGATCTCGGCCTGCCCGCCGGGGAACTGGTTCACACCGTTGAGCGCTATAACGCCTATGCGGAGGCCGGGGAGGACCCGCTCTTCCACAAGCACACACAGTGGATGCAGCCCCTGGTGGAGCCGCCCTTCGCGGCGCTGAGTTTCTGCCCGGAGGACTACCCCGCTACCGGCTTTACCCTGGGCGGATTGACTACCCAGCCGACTGGCGAAGTGCTGGACGTGGACGGCCAGCCGGTACCCGGCCTCTATGCGGCCGGTCGCACCACCTGTGGCCTGCCCCGCTGGGGTGAGGGCTACAGCTCCGGGATTTCATTGGGGGATGGCAGTTTCTTCGGGCGGCTGGCGGGCCGCACCGTGGCAGCCCGCCCCGCCGCTGACAGCGACTCGGATCAGGCGGCCTGAGCTCCCCGCACCAGGCGGCCGGGCAGGGCCCCGGTCGCTTCGCCGTTGTGCTGGACAACCGTGCCGTTGACCAGGGTTGCTGTATAGCCTAGAGCGCCCTGGTGTACCCGCCGGCCGCCGGCAGGCAGGTCGTAGTGCACCCGTGGTGGCAGCAGGGTTAACTGGTCGAAGTCGATGATATTGATGTCCGCTCGGTAGCCCGACTTGAGCAGGCCGCGATCATTGAGGCCCACGGCGCGCGCCGTATCGTGGGTCAGGCCGCGGATGGCCTCCTCCAGGTCCAGACGTTCCCCTTTTTCACGGTCGCGTACCCAGTAGGTCAGCAGGTGGGTGGGCAGACTGGCATCGCAGAGGAAACCGAGGTGGGCGCCGCCGTCCCCCAGACCAAAAATGCTGTGTGGGTGGCGCAGCATGGACAGGGCGGCATTCAGGGTGCCGTCGGCGAAATTGACCACCGGTAGCATGATCACTGCCTGGCCGTCCTGCTCCAGCATCAGGTCATAGGCGCACTCCTCCGGGCTGACACCGCGGCGGGCGGCGATGGCGCTGACCTTGTTCTCCGCATCCGGCTCGTAGTCGGGGTTTTCGCCGAGCGGGTACATCAGGTCCCAGCAGCGCAGCAACATTTCGCCGGGGAAATCCGAGGGCTCGGGGGTTTCACCGATGATGCGCTGGCGAATGTCCGGGTCACGCAGGGCGCGGCGACGCTCTTCCAGGGACAGCGCCTGCAGGGACTTGAAGGTGGGGGTATAGCTGAAGGGGTTGAAGCTGACCTCGAAGCCCATCAGGATGCCCACGGGTCGGCCGCTGACCTGCCCGGTGACGGCCAGTCCCTCGCGCTGACACTCCTCCATCCAGTCGAATACAGCGCGCCACTTTTCCGGCGCGTTGTGCCACTGCATGACCGAAAGTGACATCGGCCTTGTCGTCTGCTCTGCGACGCGGCGCAGCATGCCCAGTTCCTGGTCCACATCGCTGAAGTCCGACACCAGCTGCAGCACGCCCTTGCCCCGTTCCTGCAGTCCCCTGCCGATGGCAATCAACTCCTCTTCGGCCGCGTCCAGGGTGAAGATCAACTTGCCATCGCTGGCGCGGTGGTTGATGGTGCGCGAGGTGGCAAAACCCAGGGCGCCGGCTTCCACTGCCTCGGCGGCGAGTTCCGCCATGCGGGCGCAGTCCGCCGGGGTGGCGGGCTCCCGCTCCACCGCCCGCTGGCCCATGGCGAACACCCGCAGGGCGGCGTGGGGCAGCTGGGTGGCGATATCGGCGTCGTACTGCCGCTGTTCAAGAAAATCCAGGTACTCCGGGAAGCTCTCCCAGGCCCAGGGCAGGCCGGTGGTCAGGACCACTTCGGGCAGGTCTTCCACGCCCTCCATCAGGCTGACCAGGCTTTCCCGGTCGGCGGGTCGGCACGGTGCGAAACCCACGCCACAGTTGCCCATCAGCACCGTGGTGACGCCGTGGGCGGAGGAGGGGGTAATACTATTGCTCCAGGTCACCTGGCCGTCGTAGTGA
Organism: Haliea atlantica; assembly: GCF_054779855.1. NCBI lineage: Bacteria > Pseudomonadati > Pseudomonadota > Gammaproteobacteria > Cellvibrionales > Halieaceae > Haliea > Haliea atlantica. Next base: position 75,830 of record NZ_BAAGXL010000022.1, on the reverse strand, counting down.
GTATGGATGTCGACGAAGCCCGGGGTGACCAGCTGGCCGCTGGCGTCGATTTCCTCGCGGCCACGCTGCGCCAGTTCCCCGCCAATTGCGATGATGCGGCCCTTGTCGATGGCGATATCGGCCTCGAAGGCGGGCGCGCCGCTGCCGTCGACAATTCGCCCGTTGCGAATCACCAGGTCAATGGTCTCTGTCATGCAAGCGCTCTCCCTGAGGCATAGGACGTCGGTTGTTATACAGTGAGGGTAGGGGCAAGACCTCCGGGGCGTCCAGTCGCGCTGTTCAAGCATCTTGACCAGGTGTGGATTTGCGCCCTGAAAGCGGTCCGGCTGGACTGTCTGTTGCCCAGGGCGCAGGATGCACTTGACCCTGGGGTAGGACCACGGTTTTACACTCACGGTGTTTCAAGGCTTCGTCAAGCGAAGGGTGTCAGAATGATAATCGCCGAGTTGCAGGCCCTCTGCGACCGCATGGAGAGCGCCATGGAAAGCTGGCGGGAGATGCCGGATCGGTCACCAAACGGGAATTCGGTCTGTCATTTGATTGAGTCGCAAGCTCCGGACGACTCGCAGTCTGATTAGAACGTCGATGGAGGACAGGTGCATGACCACTGAGCACACGTGCAAAGCCAGTGACGGCGGTGATTTGCGGGACCCCGTATGCGGCATGTCGGTGACCCCGGCTTCACCGCATCACTGGCAGTATGCCGGGAAGGACTGGTACTTCTGCAGTGCCGGCTGTCGCGGCAAATTCGCCGCCGACCCGGAACACTACCTGGCGGGCCGGCACCGGGAGAGCCAGCCTGGCGATGAGTCGGTCTGGTTCACCTGTCCCATGCATCCCGAGGTCCGTCAGCGGGGACCGGGTGACTGCCCCAAGTGCGGCATGGCCCTGGAACCGGAGGCCCCCTCCCTGGAGGAGGAAGAAAGCCCCGAGCTGGTCGACTTTCGCCGCCGCTTTTATCTGAGCCTGCCCTTTACCGCCGCCGTGTTCATGCTGGCGATGTTCGGGCACGGTCGGGACTGGATGCCCCGGGCCATGCAGGACTGGGTGGAGTTGCTGCTCAGCCTGCCGGTGGTGTTGTACTGCGGGCTGCCCTTTTTCCAGCGCGGCTGGCAGTCCCTGCGCAATCGCAGTCCCAACATGTGGACCCTGATTGGGCTGGGTACCGGGGCGGCCTGGCTCTACAGTGTGGCGGCCACTCTGATCCCCGGCTGGTTCCCCGCGAGTTTCATCCAGGATGGCCGGGTTGCGGTGTATTTCGAGGCCGCGGTGATGATCATCACCCTGACCCTGCTTGGGCAGTTTCTCGAGCTCAAGGCGCGCTCACGTACCTCGGATGCTCTGCGCTCCCTGCTGCAGCTGGCCCCGGAACGGGCTCGGCGCATCGCTGACAATGGCGATGAGGACGATGTGCCCGTGGCCGACATTCGAGTCGGTGACCGCCTGCGGGTGCGGCCCGGAGAGCGTGTGCCCGTGGACGCCCAGGTGATCGAGGGGCGCTCCGCGGTGGATGAGTCGATGCTGACAGGCGAACCGCTGCCGGTCAGCAAGCAGCCCGGCGATCAGGTGATTGGTGCCACCATGAATACCAGCGGCAGCCTGGTGGTCGAGGCCGTCCAGGTGGGAGAGGACACCACCCTCGCGCAGATCGTGCAGCTGGTCGCCCAGGCGCAGCGCTCCCGGGCACCCATGCAGCGATTGGCGGATGCGGTTGCAGCCTATTTCGTGGTGGCGGTGGTCGCGATTGCCCTGCTCACCTTTTTTGCCTGGGGCATCTGGGGGCCGTCGCCGAGCTGGGTCTATGGTCTGGTCAATGCAGTGGCGGTGCTGATCATTGCCTGTCCCTGCGCACTCGGCCTGGCCACGCCGATGTCGATCATGGTAGCGACCGGCAAGGGCGCGACGCGGGGCGTCCTGTTCCGCGATGCCGCCGCCATCGAGGCGCTGCGTAAGGTCGATACGCTGGTGGTGGACAAGACCGGGACGCTCACTGAAGGGCGCCCGGCTTTTCGCCAGGTGGTCGCTGCGGAAGGCTGGGACGATGACGAGGTGTTGCGACTGGCTGCCAGTCTGGATCAGGGCAGTGAGCACCCGCTGGCCCATGCGATTGTCGCGGCGGCACGCGAGCGCCAACTGACCTTGGAAGCTGCCGACGATTTCGAGTCCGGGTCCGGTATTGGTGTGACGGGGCGGGTCGGCGGTCAGCCTCTTGCCCTGGGCAACCTGGCGCTTATGCAGGAGCAGGGAGTGGACGCCACGGCCCTGGATGAGCAGGCCAATGCCCTGCGAGAGCGCGGTGCCACGGTGATGTTCCTGGCGGTCGGCGGCAGGTTGGCTGGCGCCCTGGCGGTGGCAGACCCGATCAAGGCGACCACGCACGACGCCATCAAGGCACTGCGGGCCGCGGGTTTGCGCATTGTCATGGCGACGGGAGATGGCGAGCTCACAGCCCGAGCCGTAGCTCGGGAACTCGGTATTCACGAGGTGCACGGCGGAGTCAAGCCGGACGCCAAACTGGCCCTGGTGGAGCGACTGCAGGGGGAAGGCTGCGCGGTCGCCATGGCAGGGGATGGCATTAACGATGCACCCGCCCTGGCTAGAGCGGATGTTGGCATTGCCATGGGAACCGGCACCGATGTGGCCCTGAACAGCGCCCAGGTGACCCTGGTCAAGGGAGACCTGGGTGGTATCGAGCGGGCTATCCACCTGTCACGGGAAACCGTGATCAACATGCGTCAGAACCTGGTATTTGCCTTTCTCTACAACAGTATCGGGGTGCCGGTTGCGGCGGGGTTGGCCTATCCCTTCACCGGCCTGTTGCTGTCGCCCATGATCGCCGCGCTGGCCATGAGCCTGAGCTCGGTTTCCGTGGTGGGTAATGCACTGCGCTTGAGATGGAGGGACAGCTGAGCATTGTGCGTTTTGCCTCTCCTCAATCGCGGGACAAGGGCGGCTTTGCCAGTGAGGAGAGCGGGCCAAGCCAGGGCTCATAGTGGCGCCAGTGGTCAATGGCGCCGGTGTGGATCGGCTGACGCACCTGTGCGTGGCTGGCAGTCAGTACCGTGCCGACGTTGCGATGGGGGGCGCTGCAGCCAGGGTACGTGGTGCCCGGGCCCACGGCTCTTAATAGCGCTGGAATGACCTCCTCGGGGGATGTGACGAGTCTTTCATAGCTTACCTCGACCATGCCGGGTATCCGGCTCTGCCAGTGATGCATTACCTCGAGGTAGTACGAGCAGTAGTCCAGCAGGCCTTGCAGGCTGTGATAGTAGGGCTCGTGCCCTGCGAAGTTTGAGCAGTACAGGGAAAAGGCAGTTGCGCGCAGATCCCGAACTACGTGCACGACGGGTGCTTGTGGGAACAGCAGCCTGAGGAAGCCCAGGCTCTGGAAGTTGGCAGGTAGCTTGTCCACGATCCACCCGGTCGTTGCCTGCGTGCGGGAGCCCAGGGCTTCCCGGTAGCGAAGCCGGGCCGCATGCAGCAGTCGTGCGTCCGTCTCGCTCGCGGGGTTGATCGGTCCGTTGAGTCCCGCCTGATGGCGGCAGTGCATAAAATGTCGCTCGCATTCCTGCAGGAAGGGCAGTTCGCCGCCGGCCTGGACCTGTGGGTGCCCGCCCAGAATGCCCTCCACCAACGTGGTTCCCGAACGCGGCAAGCCCACAATGAACAAAGGGCAGGGGGCTGATTCCGTCGATGCAGCTGTCGCGAGCGAGGTCGGGTAGAGACGCCGAATGGATTCGATGCGTGCCGAGAGCCTGCCAGGGTCATGGCGCACGCCGCGCAATGCGAGATCCTCCAGTGCCAGATTATTGGCTCGCTGGAAGTAGTGCATGGCGTCAGCATATTGTCCGGCGTGGTCGAGGATACGTGCGAAAGCAAAGGCGCCATTGATACGGTTTGCCACGGCAGCGGCGTGATGTGCCAGCTGTTTTGCCCGGATTGCGAGTGGACTATCGGCGGCGGGTGTATCCAGATCCACCAGGCCGTAAAGTGCTTCGCCGCAATGGGTTTCCAGTTTCAGTGCCCGTTGGTAATGGTGCTGCGCAGCGCCTGCGTCGCCACGGGCTTTGGCCAGGTGGCCCGCTAGCAGATGGGAAAAAACCTGCTCCGGGAATTGCGCCATCAGGCGTACTGATACTTGTTCAGCAGTGGCCACGTCCTGGCGCGCAAGCGCGGCTTTGGCCAGCCCTTGCCAGGCAGCAAATTCCTGAGGTTGCAACTGCGTTGCGCGGGAAAAGGCGCGAGCAGCACCGAGTGTGTCGCCCAGGTTCAAGAGCAGCGTGCCTAGCCGGCCCAGAAGCGGTGCTTCCCGTGGCTGACTGGCTGTCGACAGGGTGTGAGCCAGAGCCCTGGCCTCCCGTTGGGGTGAGTTGTGACGCGCGGCAATTTTCGCCAGCAGCAGACACAATTCCCTCGGTGCATTCGCGGACGACAGACGCTTTTCGAGTAGCGACATTGCATCCCCGACGCGCCCCTGCTGATCAAGTTCGCTGGCTTGCTGCATCAAGCTATAATCGTGCGAAAGCATCCTCGACTGTCACCACGCGAGTTGTCTACGTGCCAGGATTGTCCCAGAAAACCGTGCTAATTGCCGCGGAAACTGCCGCGCTCCACGTATTTCAGCTGCTGCGCGACGAGGCGCTTTTGCGCGCAAATCGACAGCGGGACCGTATTTTGATATCATAGTTCCTCTGACGAACTCGGTTGGCGCAGGTTGCTGCTGACCCACCGTAGTGAGTAAGACAGTCTATCGATAAGATCCAACGACTGCTTGCCTCTACTGCCTCCCGGATCTACTGCCTTTATTCTGCTGGATTGTGGATCCGCCGGTATTCCACTGATGGAACGGGTGCTTTGGCGTGCCAAACGCTGATGCCGTTGCCCGATTGAACTCCGTCCCGATTAAACTCAGCAAAGAGTGATGAGCCCTCCTATGTCCAAATTTACCCCGCAACGCAAACCCCTTTATTTGCACACGATTTTGGCGTCTGCAGGCCTGGCTGTTACCCAGTCGCCTGCCTCTGTAGCCCAGTCCGCCGATATCGCCATGGCACCTGCATCGCGTATGGAGGAGGTAGTTGTTCGCGGTGTGGCAAAGCAGTATCGCCCGCAGGATCAAGACAGCGCTACGGGTCTGCAGATGTCGCTGGTTGATACTCCTCAGGCGGTATCTGTCATCACGGACGAAATGCTGAAAACCATCAATGCCAAGTCAGCTTATGAAGCGACAGACCTGGTGCCCGGCGTCCAGCGCTCCGGTTTTGGCTTTGGTCTGGAACAGATTGTCATGCGCGGTGTGTTTAACAGCACTCAGCGTGTCAACGAGATACTGTTGGGCAACGACCTGACGTCAGTTGACTCCTATGCGCTGGAAAGATTGGAAATTGTTCGCGGGCCGGCGACTGCGATCTACGGTGTTACAGGCTCTTTTGGCGGTGAAATCAACTCTATCCTGAAAAAGCCCGAGCGTGTTTTTGCCCTGGAAGTCGGTGGTGAAGTGGGTAGTTACGACACCAGCGAGGTCTTTGTCGATGTCACCGGGCCGCTCAACGAAGCCGGAACGGTAGCCGGCCGTCTGGCCGGCAGGTATCGGGAGTTTGGACTGCCGCTGGATATAGCCGGCGAAGATTTCCCCAACTACCAATCGGTGGTCCTGGGCTCTTTGGAGTGGGATATCGCTACCACCAGCACTCTGCGTTTCAGTTACTTCCACCAGTCGCGCAATATGGATCCGTGGGACGGTGGCGCCGTGGTGGAGAACCCGGATGGCAGCCTCAGCCTTCCGGATGCAGATCCGGAAGAGTGGTATTTCTCCCACCCGGACCAGTCCAAGGATACGCTGGATATCGATTTCGCGATCTTGGAGCTCGAGCATGAATTCGCCAATGGTATCCGAAGCGAGAGCAAGCTGGCCTGGAACCGCTATGACGAGGACCTGGAGTACTTCTATCCGTTCGGTCCTTTTGGTGCCTATTCCCTCGGCGACGATGAGATCTATATTTATTCCTACGATATCGAACAGGATGGCGAGGAACTGACCTTCAACCAGAGCCTGGGTGCGGATATTGAACTGTTCGGCCGCGAGCATCAGGTCTTCGCCGCGCTGGAGTACAGTGACAATGTCGATCCGGATCGTTTCGAGCTGCTGAACTCTTCCTTCCAGGGTTACGGCACCATCGATATGTATGGTGACGATGTCTATGACCCGAGTACCGGCCCGGTGTTCTCTGATGGTTCTCCCTTCCGTCCCATCGAGGGTGACCGCGAGGAGATTCTCGGCGTGCGTCAGCTCACTCAGGAGGAAACCGAGGATCTGAAGCTGAGCTTCCAGATGCTGTTTAACATCACTGATCGTCTGGATGTACTCGCCGGTGTGCTGTATCAGGACAATGAAACCAGAACTCGCATTCCCATCAACCGCGGTGAAAACACGCCCGATGATGTGACCGATGTCGGCTTCCAGGAGACTGTTTTCAAGTTCGGCGCAACCTACAACCTGTTCCGCGACTGGGGCAGTCTGGATGATGCCAATCTCTACTATAGCTACAGCGAAGGCTTCGAGCCGCAGACCTTCACTGACGGCGACGGCCGCACTGTCAGTGCGCCCCAGGAAATGGAGCAGCACGAGATCGGTATCAAGACCGAATGGCTGGGTGGCGCGATTGGCAGCTCGCTCGCCCTGTATGACTACGAGATCACCAATATCGAAGTCTCCAGCTCCTTCCTGGGATCCTTCGGTGGCTTTGGTAGCACCGTGCTCGAAGGTGCTCAGGAAACTACCGGCCTCGAGTTCGAGATAGTCGGCGAGATCCTGCCCGGCTGGAACCTGGCGGCCAACTATGCCTGGACCGACGCGGAGATCATCAACCCCAACAACTCCAGCTCCACACCGCCCAGGACCACGCCGGAGCACGCCGCGGCATTGACTACCAGCTACGAGTTCCTCGAGGGGCCGGTCAATGGTTTGCGTGTGGGGGCGACTTACAAGTACAGCGACGATTACTCCTTTATCGAAGGCACCAGTAATGTCGACCGTTTTGGCTCCCTGGTGGACGGTGGCTACGAGCGAGTGGATCTCCACGCCTCGTATGTACCGCCTTTCGGGAACTGGCAGAACCTTACCTTGTCCTTCAACTGGCACAACATCTTCGACGAAGACATCCTGGTGGCCAAGCAGGGCAACCCCGGCTATGGCGTCATGTTCATCGATCAACAGCGCATGAGCTTCGGCGTCCGCTACAACTTTGAATAAGCAGGGGGGTTTATTGTGAAGCTGTTACGTCAAACCGTGTTGTGTCTGCTGTTGGCAGTCCCTGCAGTGAATGCTCTGGCTAGCTACGGTATCTACGTCGGTCGCAATCTGACGACCGATGGCAGCGTATTGCTCGGCGGTACCGGGGACGAGGTCTCCAGCCACTGGCTGGAGATCGTGCCGCGCCGTTCCTATCCGGAGGGCGAGACCATCCGTGTCGGTGTCGATGAGAAGGCCACTTACCCTGGCCAGTTCATCGACATCCCCCAGGCCCGGCAGACTGCCAAATACATTACCATGAGTTACTCCGACTACGAGGGCTTCCCGCCACCATTGACCAATGGCGGCCTCAACGAGCACGGTCTCGCGGTTCGGGATATCTGGTCGCCTTCGCGGCCGGAGCTGGCAGCGATGACGCCCAACCCCCAGACTGGGCCGAATTACAGTGATCTCTCGCGCATCGCCGTGGAGCGTGCGCGCACCGCACGGGAAGCGGTGGAGATCATCGGCGGGCTGATGGATGAGTTCGGCTACTCCACTTACGGTGGCAACTCACACCTGTTTGCCGATGCCGAAGAGGCCTGGGTGGTGATCAATTTCGCCGGTGGTCAGGGGCTGTGGATCGCCGAGCGCCTTGGACCGGATGACGTTCGCATGTCCTATCCCGGCTATGTATTGGAAATCCCCCTGGATTTCCAGGATAGCCCGGATTACATGGGGTCAGACAACTTCATTGATTTTGCGGTTGAACAGGGCTGGTACGACCCGGATTCCGGTGCCCCGTTTAATGTCAACGCGATATACGGCAACGGTGAGGGGCGGTCGGATACGGTAAAGATTATCGAGAAGCGTCTGATGGATCAGGGCGCCGCGGGTGGCGTCAGTCTGCGCGATATGATGGCCGCTGTGCGCGACCCCCTGGTATCCCTGGATACCAATGGCTACGGCCAGGTGGCACATATCCGTCAGCAGCTGCCACACGAATCGCTGCAGGTGTTGTGGGTTGCGCCCACAGGTTCCATCACCGCGCCCTTCGTGCCTTACTGGATCGGTGGCAGTGAGGTGTTGCCGGAGTACGGTAAGCACCGTTACCTGACCAAGGGCGAAGCCACGCGTTTTGTGACGCCGGACTTCGCGATACAGGAGGCATCCCTGTTCGCCGGTCGTGTATTCAAGCGTCTGATGTACTATACCTGCGACGCGCCGGAGCGTTTTCTAGCGGAAGTCACCGAGGCCCTGGCGGCATTCGAAAACGCCAGTATCCTCGACCAGCCAGGGGTCGAAGCACGGGCACTTGCACTTTACCAGGCGGGTGAACCGGGTATGGCCGGTGAGGTGTTCGACGCTTACAGCACTGAGCGAGCAGAAGAGGCCCTGGAGTTGGGCCAGGCACTGCTCGCCAGTATCGAGGCCCGCCACCGGCTGCTGGTCGGGTATCGCGCGCCGCTGGACAGTCGCACCATCAGCACCCGCAATGGTCCCTACGTGAACTGTCAGCCTCGCTGATTCTCTTCGGCCCCCAGCACGGGGGCCAGTATCTCTGCCAGCGGAGCCAGCTGTTGCTGGTAGTTGCGCCAGCGCCCCACCGACTTTGCATAGATTGGTTGCCGCACCTGCCAGCGACTGGGAGTGCGTACGCCGCGCTCTGTCTGGTAAAAGCGCAGGCAGCTGTCCTCAAAGGGCAGGTCGCAGTGGCCCAGCAGTGCGCGAATGCGATCTTCGGTATTTGTCACCAGGTCCTCGTAGCGCAGATCGAAGATCTCCAGTGGCAAGGCCTGCTTCCAGTGTGTCATCAGCCGGTGATATTCGACATAGTAGCGCCCCAGGGTATCCAGTCGGTTGGCGAAGCGAATCTGGTCGGCGAAGCTGGTGAAATAGCAGGACACGCAATTATCTAGCGGGTGTCGATGGCAGTGGATAATGCGCGCGCGCGGAAACAGCAGCGCGATTACCCCGAGGTGCATGAAATTGAAGGGCAACTTGTCGGTTACCCTTGCTGCTTGCGGGGCAACGCGGTCGAGTTGACGCAAATAATCCTCGGCCAGGCTGCGCAGGTCCGGCGGTGCGACGCTGCGTAGACCCGCCGGATAGGGCTTTCCACTGGCCGAAAGTTCGCCGATGCGATAGCTCACCTTGAGTAGCGACGATAGCTCTCCACCCGCTGCGACCTGGCTGTGGCTGGCCAGGATTTGTTCGGTCAGGGTGGTGCCAGAGCGGGGCATCCCGACAATGAAGATGGGACGCTCGCTGTCCAGCCCGGAATTCGGGGCGCTTTCGAAGAAGCTCTTGGGCAGGGCCTCAATCAGTTTATCCACGGCACGGGAATAGCCGTCACTGTCAAAGGGGGCGCGTCGTGCAAGCACTTCGTATCCCGCCTGCAGTCGTTGAAAAGCGGTTTCGAACTGTTGCTGGCGATCGTGGTAGTAGCCCAGCCCAATGTTCAGGCGCACCCGGCCGTCCTCTGGAGTGGCCGGGTTGTCCGCCAGGGTTTCTGCTCGCCTTACCTGTTCCCTTGCTGGCTCGCGGTCGCGCATCTGGAGGAGTCTGGCCAGTGCCAGGGGGCTGTCCGGGTCAGCTGCGAGTACGGCATCGTAGTGTTCCCGAGCCTCGCTGAACTGTCCGGAGGATTCCAGTGCGTCACCGAGGCCGAGACGGATACGCTTGTCCCCGGGGGCCAGGCGCAGCGCTTCGCGGTAAGCGGGGATGGCGGCGTCGAGGTCATTGGCCCGGTGCTGCACGTTGGCCAGCAGGTAGCGCGCCGATGCGGATTTGGGCTTCAGGGTGAGCAGGTGTTCCAGCAAGGGCCGAGCCTGGTCGAAACGGCCCAGCTGACGCAGGGCCTGAGCCTTGTTGTGCAGGGCATCGGGATGGTCGGGAGCGAGGCTCAGAGCCTTGCTGAAGGCCTCAATGGAGGCTTCGGGCTGACCGCGACGCAGCAGCACCATGCCCAGGTCGCTCCAGGCGTTGGCGTTGTCTGTCCGCTGTGCCAGGGCTCGCCGCAGTAAATTTTCTGCGCTTGACAGCTGTCCCTGCTGGAATCGAGTCAGGCCCAGGTAGTGCAGCGCGGTAACCTGCTCTGGCGCCTGCTGCAACACGCTCTCATACCAGCGCGCGGCGCTGGCCAAGTCTCCGGCGCGCTGCCGTGACAGCCCCTGGCGCAGCGCGTTTTCCATAGCCTCCCGGTTCATGACTGAGGCCGGTCGGGGTTGGCTCCGACGAGACAATTGATGGATGTCCCGCCGGCATTGATGTCCTCTTTTGCCGCGGGTGCCGGGACACCGTGCCGCACACGAATCTCTGCGCCAATGCCGGCGACCAAGTCGCGGCCAAGGTTCAAGGCCTCGGCGGCGCGCGCATGGCTGTAATCGGTCAGCAGTTCACGGGCCAGGGCGGGGTCCTGATCAAAGGCCAGCATGGCGGTCGCCTCCAGTCGCGGTACCCGGGACAGCATACCGGCTTCGAATGCGGTGAGGGTGGACTGTACCCGTTCTAATTGCTCTTCGGGATGGGCGCAGGTGTAGTACATCAGGCGTTTGAACACGCGGCCGGCAAATTCCGTGGCTTCCTGAAGTTGAAATGCCGGGTTAAGGAAGGTCGGCCCCGCGTTCTCGGTCAGATAGCGGTGTTCGCCGTATTCGGGGGGCACGGACTGTACTCCGATCCACCAGGGGATGAAGGGCGCCGTGACCGAACCGGTTGGGGCCACCCACAGCAGGCCCAGCTCAGGATGTGGCAGCTCGGGACGCAGGTGGGCCACTTGTCCGTAACCGGCGTGATCGTCAGCGATGCGTGGGTCGCGCACCATGGCCATCATGTCGGCCACGGTGACTGGCGCCATGGCACGCAGTTCCGCCTCAACGGTGGCAGGGGAAAGGAATTTGGTGCCGGGGTGGCGCATGATTCCACCCATACCGTAGACCCGGTCCACATTGAATGGCTCGCCGGCTTCGGGGTCATACCAGCCACGTTCGACAGCGAAATCAATCAGGTTGTCTGAGCCCATGTAGTCCGGGTGGTCGGCGTAGTCTGCGGGAATGTCGCCGATGTATCCCGGGTAGCTGACTCGCACGTCGTCCGGACCGAGTCGTTCGGCTACCCACAGCCCCTGGCCACCCGCAAACTCGAGCACCACCCAGCCCTCGCTGCTGTCGGCGATAAGGTGGGAGTTGCCGCCGTAGGTGGTGTAGCCGTAGCGATCAATCAGGTCGCCAATGATTGTTACCGCCTCGCGGGCAGTTTCGGCACGCTCGAGGGCAATCCGCGCCAGGTCGCTGTAATTGGGGCCCGTCTGTTGCGCCGGGGTCATGGCCACCAGCTCGTCGCGTGATGGCGACCACACGTCGCGCACGGCAACCTGGTGCTCGTTGAGGCCGCCATTGGTAATGGGAGCGGGGAAACCGGCATAGCTGGAATAATTCATGGTGATGTAGCGGGCAGTCTCGGCCACCTGGGGAATCGTCGACAGTCGCGCTGGCAGGTCGGCGCGTTCCGTGGCGCCCACGGTGATGACGGCATTGGCGCCATGTTGTCCCCGCGGTGCGATCTGCAGCCAGTGACTCGAGGGCTCTTCGCCGGTTCCCCCCAGTAATACGCTGCCGTCGGCGGTGAGTTCGCTGCCGACATAGAAGGCATAGCTGGCAAAAGAGGATGAGGCGGGGAGGGTCAGGGCGAGAAGTACTGGGCTCAGCATGTATAAGAGTTGCCGTAACAAAAGGACCTCCTGGAACAAGAAAAGCAACATCTTACCATTTCGTCAGCGCGGACGAGTTTTCGGCCATTTGGGTCTGCTTGCTTGACGAGATGATCGTGGAAGGGGGCAGGCCAATTGGCAGGGGGCTTTTCCTAGCGCAGCCAGATTGGCGCCACTACGGAAACCGGAATCTCTTGCCAGCTATTGCAAGTGAGAACTATTCGCATTAAATTGAGCCCTGCATCGATAACAGGAGGCCCATCATGCGACTGCGTTTTCTCTGCCAACACCACCGCGCGCTGCTGGAACGCAGCGCCACCCGAGCCCGCGGCACCTGGATCATGAGTTATGACAAGGCCCTGGCGTTTTCCGCGGAAGACCGCCTGGAGCAGGCGATCAATGCTGCCGGCAGTGCGCTGGAGGCGGCTGAAATACTGATTCGCGACCACGCCCAGCAGGGCGAGGTGGATCTTCGGCGTTTCACAGAGTCGGCGATTCTGTTGCGTGCGCTGCTGCTGGAGCTGGGGGATGCCGGCCTCGTCAGCGGCCTGGTGGGTGGCTGCATGGCGAGGCTGGACTGGGCCATGGCCAGTGGCGCCCCCCGTCAGGCTGTGCTGCAGTGCTGCCAGCGCTTGCTTGAGGCGGGTGCACCACCGGCGCACTCAGAGCTGGCGCCGCGTGCCGCGGCGGTGGTGCCACCGCGTTACTCCGGTTCCAGTGCGCTGCACTGAGGATCGGTTTGCCTCGTTGCCGCCAGGGACGCCACTGCCCTGGCTGCCCGCGGAACTGAAAAGTTCACCTCAATCGGGCAGGTTGTGTTCCACCCAGGCGAGAAACTGCTGTCGGGGCAGGGCGCCGGCCTGCTGGCTGATGACTTTGCCGCGGTGAAAGATCGCAAGGGTCGGAATGCTGCGAATGGCGAATCGCGCAGCGGTCCGCTGGGCCTGTTCGGTATCCACCTTGACGAAGCGGGCCCGGGGTTCCACATGGGCCGCGGCTTCGGCAAAAACCGGGGCCATCATCCGGCAGGGGCCACACCATTCGGCCCAGAAATCCACCACCATGGGGAGTTCTTCGTTTGCCAGCAAGCGCTCGAAAAGCGCGTCATCCGCGGGCAGTGGTGCCCCGGTAAACAGCGGCTGGTGACAGCGGCCGCATTTGGGGCGTTCCTCCAGACGGCTGCGGTTAACGCGGTTCCATGTGCCGCAATGGGGGCACAGGGTTTGCAGGCGATGTTCTGCGGTGGTCATGGTCGATGGGATCCCGTGGGTACTCTGCTTGATGGCTCAAGGTGACTATAGATTACCCCCAACCCGCGAGTCGACGGTACGTTTTCCGTGAGCCTCCCGCCGGCGCTTTTGCGAAGGCCCCAGCATGGGCTATGCTGGCCAGACTAATAAGCATAAGTCTAAAGGGGCAGGCAGTGTACGATCTGGTCATTCGCAACGGGCAAATAGTCGACGGTACGGGCCGCAAGGCATTTTCGGGCAGTATCGCGATCCAGGACGGTGTCATCGCGGCAGTGGGTGACATCAAGGAGGGCGCAGATCGTGTCATTGATGCCGGGGGCTGCCTGGTGACGCCTGGCTGGGTCGATACACACTCTCACATGGACGGCCAGGCAACCTGGGACCCCTACTGCAGTCCCGCCTCGGTCCACGGCATTACGACCCTGGTCATGGGCAACTGCGGTGTGGGCTTTGCTCCCTGCAAGCCCGATGCCGGCGAGCGTCAGCGCATGATCGAAGTCATGGAGGACGTGGAGGATATCCCGGGAGCAGCGCTTTCCGAGGGGATTGACTGGCAGTGGGAGAGCTTCCCCGAATACCTGGATTTCCTCGAGTGTATGCCGCGGGCCATCGATATTGGCGCCCAGGTACCCCACTGTGCGGTACGTACCTATGTGATGGGTGAGCGCGGCGTCAACAACGAAGCTGCCAGCGAGGAGGACGTGGCGCGCATGGCGGCGATTGTGCGCGAAGGCCTGCAGGCGGGGGCCGTGGGCTTCACCACCTCGCGAACCCAGCTTCACATGACCCGCAACGGTGAGGTGATGCCGGGCACCTACGCGGATGCCAGTGAGCTGCTGGGCATTGGCCGGGTACTTGGCGAAACCGGCCGGGGCATTTACGGTCTGGTGTCCGACTTTGCCGACTGGCGCCAGGAAATGGACTGGATGAAGCAGTTGTCCATAGAGAATCAGTGTCAGGTCAATTTCGTCTTGTTCTATCGCAGCGAAGCGGACTGGCCGCGGGTGCTGCAGCAACTGCAGTACGTCAAGGAGGCCCAAGCCGAGGGCGCGCGTCTGATTCCCCATGTCGGTGCCCGTCCGGTGAACATCCTGATGAGCTGGGAGGGTACCGTGAACCCCTTCATGTTCCACCAGTCGTTTGCTGCGCTGGCGGAACTGGACCCGGCCACTCGCCTGAGCAAGCTCAGGGACCCGGCGGTGCGCAGGGCAATCGTCGAGGAGGTGCCACCGCACCTGGATCACGAGATCATGGACCGGATCGCCAACGGTTTTGACAACCTGTATGTCCTGGATGACCTGCCGGACTACGAGCCTGGCGAACAGGACAGCATCGCCCAGCGTGCGCGGCAGGCGGGGGTCAGTCCCGCGCAGTTCGCCTACGACGCCCTGTTGGAGAATGACGGCAAGCGCATGCTCTATTGCCCGCTATTTGGCTATGATCGCCGCAATCTGGACCGCCAGATCGAGATGCTGACGGACGAATCTTCCGTGATCAGCCTGGCTGACACCGGCGCCCACTGCGGTGTGCTGTCGGACGCCAGCATTCCCACCTGGCTGCTCAGTTACCTGGTACGGGACCGGCAGCGCGGGCCGCGCCTGGAGCTGGAGACGGCCGTGCGCATGCATACTCGGGATACCGCCCGCTGCATGGGTTTGAGCGACCGCGGCACCCTGGAGCCGGGGATGAAAGCCGATATCAACGTGATTGACCTGGAGACGCTGGGAGTCGATTCACCGCAGGTTGTCTACGATCTGCCAGCAGGAGGCCGTCGGGTCTTTCAGGGGGCGACTGGGTATCGCTTTACACTGGTGTCCGGACAGGTGGTCATGGAAAACGGGGTGCCCACCGGGGCGCTGCCCGGGCGGCTGGTGCGTGCCGGTGCCCAGGCGGGCCTTCACTGAGAGAATGACTCAGGTCGCGGGCCCTGCTCTCGCCTGTTCCAGGAAACCGCAGAGTTGCTCGGCGCCGTCGAGAACCCGTGTCGAATGGCGTTGCAGCAGGCTGGGGGGAATGAAGTAGAGCTGCTGGCTCTGCACCGCTCGCAGGCTCGGGAACCGGCGCCAGTCATCCACCCACTCCGGGTGTTCTTCGCCCATGCCGCTGGCGACGATGACATCGGGGTCTCGCAGCAGAATGCTTTCGATACTGATCTTGGGTACCAGGGCGATGGCGTCTGTAAAACTGTTGCGCCCCCCGCAAAGGCGAATGACGTCGGAGATCAGATGTTCGCCGTTCAAGGTCAGGATGGGCGAATTCCAGATCTGGTAAAAGACCGTGACCGGCGGCCTGTGACTGTAGGTGTTGCGCAATGCCGCCAAGCGCCTGTCGAAGGCATCCGCCGCGGCATGTCCTGCCTCGGTGGTACCGGCCAGCGTGGCAAATGCGCGCAGACTGCCGGCGATCTGGTCCAGCTCGCGGACCTCGCTCACATAGACTGTGACACCGAGGGCCCGCAGGCCGGCGATGACCTCGCTGCCGTTGCCGCTTTCCCAGGCCAGTACCAGGTCCGGCCTGGCGGCCATCAGGCTCTCGCGATTGATGCGGTCATAGCCGCCAATCTGTGGAATGGCTTTTGCTGCTTCGGGGTAATCGCTGGATGCGACGGTGCCGACGATTTTTTCTCCGGCGCCGGCGGCGAACAGAGTTTCTGTAATGTGGGGCGCCAGGCTGACGATGCGCTGTGCGGGTGCCTCCAGGACCACCTCGTGGCCGGTGACATCGACCAGGCGGATTTCCCCGGCAGCCGCTGTGGCCAGCAGGCAGAGCAGGGCGCAGGCCCAGTTGCCGAAGCTGCGAGTCAGGTGCTTCATGTGTGCTCCGTAGTGAGGTCGCCGAGTGCCAGGTAGAGTCTGGCCAGGGCAGTGTCGTGGTGCTCGGGCAGTGGATGCCCGAAGCGCAGCTGCGCCGAACCGGCCTGGGGACCGATCAATCGCAACAGCAGGCCGTGTCGACCCGCGGAGGCGTAGAGCGCGCGGCCACGGTGCCAGTCGCATTGCAGGCTGGTAAACAGGCTGCTGCCTGTCAGGCTATCCCCGGGGAATACGGCGGCGAGTATCTCGTTCCAGCGGTGCGCATTTACCGCCAGCCGCCGCCGTTGCTGCCGCTGCCAGGCCCGGTCGGCGAGGGCGCGGGTGCCAATCCAGCGGGCGGGGTGATTAACGGCCCAGGGGTCCATGGTCGCGCCGAGCTCCGCCAGTAGGGACCGCTCCGCCACGACAAAACCCAGCCTGAGCCCCGCCAGACCGAAAAACTTGCCGACTGAGCGCAGCACCACGGTGTTGGGTGGACGCCGGGATAGCAGGCTGTTCTCCGGTGTGGTGTCCATGAAGGCCTCGTCGACAACCAGCATGCCGTCCACCGCCTGCAGTCCGCTCGCGATATCGGTCAGCAGATCCAGGCCTGCCAGTTCGGCGGTGGGATTGCAGGGGTTGATGATCACGGCATGGCGAACCGCACCGGATCTGACGAGCTGCGCCAGTTGTTCGGCATCCCGGTAATGCAAAATCTGGTGACCGGCCCGCTGCCAGGCGGCCTCATGTTCGCGGTATCCCCACAGGGGCAGAGCGGCGGTCGCCGTGGGAAGCGTGCCGGGAATCCGCGCGATGGCATATTGGGAGCCCGGTACCGCCAGCAGCTCCCGGCTCCCTGTGCCGTAGTAGGCCGCGGCGGCGGCCTCCAGCTCGCCGTCCCGTTCCGGCAGTCGGTTCCACACGGCCTGCGGTAGTGGGGGGACCGGCCAGCTCCAGGGGCTGATGCCGGTGGAGAGATCCAGCCATTGCTCCCTGGGTATGCCGAATTGCGCCGCCGCTGCCGCGAGATTGCCGCCGTGCACCAGGGTCATACCGATATCTCCTGCAGCAATGTCACGAGGGCAATCACCAGCAACCAGAGCAGAATGCCGCGACGTAGCAATGCCAGGGCCCGGGGGATATCCGCCGGGCGCGCTTCCCGGCCGCAACCGAGGATGGGGCGGTTTTCCCGCTGGCCGGCATAGATGGCCGGCCCCCCGAGACGGATTTGCAGTGCGCCGGCCCCGGCCGCCATCACGGGGCCGCCATTGGGGCTGGCGGCATGGCTGGCCTGTGTTCTCCAGCAGCGGACCGCGGCAAGCCAGTGACCGACCAGGGCATAGGCCAGGGCGCAGAGCCGGGCGGGTAGCCAGTTGAGCAGGTCATCGAGTCGGGCTGCCGCGCGGCCAAAATTCTCGTAGCGGGCACTGCGGTAGCCCCAGCGGGCATCCAGGGTATTTGCCAGCCGGTGCAGCAGGGCGGCGGGCGCACCTCCGAGGGCAAACCAGAAAAGCGAGGCGAAGATGGCGTCGTTGCCGTTTTCCAGGACGGATTCAATAGTGGCGCGACTGATACCTCCTTCATCCAGCGCCCGGGTGTCGCGGCTGACCAGCATCGCAACCTGCTGGCGCGCAGCGCCGAGGTCGCCGCGCGCCAGCGGTCCGGCCACCGCCCGGGCGTGCTCGCTTAGACTGCGCCCGCCCAGGCAGAAGGCCAGGGTCAGCACGGCGATAATGCCCTGCCACAGGCTGGACAGGTTGGAGAGCAAGGTCCAGAGCAGCGCGACCGGGGGCAATACCAGCAGAGCCCAGCCCAACAGGCCGGCAAGCTGTTGCCGGCGCGCAGACTGGTCGGCGCGGTAGAAACGCGTTTCCACGGTACTCACGCAGTGGCCAAAAGCCACCAGAGGGTGGTGGCGAGGTTCGCCGAACAGCCAGTCGATAGCCAGCGCGGCGACAAGCTCGAGCACCATCATGAAGCGACGCCTCCGGCGGCCAGGGCGGTGACGACCAGGAGTGCCGCCTCCAGCAATTCCACCAGGGCACCGGCGCCGTCGCCCGTAAAGCCGCCCAGGCGGCGGCGCATTGCCCTGCGCCAGCACCAAAACAGCAGGCTCGCTGCGACCAGCCACAGCCCCCCGATCCGTGCCGGTGTCAGCAGCAGGGCCGCGACGGCACTGGCGGCCCCGACGACAGCGATGGCGCAAGGCGAGCGCTGCTCGCCGAGCCCGTCGCCCATGCCGCCGGGGCGCACGTAGGGGGTGCTGATAAAAGCCAGAACCACGGCCAGCCGGGCGAGCACGGGTATCAGCCACCAGCCGGTATCCAGCGGTGCGGCAATGATGACTGTCAGCGCGGTCCACTTGAGCAGCAAGAGCAGCACCAGCGCGGTTACCGCGACGGGGCCGCTGGCGGGGTCCCGCATGATCGCCAGGGTGCGCTCCCGGTCGCCCATGCCGCCGACCCAGGCATCCGCGCAGTCTGCCAGGCCGTCCAGGTGGAGGGCCCCGGTGAGCGCCACCCAGGCGCACAGGACCAGGGCGGCGGCCAGTGGCGGGGAGCTCTGCGTCAGCGCGGCCACCGCAACGAGTGGCAGGGCGATGAGCAGCCCCGTGACCGGATACCAGTGCAGGGAAAGCCCGACGGTTCGGCTGTCACAGCTGCCGATGGCGGGGATCGGAATACGCGTGAGCAGGCCGGCGGCCAACAGCAGCGCTCGCCACTCCTGTCGCAACCGCCCCCTCATGCCCGTGGCTCCGGCTGGTGGAACAGCAGCTGTGGGTAAAGTCCCTCGGGTGTGTGATACAGGCACAGCCGGGTCAGGCAGGCCATCGGTATGGCCATATACCGAGCGAGGTGCGGAGACTGCAGCAGGTGCTCCAGCAGCAGACGGATGGTCCCGCCGTGCACGACCAGCAGCAGGTGGCCTCCAGCATGGGCTTCGATCAGTGGCTCCCAGGCCGCCACGATGCGCTGGCGCGCGGTGTCCAGCGACTCGCCGCCGGGCGGACAAAATGCTTCAGGTTCTCGGTAGACCTTTTCCGCGAGCAGCGGGTCGCGCGCCGCGATTTGCGAAGGGGTCAGTCCGTCCCAGTCGCCGAAGTCCAGTTCCCGGAAATCGTCGCTCTTTTCCAGAGGAATGTCCTGTTCCCGGGCCAAGCGGGTTGCGAAGTCGAGGCAGCGCTGCAAGGGGGAGGCGGCCACGCGGGTCCAGCCCGCGTGAGGCTCCAGTGCCCTGTGCATCTGCTTCCAGCCTTCTGCGCTCAGGGGGCTGTCGGTGCGACCGCGCAGTATGGCGCCGCCCAGGCATTCGCCGTGGCGCAGCAGGTCCACGGTGGTCAGTGGGTAGCGCGCCTCAGTCATGGGTGGGGAAGCCCGCACAGATGGCGGCCTCGGCAAAGGTGGCCATACCCGCATGCACCGTCAGCGCGGATTGCAACAGGGGAAGCGCGACAGCCGCGCCACTGCCCTCGCCCAGTCGCATCTGCAGATCCAGCAGCGGCTCGGCTCCGAGCGCTTCCAACAGGTGGCGGTGACCCGGTTCCGCGGAGCGGTGAGCGAACAGCAGCCAGTCCCTGACAGGGGGGTTGATGCGGCAGGCCAGCAGCGCTGCCGTGGTGGCGATGAAGCCGTCCACCAGGCTCGGCACGCCGCGCTGGGCGGCGCGCAGATAGGCGCCGGTGAGTGCCGCGATTTCCAGGCCGCCAAGCCTGCGCAGCGCTTCCAGGGGGGAGTCGCAAGCGGCCCGGTGCCGGTCCAGGGCACGACGCACAGCAATCCGCTTGCGCGAGAGGCCGTCGTCATCCACACCGGTGCCGCGGCCCACGGTTTCTTCGGGGGACAGATCCAGGAGCAGACTGGCCAGTGCGGCGCTGACAGCGGTATTGCCGATACCCATTTCGCCGCCGATAAACAGCTGGAGGACGCGCGCGCTATCGATTTCAGCAGCGCCGGCCCGCAAGGCACGGGCCAGCGTGGTGGCATCCATGGCCGCGGTTTCGCAGATGTTACCAGTGCCCGGCGCCAGGTCCAGCCGCGACAGCTTCGGGTGCCCGGCCAGATCTGCCGGGACTGGCACAACCGTGCCCAGGCTGACGACGGCAAAATCAGCCTGCCACTGCTGTGCCAATACCGAGATCGCCGCGCCACCGTGAATGAAGTTGGTGATCATCTGCGCCGTGACGTCTTGTGGAAAGCGCGACACCCCCTCGGCGACGATGCCGTGATCCCCGGCAAACACGCGGATCATGCAGTGCTCCAGTGAGGGCAGGCTGCGGCCCTGCCAGCCGGCGAAATCCACCGCCAGGGTTTCCAGCCTGCCGAGGGATCCGGCGGGCTTGGTCAGCTCCCCCTGGCGCAGCAGGGCGCTTTGTCGGGCGGTGCCATCAGGCGGCGCGACTGGCGCCTTAAGCCAGGCAAAAGTCTCCTCTAACAGACCTGGCGCATGCTCGTTTGGACGGTTGTTGTCAGCGTCTCCGTGGGCGGGGTTTCGCAGTTCGGTGTGGCTCACGGTGCGGAATCCTTTTGTTGGGCCGCGTGGGGGCAGGGGGCTTGCGGGTCTTTCAGTTCCAGCGGCAGCCCAGCCACCACCAGCGATACTCGTGAGCAGAGCTGAGCGATCTGTTGGTGAAGAAAGCCGCTCTCGTCGGCAAAGCGGCGGCTGAGTTGACCGAGGGGCACGATGCCGGAGCCAACCTCGTTGGAGACCAGGATGATCCGCCCCTGGAGTGTCGGCAGGGTTGCCAGCAGGGCCTCACGCTCCGCGTCCCAGCACTCCCGGTGCAGGCAATTGCTCAACCACAGCGTCAGGCAGTCCACCAGCAGGCAGCGATCGTCGCCCTGGTGCGCCCGCAGTTCATCGGCCAGGTGCAGGGGGGCTTCCACCAGCTGCCATTCCGCGCCGCGCCGGGCCTGGTGGTGACGAATACGGGCGGCCATTTCCGCGTCACCCGCGGCGCCGGTGGCCAGGTAGAACAGCTTTTTGTCGCTCTCCCGCGCCCGTTGCTCCGCCAGTCGACTTTTCCCCGAGCGCGCGCCGCCCAGAATCAGCTCCAGTTCATGGTGAGGTGCTTGCGAGCTCATGCGATTTGTCCCAGGAACATCGCGGCGGCGAGGACGGGATTGGACGGCAGGTACCAGTGAATGAAGGAGGCGGTCAGTCCGCCCTTGCGGATGACACCTTCCCCCGTCCCGCCACGGGGATGGCGCGTAGCCGTGTGCGCGAAGCCCGGCGCCTGGTCGAAGGCGCAGTAGTGGAAGGTATGCCCGCGCAGCTGGCCACCGGCAAAGTCGACCGCCTGGGCGCCGAGTCCGGCGAGTCGCTCTCCCAGGCTCGCCGTGGCCTCGATCAGCCCCGCCATTTGCCGCGTCTGGCCGCGGGCACTCAGGCTGTCCAGGAGATAGAGCATGCCGCCGCACTCGGCGACAATCTGGTAACCCTCCCGGTGGTACTCGCGGATGGCTTCCAGCATGGCGTGATTGTTTGCCAGGCCATCCAGGTGCAGTTCGGGGTAGCCGCCCGGCAGGTACAGGCTGTCACAGTCCGGCAGCGCACTGTCACTCAGCGGCGAGAAAAAGCACAGTTCGGCCCCGAGCGCCTGCAGCAGCGACAGGTTGGCGGGGTAGACAAAGCTGAAAGCCGCGTCCCTGGCGACCGCGATACGTCGCCCCTTCAGCAGCGCGGGTATGGCATCCACTGCCTCCGGGGCCGAGAAGGTTACGGCCGGTGGCAGCTCCGCCAGCGGACCCTGCGCGATGAGCGCGGCCGCGGCGTCGAGCCGGCTGTCCAGGTCGGCGATACTGTCTGGCTGGTGCAGGCCCAGGTGGCGTTCCGGCAGGTGAATCTCCTCCGAGCGTGGCAGTGTGCCCAGCCAGTTGATGCCCGCGGGCAGGCTCTCTCGCAACATCTGCCCATGACCTTCGCTGGCCACCCGGTTGCCGACCACACCGGCAAACTGCAGCGCCGGCTCGAAGGTGGCCAGCCCCAGTGCCAGGGCGCCGAAGGTCTGGGCCATGGCCCGTGCGTCAATCACCGCGGCCACCGGCAGACCGAAGTGTCGCGCCAGGTCGGCGCTGCTCGGATCGCCATCGAAGAGCCCCATGACACCTTCCACCAGAATCAGGTCGGCCTCGGCGGCCGCTTGGTGGAGTAGCTGGCGACAGGCCTGTTCACCGACCATCCACAAGTCGAGCTGATGGACCGGATGGCCACAGGCCAGCTCGTGGATTTTCGGATCGAGGAAGTCCGGGCCGGTCTTGAACACCCGCACCCGACGTCCCCGATTGCGGTGGTGCCTCGCCAGTGCGGCGACCAGGGTCGTCTTGCCCTGGCCCGAGGCCGGGGCGCTGATCAGCAGGGCAGGGCAGCGTTGCTCAGTCATGGGTTTGCGGGCTCCTGGTGAATGGCTTGGGTGGGTCGATCCTCTCGGCAAACAGCGTCTCGAGGTCAAGCGCAGCCTCCAGGCTGTCCGCCAGGCGTTCGATCTGCTGCTCGGTCAGCGCGCGGTATTCAATCGCGGTGGCGTTTTCAAATCCCGCCCATCGCAGCAGGGCCCCGGCTGCTTCCGGGTGGTCGAAAACCCCGTGAATATAGGTGCCGGCGACCTGGCCGCTCGCGTCGAGGGCGCCGTCACTGGCTTGCTGCAGTTGGGCGAAGGGCCGCTCCAGGGCTTGACCGTGGCTGATACCGCAGTGGATTTCGTAACCTTCTACCGCGGCCGGTGCCCAGGCGAGCCTGCCGTTTACGCGCCGCAGCTGTTTTTGTGGCGCCAGCTCCGTGGTCATGTTCAGCAGGCCGAGACCGACAAATTCGCCGGGGGTATCCTCGAGGCCCGCGGGATCGTTAATTCGCTCGCCGAGCATCTGGAAACCACCGCAGATGCCAAGTAGCTTGCCGCCGTAACGCAGGTGGCGAAGAATGTCCTGGTCCCAGTTCTGTTGTCGCAGTGTCTCGAGATCGCTGCGCACATTCTTGCTGCCGGGGAGGATGATCAGGTCTGCGCCGGGCAGGCGCTGGCCACTGCGTGCAAATTGAAGGTCCACGCCCGGGTGCAAGCGCAAGGCGTCAAAATCGGTGTGGTTGCTGGTTCGGGGCAGCACAGGCACCACCACTTTCAAGGCTGATTCCGGGTCGAGCACCTGCTTTGCGTCGATGGCATCCTCGGCTTCCAGGTGGAAGTCGTGGAGGTAGGGCAATACCCCCAGCACCGGCTTGCCGGTGCGGGCCTCCAGCCAGTCGAGACCCGGCTGGAGGAGGGAAATGTCGCCCCGAAAACGATTGATTACGAAGCCTTTCACGCGCGCCCGTTCTGTCGTTGACAGCAGCTCCAGGGTGCCCACCAGGTGAGCGAACACGCCCCCCCGGTCAATGTCGGCGATCAGGATGACCGGACAGTCCACCGCTTCGGCGAAGCCCATATTGGCGATATCGTTGTCGCGCAGGTTGATCTCCGCCGGACTGCCGGCCCCTTCGACGATGATGGCGTCAAAGCGATCCGCGAGGCGCTGGTAGGCCGCCATTACGGCCTGCCTGGCAGTCGCCTTGTAATCGTGATAGCCGCGGGCATCCATGTTGGCCTGTACCTGTCCGCCAATGATTACCTGGGCACCGGTATCGCTGGATGGCTTGAGCAGCACCGGGTTCATGTCGGACTCCGGAGGCAGATGGCAGGCCTGGGCCTGCACCGCCTGGGCGCGACCGATCTCGCCGCCGTCCGCGGTCACCGCACTGTTCAGAGCCATGTTCTGCGGCTTGAACGGTGCCACGCGGACACCGCGACGGGCCAGTACGCGACACAGGCCGGTCACCAGTACGCTCTTGCCGGCGTCGGAGGTTGTGCCCTGCACCATCAGTGTCATGGTCACTCAGTAATCCACCCCTTTGCGCGCCTTGATGCCGGATTTGAAGGCGTGCTTGACATCCTTAAGCTCGGTCACGGTATCCGCCAGCTCTTGCAGGGCGCTGCCGCCGCCGCGCCCGGTCACCACGACACTTTGCGAGGGCGGGCGATTGGCCAGTGCATTGAGCACCAGCGCCTCGTCCAGGTACTTGTAGGCAAGCATGTAGGTGAGTTCGTCCAGAACCACCAGATGAAAACTCTCGTCCTGCAGCATGCGCGCGGCCTCTTCCCAGGTGGCCAGGGCCGCGACGGTATCCGCTTCCCGGTCCTGGGTGTTCCAGGTGAAGCCGGTGCCCATCTGGTGGAAATCCACCTCGGGGCATTTCTCTCGCACATACAGCTCTTCACCGGAGAGCTGCTTGCCCTTGATGAACTGGACCACGCCGACCTTGTAGCCGTAGCCCAGGCTGCGCACGACCATGCCGAAGGCGGAGCTGCTCTTGCCCTTGCCATTGCCGGTGAGTACCAGCAGCACGCCCTGTTCGGTAGCCGCCTCCGCGATGCGCTGATCGACCTTGGCCTTCTGTTTGGCCATCGCCTTGCGGTGGCGTTCGGATTTGTCGCTTGTGTCGTTCATGGTGTCTTCTCGTCTCGATAGAGTGATTGGAAAATGTTCTGTCGCGGGGCCTTGGCTACTGACCGACCAGAATCAGCTTGCCGGTTTCCGCATCGCGGTAGACCTGCCCGAGGGACTCCATGCCCTCCGCACCACTTTCCAGTTGCTTGCGTAAAGCGTCCGGGGGCTCGGCGAGTTCACGGCCCTCGCGAATTGCCACCCTGTCCTCCAGTTGGAAGTGCCCGCGAAGCTCGCGGCTCTGTGCGACCAAGGCGATCAGTAGGCCCAGTGCGAAAACCAGCATCACGTCCATGATGTTGGCGAATCCGGTGAGTGGGTCCGTGTCGCCGTCGGCCATGCCCGGCCGCTGCCATGGCGGCGTTTCCCGCTGTTGCGGCCCTCTCACGGCTGACCTGCCAGAGACTGCCAGACAACGTCGTACCAGCGACGCCGGATACGCCCCAGCAAGTAGGCAAGCAGGCCCACCAGCAGGCCAACTACGGTCGTATCGAAGGCGACAGTCAGAGCAGTGGCGAGGATTTCGATGTCACCGGATCCCAGCGCGGAGAGGCCCGGACCGAGGGGGATCAGCGTGCCCATCAGACCCAGGATCGGGCCACTGCGGGCCAGCAGATCGGCCCGATCCAAACGTTGCAGCGCATAGGGCTCGAAAGTGCTGAGCTTGCCGCCCCGATAGCGATCCAGGGTTAGCGTGCGCTCCGCAATGGCGATGCCAGCCTCCCAGAGCGTTACAAGCAGCGCCAGGCCAAGACCGATAATCACCGGATAGAGTAGCCAGCCGACGAACTGGTGCAGAATGCCGATGCTGAGGCCGTGCAACATCATGTGCCGACCCGCCGTGCGTGTGTCAGGGCGCGGTAGAAGCCCGCGGCAATCACCAGCAGAAGGCAGGCCAGCAAGCCTAGCCATTGCCAGCCAACACTATTCGCTGGGTTGCTCTCGCGTGCGGCCTCGGCGTCGCTTGCATTACCTTCGCTGGCTGCAAGCTCAGCATCCTGTGTTGCCTCGCTGATGGCGTCCTGATCCTGCAGCTCGATCTCCGTCATGCGGTGGATTTCCCCTTGCTCTTCCGGTGTCGATGCCGCGCGCTGGATGACCTGTGACAGGGCTTCCCAGTCCCCCTCCGGGAGGTGCTGTTCCAGCCAGGGCAGCATGGCGTGGTCAGGGGCCGTATGACCACTGCCGGGCAAGCCATGGGCGTTTACCAGGCGCGCGAACTGCCCGGCCAGTTGCGCGGTCGTCGCGGCATTTGCTTGCCAGAAGTTCTTGTGAATCGCCACCAGCATGATTGCCAGCATGTTGCTTTTGACGTGGACGTTATGGTCCTGCTCGAGAAACTGGTCCAGCCCGAGCTGATAGCGGTCGTCTACATACACGTCCTTGACCTCCTGCCAGGCCCAGTCGCCAACCAGTGTCGGGTTGGTCACCTGCCAGCCCCAGAGGTACTCGAGAAATTCGCTGCCCATGGTGCGGGCGCCGGCGTAACCGTGAGCCATCAGGCCCTGCAGCCACTCGGGGTTGAGAAAGCGTCCACGCAGTTCCTGGCGCAGGGCGACGGCCAGGGGTTCGACCGAGATGGCATCGGGATTGGCGTGGTTGAGCACGAAGTTGTTCGGTGCCTCGCCGGTGAGAGTTTCCACTGCCAGGCTCAGGCCGCCCAGGTAGTCAAAGGCATCGTTGTTGTCAATCAGTCCGTAGAGGTTGCTGGAACGACCGAACCAGGTGTTCTCGACCTCGCTGAGTACCTCGCGGAAAGTTTCCTCCACTGGCGTGCCGAAGCCACCACCGTCCTCGCCACTACGGCCGTAGCTGTGGCCCAGCCGACGCAGGTAGACCGCTGCGAGTTCCTCTCGCTGTTGCCAGGCGCCCGAGCGTTCCACCAGGCGGTTGACTCCGGCCCCGTAGCTGCCGGGGGCATCGCCGAATACCCGCAGGCTGGCGAGCACACCGGCCTCATCGGGCGCGCGGCCCCGTGCCAGCAGATCCCTGGCCTGCCTGACCCAGTGCGCAGCGACCTGGTTCTGCGCCAGGCTTTCATTGCCGCCTTGCCGCCGGCCCCAGTATTCCGGGTTCTCCAGTGGCTGCAGGGCTTTTTCCAGGGCCAGGGTCAAGGCGGGGTAGTCGCGCAGGATGACATTGGCGCTGGCGTCCAGCGCCATCAGTACGCCCTGATTGATCAGATTCATCTGGCGGCTGTAGAGATCGCGAAACAGGCCCGAGGTGGTGAAGACGACATCGCGGCGTACCTCTCCCTGAGCCAGTATCTGTCGCTCCAGGCCCTTCACCAGTCCGCGGCTGTTCCAGATCGGTTGCAGGCCCAGCATGTCCAGCCCAAAGGCGATCATGACGCCCTCATCGCGCACCACATCGGAGGCCCACAGGACCAGCGCTTCGCGTTTATCCGGGTTCTGTGGCTTATCGCTGCGTGCAGCCCTGGCCATTTCACGCCCTAGCTCCCAGGCAACGGGACTGGGAATGAGGCTATTGTCGAGGGCATAGAAATTGCGGCCGGTGGGCAGGCTATCCGGCGAGCGTATGGGGTCATTTCCCGGTCCGGGCGCGATATAGCGGCCAGAGAGCCCCGCCAGCATCGCCGACATTTCCGCTTCCGGCGAGGCCTGCAGCAGGCCCTCCCAGTCGGCGCGCTGTTGTTCGCTCTCCGGTGCCATGGAGTCCAGCATCATGTTCACCGCCTGGTCTTTCCAGCGCTGGCCGAAAATATGCAAGCCAAGGGGCATAAAACGCTCCTGCAGGTCGGTGAGGTAATGACCCACTTCGTGCACCAGCATGTCGTCATCGACTTCGTCGAAGCCAATGCCCATGACCGCCAGTTCGGCCGACATGGCCTCGGCCAGTTCGTCCTTCAACTCGAGAGCATCCACCTTGTCGCGAATCTGTGTCACCAGACGCTGTTCAAGGACGCGATTGTCGGTGCCGTGACTGGCCTCAAAGCTCTCGATCAGCTGTCGCAACTGCAGCAGGTCGTCATACAGCGGCGTGTGTTCCAGGGGTGGCGTCAGGTGGTCGACCATGACCGCGAGGCCGCGGCGCTTGGCCTGGATGCCCTCACCGACGCCGTCAACGATATAGGGGTAGATGCCGGGGATATCGCTGGCAATGATGCGCGCGTAGTCATCCGCCGCCAGCCCCACCGAGCGATGCGGGAGGAACTCGTAGGTGGAGTGTCTGCCAAGGTGAACAAAGGCATCGGCCTGGAAGTCGTCGCGCAGGTAGTGGTAGAAGGCGAGATACTGGTGAGGCGGCGGGAAGGCTAGGTTGGCATGCAGCAGTTCCTCATTGATTTCCCAGCCGCGGGGGGGCTGCGGGCCAATAAAGATGTTGCCGAACTGCAGTCCTGGCAGCAGCAGTTCGCCGTCGAGTGTCATGACCCGACCTGGGGCCTCGCCCCAGCCTCCGAGACCTTCGATACCGGTTGCCTGGAGGGCGCGGATAATCGTCAATGCCTGTTCCTGGCAGGGAGGCCCCTGTTGTTCGATGCTCCGGTCGTAGCAGGTTTCCAGTTGCCCCAGCAGGGAAAGAGCCCGTTCACGGGCAGGGTGCTCAACACCTTCCAGCAAGTGGCGCATCTCTTCCACGGTGTGATGCAGGGCGTCCTCGGCAAGCTGCGTCTTCCCCGCCTCAAGTGCCTTCGTCAACTGGCTATGCAGCAGACCAAAGGGACCGTGCACCATTTCGCTTTGCACGGCTTCCGGCAGTGTCTTGAACCAATCGCGATAGCGCCCGCTTGACATGCGCGAGATACGTGGGCCCATGCTCTCGAGGGCCGCGGCGTCATTGGGCAGGTTTACCCCGCGTTCCTGCATCATGTCGAGGAGGGCCTGCTGGGTCGGCGGCAGCTCTCCCGTGGTATAGCCTGCCTGTTTCATCCAGTTGAGGATCTGCCACAGTGATGCGGGGACATCCAGGTTGTCAGCACCGATGTTATGGCGGCCCGGTGGGTGGTTGTAGTAGACAATGGCAACGCGCTTTTCGGCGTTCGGAGTGGTTTGAAGGTGATGCCAACGGTTGATTCTGGAGACCAGTGTGGCGATGCCCTCGTCTACGGCAGCCAGGGGCTGGATACGGATACCGCTGAGCGGATCATCTCTTTCTCCGCCGGCCGCGGCGATGACCAGGGGCTGACTGGCGCCCTGCAATTCGGGCAAGGCGACCTGGTAGTAAACCTTGTCATGCGCCAGGCCATCCGATGACAGCTGCCTCTCCAGCGGGGTGCGATCGCGCATCTTGATGGCCTTGATCACGGGCAGGTCGAGTTCCCGGAACGCGTCGACCACCTGCTCCCGTCCCTCGCCCCCGCCAACCACAAAGTCCTGCAGCATGACGACCGCTGTGAGGCGATGTTTCAGAGGAAGCAGCGCCCGCGCTGCGGACACTCCAGCCTCACCCCAGTAAGCCAGCGCGGTGAGACATTCGTGCCCTGCATCGACACTGGTGGCGCGACAGAATTCGCGCAGGAGGGTGTTATCGGCGGGGCGGTCACCGCCCGCGTGATCCAGTACGACGATTAGTGGCTGGTCGTCGTCCACTGATGGCAGGCTTGTCGTGACCTGATTGCGATAGACCCAGCGCAGGCGTGGAAGGGCTTGCGCGGGAGGTACTTCGATCTTTTTGCCCAGTTTTGCAAAGCTCCAGGCAAACAGGGCCGCAGTATTGCTGCTGCCGCCCGCCTGCCAGTAGCGGCGGGCATTGATCCAGTCGGCTTGCCGGGGGTAGCGAGCTGTCAGGTCGTCGAGTGATTGGTCGAAATCCGTGCTCGGTTGCATACCCGCGATATGCCGCAATTGCTCACCGTTAGTGAAAATGGTCCGACCATTCATGCGGCTTTGCTGGATCAGTCGATGGTCGCTGCTGATCATCAGCAGTGAGGTTTCGCTTCGCGCCAGCACTGGCTCCAGCTCGGCAACGCTGGCTCCAAACAGGCCGATGCCCAGCACCAGGTCTGCGCTGTCGACCAGT
This sequence comes from Haliea atlantica, assembly GCF_054779855.1. NCBI lineage: Bacteria > Pseudomonadati > Pseudomonadota > Gammaproteobacteria > Cellvibrionales > Halieaceae > Haliea > Haliea atlantica. The sequence continues at coordinate 46,395 of NZ_BAAGXL010000022.1, read as the reverse complement.
GTTTGCCGCTGTGGCTCCGTCATCTCCCAAAGTTGGGCATCGGATCGGGCAATCACGCGGAGCTGTGGGTGATTTTCGCTGAATAGCCGGACGGCATCGGCGATCGTTTCGGCGTTGCGTTGCGAAGCCAGGACCAGAATATGTTTCTCGTCTGCGGTATCGGGTCGAGCGAAGGCTATCTGGGTAAGGCAGACCAGAAGCAGCAGCAAACCACGCATGATGACGATTCCTCGACTGTGTGAAAGTTCGAGGCAAGAAAGCTACGTACCGTGGCAGCTGATAAGGGGAGTCAGGCTGTTGCAGTACCGAGTATTCCCGCCCGGTGCTGGAAAACAGAGTTTATCCAGCGTTTTAGGCTGCGCGCGGTAAAGACGCGACAGCCCGTGATTTTCTGGCGACAAGTATCTGGCTCACGGCTATTGAAAAGCCGCTGACAGTTGCGGGTACAGCCCCGGATTTTCACCGGGTTCCTTGAATGCCGATGGATAATCGGCTCGCCAAAGCGTCGGCAGTTTTAATGATCGAGGTCAGTGCTGTCAACTGAAAATCGTTTTTGTCGACACCTTACAGATTTAATCAATTATTGGTTACGCAAATATTTTGGGTGGCAAAGGTTGTGTTGAGTTCGGCGTTACACGGCCTATCTAAAGCTGGCGTTAGCGTTATCAACGGTTAATTCGAAGAGGCTGTTTGTTTTTCTGAGTTGACTTACCGTTGGCAATGCCGATAGAGTCCGCGCCCTGCATCAGGTGCCTGCTCGTCATCCCTTCGCCGGGGAAGACTGGAACAGGGTAAACGGGAAGTGTGGTGCGTCACGGCAGGAATCCAAGCAAATTCCACGGCCGCCGCTGACAACGCCACCGCTGCCCCCGCAACGGTAAATGAGTTCGCGATCGAATTCACAAGCCCGAAACCGACCTGGTGATAATGCCTTCTGGTGTTATCACGGAGTGCAGTACTGCAACAACGATGAAGCGGAGGGCTTTGTCGGTGGTTAACTGCCTCTGTTACATGGCGCTCGCCACTCTTACCCCTCCCTCAATCATTGTTTTTACAATTGCCGATTGAGGATTGATCATGAAAAACCTGCCTGTTTTCCGCAGTACCCTTGCGGGCTGTTGCTGTTTCTTGCCGCTGCAGCCTGTCATTGCTTCGTCCGATATTGATGAGCTTGTTGTAACGGCTACCCGTACACCGGTAGCCATGGCCGACAGCCTGGCGTCCGTCACCGCCATCAGTCGGTCGGACCTCGAGGCCCGTCAGCCTCTGGATCTGGTTGATGTTTTCCGCCAGGTGCCGAGCCTGGACATCAGTCGCAGCGGTGGACCCGGGTCCGCCACCAGCCTGTACACCCGGGGCACCGCCAGTGGCCACACGCTGATTCTGGTCGACGGCCAGCGGGTGAGCAGTGCCACCCTGGGTAGTGCCAATTTCCAGTTTCTCAACCCGGACCAGATCGAGCGCATTGAAGTCGTGCGCGGGGCACGCTCCAGCTTGTACGGTAGTGAGGCGATCGGCGGCGTGATTCAGATCTTTACCCGCGACGGTTCCGCCAGCGAGGGCAGCTACCTCACCACAGCGGCCGGCAGCAATGCGATGTACCGGCTCGCGCTGGGCTCCAGTGGCAACAGCGGCAACTGGCGCTACGGGGTACATGCTTCGTACCTGGAAACGGAGGGTATCGACAATCTGGCAATCGATACCGGCTTCAACAAGGATCGGGATGGCTACCGCAACAAATCCGTCAGCGCGAGCACGGGTTACCGGTTTGACAATGGCGCAGATCTCTCCTTTCGTTACCTGGAGAGCAATAACCGCAACGAGCATGACAGTGCTTCCAATGCCTCGGAGAAGCCCTATAGCGAAGGCATCGTACAAAATATCAATCTGCGCGGACGGCTGCCTTTGACCGATGTCTGGAGCACGGAGCTCTCCCTCGGCGTTTCCACGGATGACAGCGACAACTTCGACAGCGTTACCGGCCTAAACCAGGGGGATTTTCGCACGGAAAGGCAGCAGCTTTTTTGGCAGAACGACATTGTCGTGGCCGAGGGGCATCTTCTCACCCTGGGCTACGATTACTACGAGGATGACGTTGCCAGCAACTCCAACGATTACCTCGATGGACTGGGCAACCCGGTGCGCAGTCGGGACAACAAAGCGCTGTTTGGGCAATACCAGGCGAGCTGGCGCCAGCTGGATGTGGTGCTGGGCCTGAGGGAAGACGACAACCAGGAATTTGGTGACCACACCACCGGTAATGCCGCGATTGGCCTGCAGTTGAGTGAGTCCTACAAGCTCATCGCGTCCTGGTCTGAGGGTTTCAAGGCGCCCACCTTCAATGACCTCTACTGGCCGGCCGGCCCCTTTAGTGCGGGGAATCCCGACCTGGAGCCAGAGTCCTCGGAGAACAGCGAGCTGAGTCTACGCGGCGATTACGACAACTGGCACTGGTCTATCGCCTATTTCGAGAACGACGTGAAAAACCTGATTGATTGGGCGCCGGGCGCCGATTTTGTCTGGCGACCCTACAACGTCAGTGATGCAGAGATAAGCGGCGCCGAGTTCGCGATAGGTGGTGACATGCTGGGTTGGCGTGTCGATGCTGCCTACAGCTATGTCGAGCCAAGGGACGCCGGTACCGACAAGTTGCTGATCAAGCGCAGTCGCGACAATCTGACGCTGAATGCCAATCGGGAGTTTGATGCCCTGACACTGGGCCTGTCGCTGAAAAGTCAGGGACAGCGCTATACCAATACGGCGAATACCGAATCGCTGGGGGGCTACGCTACCTTCGATCTCCGGCTTGGCTACCGCTTGACCCGCCAGCTGGAAGCGACTTTCAAGATGGAGAATATCTTTGACAGGGACTACCAGCTCAACAAGGGCTACAACCAGGAGGGGCGTGAATGGCAGCTGGGTCTGACCTACTCGTTCTGATTCCGGGCTGGACCTGAGGGCTGTGATCAGCGTTGCTTATCACTCGCCAGACCGGGTGGCTGATATGAAAGCGTTCATGGTGGCTGCCCGGTCGGCCTTGACTGAAAGCGCTGTCGGTCAACCACCATGATGGGGGTGTACTCATGAATGTCGAGGATTTCTACCGCCTGCTTTTCAGTCGCCGGGATGTCCGGGGCGAATACCTGCCCGACCCGGTTTCCCCCGAGGTGTTGGCGCGCATCCTCAACGCGGCACACCATGCGCCATCGGTCGGCCTCTCCCAGCCCTGGAATTTTATTGTCGTGCGGGAAGCGTCCAGGCGCCGTGCGGTTTACCGGGAGTTCGAGGCTTGTCGCGAACGAGAGGCTGCTCACTTCGAGGGAGAGCAACGCCAGCGGTATGATCGGCTCCGGCTCGAAGGCATTCTCACGGCTCCCGTGAACATTTGTGTCACCTGTGATCGCTCACGGGCCGGTCCCGCCGTCCTGGGGAGAACGCAGCAGCCGGATACCGACATCTACAGCACGGTCTGCGCGATTCAGAATCTCTGGTTGGCGGCGAGAGCCGAAGGTCTGGGGCTAGGTTGGGTTTCCATCCTTCGGACGGATGTGCTGAAGACCTTGTTTGCATTGCCGGAATCGGTGGAGCCGATAGCCTATCTTTGCCTGGGGCATGTCAGCGATTTTTATAGTCGGCCTGAACTTGAGGTTAGAGGATGGCGCAATCGCCTGCCCCTCGAAAGTCTGGTATGGCTAGACCAATGGGGGGAGACCAGCGCGGAAGACCCGTTGCTGGTGTCAGTGCGCCGTGTTTCCGCACTAGACTGAGCATTGACGGCGCTCCCGCGGGTCATTGCAGGTGCCGGTATGATGTGTCGTCGCTCCCTCCGGCGACGGGCGCCGGGTTTTGCTCGTCCCGCTGCCTTGCCTCATAGTCCTCAAGCATTCGCTGCATGCGTTCCGCTAGCAGGGCGGCATGCAGTTGTTGTTGGCGCTGCTCGTCGCGCAGGGATCGGAGCAGTGCCGCGGCCATGAAAACCATCAGTATCATGAAGGGAAAAGCCGCAAGAATGGACATGGTCTGAAGAGCCGCCAGGCCACCACTGAGCAGTAGTATGCCAGCTACCATGACCTGAACCAGTCCCCAGATCACCCGTAGCCAGCGGCTGGGCGTCAGGACCCCTTTGCCGGTAAACATCCCCAGTACGAAGGTTGCTGAGTTTGCGGAAGTGATGACGAAGAGCACGATCAGTACCAGCACCAGAATGCCCAGCAGCTCAGGGAAAGGCAGTGAGTTCAGTGTCAGAAAAAGGCCAGAGCTGATTTCGGCGTGAACCGCTTCGCCGATGCCGGCACCTTCGAATAGCTCGTAGTACAGTGCCGAACCGCCAAAGGTGGCGAACCACACCACGCTGAGCAGTACAGGCATGCCGATAACACCGAGGATAAACTCGCGTATGGTGCGCCCGCGGGAAATTCGCGCAATGAAACTGCCGACAAAGGGAGCCCAGGAAAGACCCCAGGCCCAGTAAAAAATGGTCCAGCGCTCCACCCAGTCCTCGCCGGTATAGGGTGACATGACCAGGCTCATGCCCATCATGTTGCTGAAATAGTCACCGATGGCATTGGTCATTGCGGCAGTGATGAAGTCAGTTGGCCCGGCGAAAAAGACAAACACCAGCAGGGCGGCGGCGAGCAGCATATTGGCGTCACTGACATAGCGTACACCGCTTTCCAGTGGCATCAGTGAGCAGAGCAGAAACACCACCGCCACGCCGCCCAGAATAGCCAGTTGCTGGGTGGTGCCGAAGGCTACCTCGCTGACGGCCCCCAGGCCACTGTTGATCTGGATGATACCCAGCCCCAGTGTGGTGGCGACGCCGAAGACCGTGGAAACCACCGCCAGGATATTGATGCCATGGCCGACGGGGCCGTCCACGCGATCGCCCAGGCTGGCGCGGAAGGTCTCACTGATCAGGCCGGCTCGCTGGCGCCGAAAGCGGACGTAGGCAATCGCCAGACCGACGATGGCGAAGTTGGCCCACTGGTGAAAGCCCCAGTGAAACAGCGCATACTGCATGCCGAGCCTGGCCGCTTCGGGGGATTCGGCGACGGCCTGGCCCAGCGGTGGGTCGTTGTAGTGGGTCATGGGTTCGGCAACCCCCCAGAACACCAGGCCGACCCCCATACCCGCCGAGAAGATCATGCCCAGCCAGGCGAGGTAGGGGAATTCCGGTGCCTCCCCGTCCGCCCCGAGGCGTATCTGTCCGTAATCGGAAAGAGCGATACCCACGCAGAAAAGCAGGAAGCCTGTGGTGACGAACAGGTACATCCAGCCGAAGTGATCGGTGGTGAAATGCAGCGCGGTATCAGCTCCCTCGGCAAGCTCCTCGGGCAGGCCCACGCCCACCCCGACGAAGGTCACCAGCAGCAGCAGAGAAATATAGAAAACCCACCCTGGTCGCTTTTGCATGCCGCGCTTCCTTCCGCAAGTGTGTGCATTCACCGTCGACAATGGTGAAGCTTGGGGCCAGGAATGCAAGGCCGGAGTCGACGGTCCGACGCTTCGGCCGGCACGCGTGGATTGACCACAGCAACGATGTTCTTGAATTGGTACCGGAGGCCGGACTCGAACCGGCACGCGTTTTACCGCATCGGATTTTGAATCCGACGTGTCTACCAATTTCACCACTCCGGCAGGGCGGGAACGACCCCAGGGAGGGTCGGGAAGAGGGCGGATTATAGCAATCCGGCCGCGCAATTCAATTGCCGTCGCCTTAACCTTGGCGATGTTTGCCTGTAAACTTCGCGACTGCCCCGTGACCGGGGTGTTTTCTGAGTACCTTGGCTAAGGAGAAAGGATCATGGCGCTTAAGCTGATCAAGAAAACCGAGTCTCACCGCATCTACCAGCGCGGCGACAATCGCTACGCGGTCAAGGATGCCGAGCGCAAGCCGGTCAATGGCGAGGAGAAAGTCGCAGTCCTGGCTGCCGAGGGCCTGATCAAGGTGCCCGCACCGAAGCCCGCGGAAGAGCCGGTGGAAGAAGAGGGCGCGGGCGAGGCCGCTGAGACCGCCGCCGAAGGCGAGGCAGACGCCGAGTAAATCATTGTCCGATCCGGGCCTGTGCCCGCACAGGCCCCATTCCCATGCGCAAGAGCGACTTTTTCTACGACCTGCCCCCCGAGCTGATTGCCCAGCACCCCCTGCCTGAACGCGGCGCCAGCCGTCTGCTGTGCCTGGAAGGTGCCAGTGGTGCGGTGGCTCACCGCCGGTTTACCGACCTGCCCGAACTGCTGCGCCCCGAGGATCTTCTGGTCTTCAACAACACCCGTGTGATCCCCGCGCGCCTGTGGGGTCAGAAATCCAGCGGTGGGCGCGTGGAGATTCTCATCGAGCGCCTCACCGGCGTGGATACCGCCCTGGCGCATATTCGCAGCAGCAAGTCGCCCAAGCCCGGCACGACGCTGCTGCTCGCGGAGCGCGAGGGCGAGGAGCCCGGACCCTGGCAGCTCGAGGTCACTGGCCGGGAGGGCGCACTGTTCTGTTTGCGCACGCCCGATGGCAGCCCTCTTACCGCGCTGCTCAATCAGATAGGCCACATGCCTCTGCCGCCCTATATCGCGCGCGAGGACGAACAGCTTGATCAGTCGCGCTACCAGACCGTTTATGCGGAGAAAGAGGGGGCGGTGGCAGCCCCCACGGCGGGTCTGCATTTCACTGACAGCCTGTTGGCGCAGCTCGATGCACAGGGTGTGCACCGGGCCGCGGTCACCCTGCATGTCGGCGCGGGAACCTTCCAGCCCGTGCGGACGGACAATATCGAAGACCACCACATGCACGCCGAGTACCTGGAAGTGGACGAGCAGGTCTGTGCTGCGGTGGAGGCCTGCCGCGCCCGCGGCGGTCGCGTGGTTGCCGTGGGAACCACCGCGGTACGCTCGCTGGAGTCGGCGGCCTGTGGCAAGGGGCGGGTGGCCCCGATGACCGGGGATACCGATATCTTCATTTACCCGGGCTACCGCTTCCGTGTGGTGGACGCCCTGGTGACCAATTTTCACCTGCCGGAATCCACCCTGGTGATGCTGGTGTCCGCCTTCGCCGGGCGCGAAGCGGTCCTCGCCGCCTACGCCGAGGCCATCGCCCAGCGCTACCGCTTTTTCAGCTACGGCGATGCCATGTTCCTCACCCCCCGCCCCGACTCCCTGGAGCCCCGATGAGTCACCTGCGTTTCGAGAATCTGGCCGGCGACGGCGCTGCCCGTCGCGGGCGCCTGCACTTTCCCCGGGGTACGGTGGAAACGCCGGCCTTCATGCCCGTGGGCACCTACGGCACGGTCAAGGGCATGCTTCCCCGCGATATTCACGAGATCGGCGCCGAGATCATTCTCGGGAACACCTTCCACCTTTGGTTGCGTCCCGGTACCGACATTATCGAGCAGCACGGTGACCTGCACGACTTCATGGGCTGGAGTGGCCCGATCCTGACCGACTCCGGCGGCTTCCAGGTGTTCAGCCTGGGGGCCATGCGCAAGATCTCCGAGGCGGGGGTCAAGTTTCAGAGCCCGGTGGATGGTGCCCGGGTCTTCCTCGACCCGGAGACGTCCATGGCCATCCAGCGCAGCCTGGGCGCAGATATCGTCATGATCTTCGATGAGTGCACCCCTTATCCGGCCACCGAAGCCGAGGCCCGCGCTTCCATGGAGCTGTCCCTGCGCTGGGCCGCGCGCAGCAAGGCGGCCCACGGCGACAGTCTCGCTGCACTGTTCGGCATTGTGCAGGGGGGCATGTACCCGGCCCTGCGCGAGGCCTCCCTGGCGGGCCTGGTGGATATCGGCTTCGACGGCTACGCGATTGGCGGGCTCTCGGTCGGCGAACCCAAGGGCGAGATGCTCAAGGTGCTGGATGCCCTGCAGCCGCACCTGCCCGAGGACAAGCCGCGCTACCTGATGGGCGTGGGTACGCCCGCCGACCTGCTGGAAGGGGTGCGTCGCGGGGTGGACATGTTCGACTGTGTGATGCCTACCCGCAACGCTCGCAACGGCCACATTTTTACCTCGAAAGGGGTGCTCAAGCTGCGCAACGCCCGGCATAAGACCAGTACGCTGCCCCTGGACGAGGCCTGCGACTGCTACACCTGCCAGAACTTCAGCCGCGCCTACCTGCACCACCTGGACGAGTGCAACGAGATTCTGGGTTCCCAGCTGAACACCCTGCACAACCTGCGCTACTACCAGCGGCACATGGCGGGTATCCGCCAGGCTATCGTCGAGGGCTGCCTGGATGCCTTTGCCGCCCGCTTCTACGCGGAGCAGGCCGAGGGTGCCTGAGCCCGATCACAGTGCCGCGGCGGAAATCTTCGAGCGCCTGCGGCAGGCGCTGCCCCTGCACCGCGCCGCATGGTCGGGTAGTGGGCGCCTGGCGGGTGTGCTGGTAGCCCTGACCCGGGAGCCGTGTCCCCGGGTGCTGCTTGGCCGCCGCGCCCTGCACCTCCCCTTGCATCCCGGGGAGGTGGCCTTTCCCGGCGGCAAGCGTGAGCCCGGTGACCACAGCCCCTGGGACACCGCCCTGCGGGAGGCCGAGGAGGAGGTGGGTTGTCCACCGGACGCCGTCGAGCCCCTCGGGGAACTACCGCCCCTGGTCACCCGCAGCGGGTATCGCATTTATCCCTGTGTGGCGGTCATTGACCCGGGCCTGCCCCTGCGAGCGGACCCGGGGGAGGTCGCCGAATTGCTGTTGCCGCGACTGGAGCAGTTTTTTCACCGTGAGGGCTGGCACAGCCGGGTCTTCCCCGACCCGGAGACCGGGCTCCCGGTCCGGGTGCCGCATTTCCACCTGGCCCGTGATACCGTATGGGGAACCTCGGCCCGGGTGCTGCTGGAACTGGTCAATATCGGCCTGCAAGCGGGCCTGGCCCCGGATGTCTTCGAGGAGGAAAAGACGTGAAGTACAGTCTCAATGGTCACCGGGTGACCCTGGAGGGCGACGGTCATTTCATCGCACCCAATGCCGCGGTGATCGGGCAGGTTACCCTGCGCGACCGCAGCAGTGTCTGGTTCGGTTGTGTGCTGCGCGGGGATGTGGAGCGTATCGATATCGGCCCCGGCAGCAACATCCAGGACGGGTCGGTGCTGCATGCGGACCCGGGTTACCCCCTGGTGGTCGGCGAGAACGTCACCGTGGGCCACAATGCCATGCTCCACGGCTGCAGCGTGGGTGACGGCAGCCTGGTGGGGATTGCCGCGGTGGTCCTGAACGGCGCCCGTATCGGCCGTAACTGCCTGATTGGCGCGGGTGCGCTGGTTACCGAGGGCATGGAGGTCCCCGATGGCAGCCTGGTACTGGGTGCGCCGGCCAAGGTGCGCCGCCAGTTCAGCGAGGAGGAGCAGGCGGCCCTGGCGCTCAATGCCGAGCATTACGTGCGTAACGCCGCGGCCTTCCTGGAGGGCCTGGAGGAGCAGCCGTGAGTCACGACAAACAGCAGGACGGTGACAAGGGGCGTCCCCTCGCAGTCGAGCCGGCGTCACCCTGTGTCTCCATTTGTGCCCTGAATGAGGACGATGTCTGTGTCGGCTGCTACCGCAGCGCCACTGAAATAACCGACTGGTTCATGGCCAGCCCGGCGGAGAAGCAGGCGATTCTCGACCGTACCCGGGAGCGCCGACTGGCCGATTGGCCAACCGGGCTGCGTTAGTCCGCGGGTCAGTTTGTGCGCGCGCCACTCCGGCGCGGGTGGCTGACCCGCACCGATTGCACCACATTCCCCTGCAGCTCCAGTACCTCCAGCTGGTAGCCGTCGATGCGCAGGCAGACGTTGCCGTCGGGGAAGGACTCCAGGTATTCCAGGATCAGGCCACTGAGGGTCTTGGGGCCGTCGGTCGGCAGGTCCCAGTTGAGGGCCTTGTTGACATCGCGGATATTGGCGCCCCCGGTGATCAGGTGGCTGCCATCGCGCTGGGGGAAAATGCTGTCGCCGGTGTCACTCAACTTGGAGGTGAACTCGCCGACGATCTCCTCGAGTATGTCCTCCAGGGCGACAATGCCCATCACGTCGCCATATTCATCCACCACAATGGCCAAACGCAGCTTGTTGCGCTGGAAGTGCAGCAGCTGGGTGTGCAGCGGCGTGCCCTCGGGGATGAAGTAGGGTGGGTCCATCTCCCGTTCCAGCGCGGCGCGATCGAGGCCCTGGCGGTCGAGGATCCGGCTCAGATTGCGCATGTGCAGCACGCCGACAATATTGTTGACGTCGTCGCGCCACACCGGCAGGCGGGTGTGCGTGCTGGTCTGCAGGGCGCGCAGGATGGTGTCGTCGTCCTCGTCGAGATCGATGCCGAAGACCTCGTTGCGCGGCACCATCACGTCGTCCACCGACATTTCCTCGAGGTCGAGGATATTCAGCAGCATGCCCCGGTGCGCCGAGGGAATCAGCGGCCCGGCCTCGTTGACGATGGTGCGCAGCTCCTCGGAGGACAGGTGTTCCTCCTGCCCCGCTGCCGGGTCGGTGCCGAGCAGGCGCATCAGGCCATTGGTGACAAAATTCACCGCCCAGACCACCGGGTACATGACCTTCATCAGCGGCAGCAGGATCACGCTGGCGGGAAAGGCAATACGCTCCGGGCGCAGGGCGGCCAGGGTCTTGGGGGTGATCTCGGCGAAGATCAGGATCACCAGGGTCAGGGCGATGGTCGCAATGGCAATGCCGGCGTCGCCCCACAGGCGGATGGCCAGGACGGTGGCGATGGCGGAAGCGAGAATGTTGACCAGATTATTGCCGATCAGGATCAGTCCGATCAGGCGATCCGGTCGCTGCAGCAGTTCGCTGGCCCTGCGGGCACCCCGATGCTTCTGCTGACGCAGGTGCTTCAGCCGGTAGCGGTTGAGGGACATCATTGCCGTTTCCGAGCTGGAAAAGAACGCGGAAAGGAAGATGAGAAAGACCAGAACTGAGCTGAGCAGACCCAGTGAAGCGTCGTTCAAGGCGGGATTGCACCTTTGACCGGAATGAAGGCGCTATGGTGAAGAAAAACCCGCGCCCCCGCAAGCCCGTTCGGCGGGCGCGTCACGGGCGTTGCAGAACCAGCTCGAGGACCAGTTTGGAGCCGAAAAAGGCGAGCACCAGCAGGACAAAGGCCACCAGTGTCAGCCGCACGGCGGTTTGGCTGCGCCAGCCCAGCTGGTGGTGTCCCCAGAGGAGCACGCCGTAGATCACCCAGGCGATGATGGTGAGTATGGTTTTGTGGACCAGATGCTGGGCGAAAATGTTTTCGACAAACAGGAAGCCCGAGACGATGGCGGCGCCCAGGACCACGACCCCGGCCCAGAGCAGCTCGAACAGCATCGACTCCATCAGCTGCAGGGGGGGCAGCAGGCGCACGATGCCGGTCGGATGGTGGTGTTTCAGCTGGCGATCCTGGACCGCCAGCAGGGCGGCCTGCAGGGCTGCCAGGGTGAGCAGGGCGTAGGCCAGCAAAGAGGCCGACACGTGCAGCAGGAGTCCGCCCTGCAGTGGGCCGGAGGCGCGGCCGGTCTCCGGTGCGAAGGCGGAGACCAGTACCGCGGCAGCGGACAGTGGCAACAGGGCCAGCAGCAGGTTCTGCAGCGGTCGCTTCAACAGAAAGACGATGCAGGCCAGATTGATGATGAAGAAAATCAGCGCGGCAATCTTGTAGAAGCCCAGGTGTACGCTGCTGGTGTCGACGACGCTCTGCCAGGCCACGGCCGCGTGGCAGAGCAGGGCGACACTCCCACTGAGGATCACGCCGAGGCCGAGGCCGCGCCGGCGCTGCAGGACGTGCATCAGCTGTATCCCCGCCGCGACGAGGTACAACAGCGCGCTGACAATGGCGAGCAGGGACAATGGCATGGTTGGGGGGACTGGCCCGGGTGGCGTATACTGCGCCTTTTGTACCGGTTTGTCTCACTACATTCAATAGCGTGAGCCCCAGCGAGAGTAATTCCCATGTTCGAGAGTCTGTCAGAACGCCTTTCCCAGAGCCTGCGCAATATCACCGGCAAGGCCAAGCTGACCGAGGAGAATATCCAGGACACCCTGCGCGAGGTGCGTCGCGCCCTGCTTGAGGCGGACGTTGCGCTGCCGGTGGTCAAGGACTTTGTCGAGGCGGTCAAGCAGCGCGCCGTCGGCCAGGAGGTCACCCGCAGCCTGAGCCCGGGTCAGGTCTTCCTGAAGATCGTGCAGGCAGAGCTGGAGGCGGTGATGGGCTCGGCCAACGAGGGCCTTGACCTCTCTGCCCAGCCCCCCGTGGTGATTCTGATGGCGGGTCTGCAGGGCGCGGGCAAGACCACCTCGGTGGCCAAGCTGGCCAAGCTGCTGCGGGAGCGCGACAAGAAGAAGGTCACGGTGGTCAGCGCCGACGTCTACCGGCCGGCGGCGATCAAGCAGCTGGAGACCCTGGCCACGGAGGTCGGTGTCGATTTCTTCCCCAGCCAGGCGGAGCAGAAGCCGGTGGATATTGCCCGGGCGGCCATGGAGCACGCGCGGGTCAAGTTCAGCGACGTGCTCATCGTGGATACCGCGGGTCGTCTGGCCATCGACCAGGCCATGATGGCGGAGATTGCCGAGCTGCACCGGGTGACCCAGCCCACCGAGACGCTCTTCGTCGTGGATGCCATGACCGGTCAGGATGCGGCCAACACCGCCCGGGCCTTCGGCGAGGCACTGCCGCTGACCGGTGTGATCCTGACCAAGGTGGATGCCGACAGTCGCGGGGGTGCCGCCCTGTCGGTGCGCTCGGTGACCGGCAAGCCGATCAAGTTCCTCGGGGTGGGTGAAAAGACCGCGGCCCTGGACCCCTTCCACCCGGATCGCATTGCCTCGCGCATCCTGGGTATGGGGGACGTGCTGTCGTTGATCGAGGAGGCGGAGCAGAAGGTCGACCGCAAGAAGGCGGAAAAGCTCGCGCGCAAGGTCAAGAAGGGCAAGAAGTTCGATCTCGAGGATTTTCGCGACCAGTTGCAGCAGATGAACAGCATGGGCGGCATCACCGGCATGCTGGACAAGCTCCCCGGCATGGGTGGCATGGCGCAGATGGCGCAGAAGAACCTCGACATGAAGCAGTTCCAGCGCATGGAGGCGATGATCGACTCCATGACGCCGAAGGAGCGCCGCAATCCGGACATCATCAGCGGTTCCCGCAAGCGCCGCATCACGCTGGGCTCCGGCACCCAGGTGCAGGATCTCAACCGTCTGCTGAAGCAGCACAAGCAGATGCAGAAAATGATGAAGAAGATGAAGGGCGGCGGCATGGAAAAGATGATGCGCGGGATGGGCGGCATGCTGCCCCCGGGCGGCGGGCAGGGTGGCGGCTTCCCCTTCCGCTAAGCCCGCGCCAGTGCTAAAAAACTCCCCCCGGCAGGGCTTTCCCTGAGGGGGGTTTTTCCGTATGATACGCCACCTTTGCGGCCCTGGTGCCAGAAACAGCTGTGGATCGTGCAGCGTAATGGCTGCAGATGACACCCCACTACAGGAATATAGAGCAATATGGTCACAATTCGACTCTCTCGCGGCGGCGCCAAGAAGCGCCCGTTCTACCACCTGACGGTTACTGACAGCCGCCAGTCCCGGGACGGCCGTTTCATCGAGCGCGTAGGTTTCTTCAACCCGGTCGCCCGCGGCCAGGAAGTTCGCCTGAAGGTGGATGCCGAGCGTATCGCCTACTGGCAGAGCCAGGGTGCCCAGCTGTCCGGACGCGTTGCCGCGCTGGTCAAGGAAGCCGGCAAGGCCGAAGCAGCCTGAGCTCGGGCTGCCCCGGTCCGTGAGTGACGACAGCGTGCCCGAAGACAAGCGTGACGGGCGTCTGGTTATCGGTCGCATCACGGGCTGCTACGGAATCAAGGGTTGGGTGAAGGTTCACGCCTACACCGAGCCGATGGAAAATTTCTTCGACTACACGGGCTGGACGGTCCGGCGTCGGGGAGGCGACGAAGCCATTGAGTTTGACGCCGGCCGGCGTCACGGCAAGGGGCTGGTCGCACACATACGCGGTGTCGACGATCGCAATCAGGCCGAGACCTATCGCGGCCTGGATGTGAGCGTTCCCGCGGGCGCCCTGCCGGAACTGGACGAGGGCGAGTACTACTGGCACCAGCTGGAAGGGCTCCAGGTCTGGTGTTCCAGCCCCGAGGGGCTGGTGCTGCTCGGCGAAGTGGATCACCTGATCGACACCGGCGCCAACGACGTGCTGGTGGTCAGGCCCAGCGAGGGCAGCCTGGATCAGCGCGAACGTCTGATTCCCTGGCTGCGCGGGCAGACCGTGACCCGGGTGGATCTGGATGCGGGTTGCATTGAGGTGGACTGGTTCCCCGACGAATAGTCGCCGGGTAGTGGAGTGGGCGAGGCAACATGCATATTAGTGTGGTCAGCCTGTTTCCCGAGATGTTTGCCGCCCTCAGCGACAGCGGTGTGACCGGGCGGGCGGTGCAGCAGGGCCAGGTAAAACTGGCCTTTAGCAACCCGCGGGCCTTCACCCACGATCGCCATCGCACTGTGGACGATCGCCCCTTTGGCGGTGGCCCGGGCATGGTGATGAAGCCCGAGCCGCTGCACCAGGCCATCGCCGAGGCCAGGCAGGAGGCCGGTGAGGGGGCCAGGGTGGTGTACCTGTCACCCCAGGGGCGTCGGCTGACCCACGCCAGGGTGCTGGAGCTTGCCGCGCTGCCGGCTCTGGTGCTGGTGGCGGGGCGCTACGAGGGCATCGACGAGCGGGTGATACAGGCCGATGTCGATGAAGAAGTGTCGATCGGCGACTATGTGCTGAGCGGGGGTGAACTCGCCGCCATGGTCCTGATGGACGCGGTAATCCGGCAGTTGCCGGGGGTGCTGGGCCACGCCCAGTCGGCGCAGGAGGATTCCTTCGCCGATGGTTTGCTGGACTGCCCCCACTATACCCGCCCGGAAGAGTGGGCGGGTTGTGTAGTACCCGAAGTTTTGCTCAGCGGGGATCATGCACGGATCCGCCGCTGGCGTCTCAAGCAGGCGCTGGGTCGTACGCTGGAGCGGCGGCCGGATCTGCTCGAGGGCCGGGTGATGACACCCGAGGAAGAGGAATTGCTGGCGCTTTACCGCCAGGAACAGCAACAGGATTAACTCGCTAGCTGTGAAGCTACGCACAGTCGACAACAGGAGCACGCCATGAGCACCAACAAGATCATTTCCCAGCTCGATGCAGAGCAGATGCAAAAGGACCTGCCGGAGTTCAGCCCCGGTGACACCGTGGTCGTGCAAGTGCGTGTCAAGGAAGGCAACCGCGAGCGTCTGCAGGCCTTCGAGGGTGTCTGCATTGCCAAGCGCAACCGCGGCCTGAACTCGGCGTTCACCGTGCGCAAGATTTCCCACGGTGTCGGCGTGGAGCGTACCTTCCAGGCCTACAGCCCGCTGGTCGAGAGTGTCTCCGTGAAGCGTCGCGGCGACGTACGCCAGGCCAAGCTGTACTACCTGCGCGAGCTGTCCGGCAAGGCCGCCCGCATCAAGGAAAAGCTCTCCAGCTAAGACGCCCACACGCGGTGCTGTTTTTGCTCCGCGTTGTCGGCTTATCCGTGAAGCGCCCAAACCGCCGGGAGGTGGTCTGGGCGCTTTCTCGTGCCTGGAAAACGGGTGCATGCTACAGTTTTCGTCATGAGTGAACTGCCCCGACACCCGGCCCCTGCCGTCGATGCCGAGGTGGCTGCCTATCTCGACGCGCTGTGGATAGAGCGCGGCTTGAGCGACAACACCCTGGCCGCCTACCGACGGGACCTGATGCAGTACCGTCTCTGGCTGGGCGAGCGCGGTCGCCCCGGTCTGCTGCACGCGGATGCGGGTGACCTGCAGGCCTGGCTGGGCCATTGCCTGGGCAGTGGTCGATCGCCGCGTTCCTCGGCCCGCATGCTGTCGTGTCTGCGCGGCTTCTATCGCTACCAGGTGCGGGAGGGGCGGCTCGCCGACGATCCCTCGGCGGCTATCGACAGCCCGCGACTGGGGCGGCCGCTGCCCCGGTCCCTGTCAGAGCGCGATGTCGAGGCTCTGCTGGCAGCCCCCGACAGTGAGCGCCCCCTCGAGTGCCGCGACCGGGCCATGCTCGAGCTGCTGTATGCCTGCGGCCTGCGCGTCTCCGAGCTGGTCGGCCTGCGTGTCGATCAGGTCAGCTTCAATCAGGGGGTGGTGCGCGTCGTCGGCAAGGGCAGCAAGGAGCGCCTGGTGCCCATGGGTGAGGAGGCGCTGGCCTGGCTGCGGGTATACCTGGGTGGACCGCGCGCCGCGTTATTGGGGGCCTGCCCCAGCGATGCCCTGTTTCCCGGCAGGCAGGGGGCGGCGATGACTCGCCAGGCCTTCTGGTATCGTATTAAACTCTACGCCCAGCGCGCGGGCATTCGGGCGCCGTTGTCGCCACACACCCTGCGCCACGCGTTCGCCACGCATTTGCTCAACCACGGCGCCGACCTGCGCGTGGTGCAGATGTTGTTGGGGCACAGTGACCTGAGTACCACGCAGATATACACCCACGTGGCCCGGCAGCGCCTGCAGGATCTGCATGCCCGCCACCATCCCCGCGGCTGATGGAACTTGTGCCGGCTCCGCGGCTCCAAAGCGCGGGGCCGGACTGTGACACGGCTGTGTTGTTGACAAGAGGAAGGACCATGATTGCCCGATTGATTGCCCTGATACTCACCGTGACTGCACTGCTGGGGCCGGTGGCTGCCCGGGCCGAGGGCGTTTCCGACGCGGATCGCGAGCGCCTGCGGGAGGCACTCGAGGTTCCCGGGAGCGGCCTGACGGTGGGCGAGGTGCGGGCCAGCGAGATGCCCGGCCTTTACGAGGTGCAGTTCAAGGAGGGCCCGCTGGTCTATTCGACCCCCGATGGCAGTTTTTTCATTGTCGGGGACCTGTTTACCGTGGGACCCAAGGGTTTCGTCAATCTGGCCGAGAAGCGCCGCGATGGCGAGCGCGCCAAGCAGCTGGCCGCACTGGATACCGACGAGCTGATTGTTTTCCCGGCGCAGGGCGAGCCCCGCGCCCACATCACCGTGTTTACTGACATCACCTGTTTTTACTGCCAGAAGCTGCACCGCGAAGTACCCGCACTGAACGAGCGGGGCATTGAGGTACGCTACGCGGCCTATCCTCGTGCAGGGGTCGGCTCGGAGGGCTATCGCAAGCTGGCCACGGCCTGGTGCGCGGAGAACAAGCAGGACGCGCTCACGCGGATGAAGCAGGGCGAAGATCTTCCGCAGAACCTCTGCGAAGATCAGCCCGTGGCCGACCATTACGAGTTGGGGCAGGCGCTGGGTGTGCGCGGAACCCCTGCGATTATTAGCGAGAGCGGACAGATGATCCCGGGCTACCAGTCCGCCGACGAGCTGATGGTGACCCTCGGCCTGGACTGATTGCCGCGGCGAAACCGCCTTCAACCGCCCCCTCGCGTTGACAGCCGGGGGCGGACTCAGTACTGTTTGCCACCTTTTCTATATGCGGTCACGCGACCGCCCAACCGGGTTCAGACGACGTGGAAAACCAGTTTCGGCGCATTGAGCGCCTGCCCCCCTATGTATTCAATATCATCGGCGAGCTGAAGAAGCAGGCGCGAGCGGCGGGGCAGGATGTGATCGATTTCGGCATGGGCAACCCCGACCAGCCGACTCCCCAGCACATCGTCGACAAGATGGTGGAGACCGCGCGCCGCGGCGATACTCACCGCTATTCCCAGTCCAAGGGCATTCCGCGTCTGCGCAAGGCGATCTGCGATTGGTACCAGCGTCGCTATGACGTCAGCCTGGACCCGGAAACCGAAGCGATCGTTACCCTGGGCTCCAAGGAAGGCCTGGCGCACCTGGCGCTTGCCACCACCGGGCCGGGTGATGCGATCCTGGTACCCAATCCCGCGTACCCGATCCATCCCTACGGCTTCGTGATCTCCGGGGCGGATATCCGCCATGTGCCCATGGGCAACAACGAGGAGGATTTCTTCACCGAGTTGGAAAACGCCATCCGCAACAGCTGGCCGAAGCCGAAAATGCTGGTGCTGAGTTTTCCCTCCAATCCGACGGGGCAGGTGGTCGAGCTCGAGTTCTACGAGCGCGTGGTGGCGATTGCCCGGGAACATCAGATCTGGGTGGTGCAGGATCTTGCCTATGCCGACCTGTGTTTCGATGGCTATGTCGCACCCTCAATCCTGCAGGTCGAAGGTGCCCGCGACGTCGCAGTCGAATTTTTCAGCATGTCCAAGAGCTACAATATGCCCGGCTGGCGTGTCGGTTTCTGCTGCGGCAACCGCGAGCTGGTCGGCGCCCTGGCGCGAATCAAATCCTACCTGGACTACGGCATGTTCACGCCGATCCAGGTTGCGGCGATTGCGGCCCTCGAGGGGGATCAGAGTTGCGTGGCGGAGATTACCGCCATGTACAAGGCCCGTCGCGACGTGCTTTGCAGTGGTCTGAACGCCCTGGGTTGGCCGGTGACACCGCCGCGGGCGACCATGTTTGTCTGGGCGCGCATTCCCGATTTCTATCAGGAAATGGGATCGCTGGAATTCAGCAAGAAACTGCTCCAGGAAGCACAGGTTGCGGTATCCCCCGGCGTGGGCTTTGGTGAGTATGGCGAAGGCTACGTGCGCTTCGGCCTGATCGAGAATGAACATCGTACCCGCCAGGCACTGCGCAATATCAAGCGCATGTTCCGACAGGATGGCCATCTGGCGGGTCAGTGAGGAGAGCATGGAGCAAGCAGTGAAACCCGTCCGCGTCGGCCTGTGTGGCCTGGGGACCGTTGGCAGCGGCACTTTCAACGTCCTGCGCGAGCAGGCGGAGGAGATTGCCGCGCGTGCCCAGGCACCCGTGGAAGTGGTGCATGTCGGCGCGCGACGTGACAACCCGGCCTGCGAGCTGACCGGCATCAAGGTCAGCCGGGACATCATGGCGGTCGCCGACGATCCCGAGGTGGACGTGCTGGTGGAGCTGATCGGCGGTATCGATACCGCGCGCGCGCTGATCGAACGCGCCGTGCGCAGTGGCAAGCACGTGGTCACGGCCAACAAGGCGCTGATCGCCGAGCATGGCAATGCCCTGTTTGCCCTGGCGGCCGAGCACGACGTGACCATTCGCTATGAGGCCGCGGTTGCCGGCGGCATCCCGATCATCAAGGCACTGCGCGAAGGCCTGGCCGGTAACCGCATCGAGTGGCTTGCCGGTATCATCAATGGCACGGGCAACTTCATTCTCAGCGAGATGCGCGAGCACAAGCGCGAGTTTGCCGACGTGCTGGCGGAGGCGCAGGCCCTGGGCTATGCCGAGGCCGACCCGACCTTTGACGTCGAGGGGATCGACGCCGCGCACAAACTGGTGATTCTGGCGTCGCTCGCCTTTGGCATTCCCCTGCGCTTCGACGCGGTGTATACCGAGGGCATTACACAGCTCATGCCCCAGGACCTGGACTATGCCGAGGAGCTCGGCTACCGGGTCAAGCATCTCGGCGTGGCGAAGCAGAGCGAGCGCGGCGTGGAGCTGCGCGTGCACCCGACCCTGATCCCGGAAGACCGCCTGTTGGCCAACGTCAATGGCGTCAAGAATGCGGTGCTGGTCGAGGGCAGCGCTGTCGGGCCGACGCTCTACTATGGCGCGGGCGCGGGGGGCAAGCCCACCGCGTCGGCCGTGGTCGCGGATCTGGTCGACCTGGCGCGTGACCTCAGTGCGGGTCAGCTGAGCCGGGTGCCGGCGCTGGCCTTCAGCATTGATGCCCTGCGCGACCTGCCGGTGGTGCCGATGGCCGAGGTGGAGACCCCCTGGTACCTGCGCATGGAGGCCGAGGACCGGCCCGGTGTCCTGTCGCGCATCGCCAGCATTTTCAGTGACCAGGGCATCAGTATCGAGGCCCTGATCCAGAAGGCCCCGGCGGCGGGGCAGTCCCGGGTGCCGCTGATCGTCCTGACCAACCGGGCAGCCCAGGGCAAGGTGGATGAGGCGGTGCAGCAGATCGAGGAACTCGACAGCATCGCGGGGCGCGTCACGCGCATTCGTGTGGAAGTACTGGACGGCTGACAGGCAGGACACAACGTGAAATACATCAGTACCCGGGGCCAGGCCCCCACCCTGAACTTCGAGGAAGTCCTGCTGACCGGCCTGGCCTCCGACGGCGGCCTGTATGTGCCCGAGCGCCTGCCCACCTTCACGCGCGACGAGATCGCCGAGATGGCGAGTCTCAATTATCCGCAGTTGGCGGAGCGCATCATTGCGCCCTTCGTGGCGGACAGCATCCCCGCCGACGATCTGCGCCAGCTGATCCACGACACCTACGCCGTATTCCGCCACAACGCCGTGGCCCCCCTGACCCAGATTGCGCACAACCAGTTTGTGCTGGAGCTCTTCCACGGCCCCACCCTGGCGTTCAAGGATTTCGCCCTGCAGCTCCTGGGCCGTTTGCTGGACTATGTCCTCGAGCGACGGCACCAGAAGGTGGTGATCATGGGGGCGACCTCCGGTGATACCGGCTCCGCTGCCATTGAAGGCTGCAAGCGTTGCAAGAATATCGATATCTTCATTCTGCACCCCCACCAGCGGGTTTCCGAGGTGCAGCGCCGGCAGATGACCACGGTGGTGGGTGACAACATCCACAATCTGGCTCTCGAGGGCAACTTCGACGACTGCCAGGCCATGGTCAAGGCCAGCTTCAACCAGCGCGGCTTCCTGCCGGAGGATCGCGCCCTGGTGGCAGTCAACTCGATCAACTGGGCGCGCATCATGGCCCAGATTGTCTACTACTTCTACGCCGGCCTCGCCCTGGGGGCACCGGGCCGCCCGGTGGCCTTCTCGGTACCCACCGGGAATTTCGGCGATATCTTCGCCGGCTACCTCGCCCGGCAGATGGGACTGCCGGTGGCGCAGTTGATCATCGCCACCAACCGCAATGATGTGCTGCACCGCGTCATGACTACCGGTAGCTACGGCCGTCAGACCCTGGAGCACAGCCTGTCGCCGAGCATGGACATTACCGTGTCGTCGAATTTCGAGCGGCTGCTTTTCGATCTGTATGATCGCGATGGTGGGGCGGTGGCAGAGCTGATGCGGGACTTCGACCGCGGCGATATCCATTTCTCCGAGCAGGCCATGCAGCGCGCCCGTGCGCTATTCAGCAGCCACCGGGTGTCCGACGAGGAAACCTGTGCCCAGATCGCGGCGACCTGGCGGGACTGCGAATACCTGCTGGATCCCCACAGTGCTATCGGCGTCAAGGCGGCGCTGGCCTCGGGGCTCGATAGCCGCGTGCCGGTGGTGACCCTGGCCACGGCGCACCCGGCCAAGTTCCCCCAGGCGATTCAGCGCGCGGAAATCGGCGTCGAGCCGCCACTGCCGCTGCATCTCGTCGACCTTTTCGACCGTAGCGAGCGCTTCGAGGTCCTGCCCAACGACCTCGCCGCCGTGCAGTCTTTCATGGCGAACAACCTCGGCGCCTGAGGCGCCGATGGCATCGCGTACCCTGCGTCGCCGGTCCGCTGGCGCAGCTCCCGAGCTGGAACAGGCGGGGCTGCACCCCTTGCTGGCGCGTCTGTATCGCGCCCGGGGAATGCAGTCGGCGGAAGACGTTGACCTGTCCCTGAAGCGTCTACTGCCTCCCGGCCAGTTGCGCGGAGCAGATGCCGCTGCCCGCCTGCTTGCAGATGCTCTCGCCGCCAATCAGCGCCTGTTGGTGGTGGGGGACTTCGACGCCGACGGCGCCACCAGTACCGCTCTGGCACTCCTGGCCCTGCGGGCCTTGGGCGCGGCTTCGGTCGATTTCCTGGTACCCAATCGCTTCGAGTATGGCTACGGGTTGACCCCGGAAATTGTCGCCCTCGCCGCCGAGCGTTCCCCCGACCTGATCATCACCGTGGACAACGGTATTTCCAGTCTGGAGGGGGTCCGCGCGGCCCGGGATCTGGGCATTGCCACGCTGGTGACCGATCACCACCTGGCGGGCGTCGAGCTGCCCGCGGCGGATGTCATCGTCAACCCCAATCAGCCCGGGTGCGACTTCCCCAGCAAGGCGATCGCAGGGGTCGGGGTGATGTTCTATGTCTTGCTGGCCCTGCGGGCGGAGCTGCGCACGCGGGACTGGTTCCGCCAGCGCGGGATGACCGAACCCAACCTGGGGGAATACCTGGACCTGGTGGCGCTGGGCACGGTGGCCGACGTTGTCCCCTTGGATGCCAACAACCGCATCCTGGTTGCCGCGGGCCTGGCGCGTATTCGCGCCCGGCGGGCGCGGCCTGGCATCCTGGCTCTGCTCGAGGCAGGCAAGCGCAACCCGGCGAGTGTCGTCGCCAGTGACCTCGGTTTTGCCGTCGGCCCGCGCCTTAACGCCGCGGGTCGTCTGCAGGACATGGCGATCGGTATCGAATGTCTGCTCTGTGACGATGTGCCACGGGCCGCCGCCATGGCTGCCCAGCTGGAAGCCCTGAATGCGGAGCGCCGCAACATTGAACGCGGCATGCAGGACGAGGCCCTGGTGGCGCTCGCCTCCCTGGACCTGCACCACCACGACAGCGCCGACCTGCCGCCGGCAGTGACGCTGTTTGAACCCGGTTGGCACCAGGGGGTGGTGGGTATCGTGGCCTCGCGCATCAAGGACCGCCTGCACCGGCCGGTGATCGCCTTTGCCGAGTCGGAACCGGGCAGCGATGAACTCAAGGGCTCTGCCCGTTCCATCCAGGGCATCCACATTCGCGATGTCCTGGACGCGGTGGCCACCCGCCACCCGGGCCTGCTATCGCGTTTCGGTGGCCACGCCATGGCGGCGGGCCTCAGCCTGCCCCGCGCTCATTACACGGATTTTGCCGAGGCCTTCGTGGCCGAAGTGGGGCGCCACGCCCGTGACTTGGACCTGCAGGCGATCATCGAAACCGATGGCGAATTGCCGGGCAGCGATATGCACCTGGAGCTGGCCGAGCTGCTGCGCTATGCCGGCCCCTGGGGCCAGCACTTCCCGGAGCCCTGCTTCGACGGGCGCTTCCGCATCGTGCAACAGCGCCTGGTGGGCGAGCGGCACCTGAAGCTGGTGCTGCAGCCCGATGCGGGTGACGTGGTGGATGCCATTGCCTTCAATATCGACACCGAGCGCTGGCCCGATCCCGGTGTCGAGTGGGTTGAAGCGGTGTATCGACTGGATGTGAACGAGTTCCGCGGGCGCCGTGGCCTGCAACTGGTGGTGGAGCAGCTGGAGGCGCTGTCGTAGTCCGGGTGCCGAGTCCGAAAGCGGCGGCTGGTTAGACCTGAAACCCCCGCCTGCGGTACACTGCGCGCCTTTTTGCAGTGGAACGTCTTGCCATGCTGGAAATCAATCCCCTGGTTCAGAAACTCAAGGATATCGAGGCGCGCACCGACGTGCTTAGGGGGTATCTTTGACTTCGCTAATCGCAAGGACCGCCTCGCCGAAGTAGAGCTGGAACTGGCCGAACCCACGGTCTGGGACGACCCCGAGCGGGCCCAGGATCTGGGCCGCGAACGGGCGACGCTGGAAAATATCGTCAGCAGCATCGAGACCCTCACCAGCGGTGCCGCGGACGCCGGCGACCTGCTGGAGCTGGCCGCCGCTGAGGACGACGAGTCCACCGTGGCGGATGTCCGCGCGGACATCGAGCGCCTGGAAAAGCTGCTGGAGCAGCTGGAGTTCCGGCGCATGTTCTCCGGCGAGATGGATGCCAATAACGCCTACCTGGATATCCAGGCCGGGTCCGGTGGCACCGAGGCCCAGGACTGGGCCGAGATGCTGCTGCGCATGTACCTGCGCTGGGGTGAGGCCAACGATTTCAAGACCACGCTGATCGAGGTCTCCGCCGGGGAAGTGGCGGGGGTCAAGAGCGCCACGATCCAGTTCGAGGGGGAATACGCCTTCGGCTGGCTGCGGACCGAGACCGGGGTTCATCGCCTGGTGAGGAAGTCGCCTTTTGACTCGGGCAACCGCCGCCACACCTCTTTCTCCTCGGTGTTCGTGTCGCCCGAGATCGATGACAACATTGAAATCGAGATCAACCCGGCCGACCTGCGGGTGGACACCTACCGCTCCAGCGGTGCCGGTGGCCAGCACGTCAACAAGACCGACTCCGCGGTGCGCCTGACCCACAACCCCACGGGTGTGGTGGTGTCCTGCCAGACCGAGCGCTCCCAGCACCAGAACCGCGACCGCGCGATGAAGCTGCTGCGAGCCAAGCTCTACGAGCTGGAGATGCTCAAGCGCAGCGAGGCCAAGCAGGCCACCGAGGACAGCAAGGCAGATATTGGCTGGGGCAGCCAGATTCGCTCCTACGTCCTGGACCAATCGCGGAT
The DNA here is from genome assembly GCF_054779855.1 of Haliea atlantica. Classification (NCBI taxonomy): domain Bacteria; kingdom Pseudomonadati; phylum Pseudomonadota; class Gammaproteobacteria; order Cellvibrionales; family Halieaceae; genus Haliea; species Haliea atlantica. The sequence continues at coordinate 22,170 of NZ_BAAGXL010000022.1, read as the reverse complement.
CAAGGACCTGCGAACCGGGGTCGAGACCAGCAATACCCAGGCGGTACTGGACGGCGATCTCAACCCATTTATCGAAGCGTCACTGAAGAAGGGGCTGTGACAGCATGACCGACCAGGATCAGGCCCCTCGCGGCCAGGACGAAGACAACAAGCTGATTGCCGAGCGGCGCGCCAAACTGGCGCGCCTTCGCGAGCAGGGCAATCCCTTCCCCAACGATTTCCGGCGCAGTGCGTGGGCCGGCGATCTGCAGCGGGAATACGGTGACAGTGACAAGGCAGAGCTGGAAGCGGCGAATCGCGAGTACGCCGTGGCCGGGCGCCTGATCCGCAACCGCGGGGCCTTCCTACTGATCCAGGATGATTCCGGGCAGGTGCAGCTTTACCTGAACCGTCAGGCGCTGGATGCCGACACGCTCGCCGCGATCAAGAGCTGGGACCTGGGCGACATCGTCTGTGCTCGGGGGCCGATTCACAAGTCTGGCAAGGGCGACCTCTACATCAACATGCAGGAAGCGCGGCTGCTGACCAAGGCCCTGCGTCCACTGCCGGACAAGTACCACGGCCTGGCCGACCAGGAGTTGCGCTACCGTCAGCGCTATGTCGACCTGATCGTGAACCCGGAGTCCCGGGAGACCTTCCGCTTGCGTTCGCGGATCGTGCGCTTCATTCGCGACTACATGGACGGGCGCGGCTTCATGGAGGTGGAGACGCCCATGATGCAGGTGATCCCTGGCGGTGCGGCGGCGAAGCCCTTTGTGACCCATCACAATGCCCTCGACCTGGACATGTACCTGCGCATCGCCCCGGAGCTTTACCTGAAGCGTTTGGTGGTCGGGGGATTCGAGCAGGTCTACGAGATCAACCGCAATTTCCGCAACGAGGGCCTGTCCACCCGGCACAACCCCGAGTTCACCATGCTCGAATTCTACTGGGCCTATGCCGATCACCGGGATGCCATGGACCTGACCGAGGACATGCTACGCCAGTTGACGGCCCAGGTGCTGGGCGACACCACGGTCCACTACCAGGGTTCGACCTACGATTTCTCCAAGCCCTTTACCCGCATGTCGGTGTTCGAGGCGATCCTCGCGCACAATCCCGACATCAGCGCGGCGCAGCTGGGCGACGAGCAGGGCGCCCGCCACATCGCCGAGGGCTTGGGTATTCCCCTGAAAGACAGCTGGGGCCTGGGCAAGGTGCAGATCGAGATCTTCGAGAAAACCGTCGAGCACCGCCTGGATCAGCCGACCTTTATTACCGCCTATCCCACCGAAGTGTCGCCCCTGGCGCGCCGCAACGACGCGGACCCCTTCGTCACCGACCGTTTCGAGTTCTTTGTCGGTGGGCGTGAACTGGCCAATGGCTTCTCGGAGCTGAACGATGCCGAGGATCAGGCCGAGCGCTTCCGTGCCCAGGTGGCGGAGAAGGACGCCGGGGACGAGGAGGCCATGCACTACGATGCGGATTATATCCGTGCCCTGGAGTACGGCCTGCCACCCACCGTGGGGGAGGGCATCGGCATCGACCGCCTGGTCATGTTGTTGACCGATGCGCCGTCGATTCGCGACGTGTTGCTGTTTCCTCACATGCGGCCGGAGTGACCACCCGCGGCGTGCTGGTGTTACACTTTTCCCACATGCTGACAGGGAAACCATAGCCGATGTGGAAGTCGCGCCGGGTCGTATCGCTGCTTGCGCTGAGCCTGTTGGCGGGCTGCGCGCCACTGCAACAGGGGCCCGCCCCCGACGAGGCCGACTCCGCCGGCGCGAGGGAAGCCTCGCGCAGCCGGCCCGAATTGACCCTCAACCTGCCTCGAAACGATCGCAAGGACTGTGATTGTGCGCCGGCCCGGGACACCACCTTCTTTGATCGCGGCCTGCAGGCGCTGGCGGAGGGACGGGTGGTTGAGGCCAGCGAACATTTCCGACGCTACCGGCGGCTCGAGGGCTCGCCGCTGGCGCACTGGGAGGCCGACGTCGCGCTGGCCTGGGTAAGCATGCTGCCCGACAGTCCCTTCTATGACCGCGATGCGGTGGCGGCGGCTCTGGCGCAGTTGTCCGGACCGCCCGAGGGCGCTCATGCCTCGGCGGTATTGATGCGCCAGGCGCTGCAATCCTTTGCCGTCATGCACCGCCACCTGCAGGACCTGGAACAGGTCAACAGTACCCTGGAGCAGGACCTGGAGAAGCGCGAAGAGGCGATCAAGCGCTTGCGGGAGCTGACGCTGGGGCAGTCAGGGGCAGCTCGACCGTAAAGGTGGAGCCCGCTCCCGGCGCGCTGACCACGCGGATGTCTCCCCCCATCATCTGACAGTATTCCCGGCAGATAGTCAGGCCGAGGCCGGTGCCACCGTAGTTGGCGCTGGTGGTGTTTTCCGCCTGCACGAAGGCCTCGAATATTCGCGCCTGCTGCGCCGGGTCCATGCCGATTCCGGTGTCTGCGACGCTGATTTCGACCCTTTCCCCGGGCAGTCTTCTGGCCTCCACGCGGATTTCCCCGTTGCGGGTAAACTTGTTGGCATTCCCGAGCAGGTTGACCAGGATCTGCCGGAAGCGGGTGGCGTCGGCGTGCATTCTGGCGAGGTCGTCGAAACCCGCGGTCAGGAGAGTATTGCCGCGGTTGCGCAGCAGTGGCGCCATGGCATCGCAGACCTGGCTGAGAATCTCGCCGGGGGCAAAGTCCTCCCGGTGCAGCTCCATGCGCCCCGTCTCGATCTTGGACAGGTCGAGGATGTCATTGATCAGCGTCAGCAGCTGGCGCCCCGACAGAACAATCTTGCCGAGGTCCTGGTCGAACTGATCCCGGTCGATGCGGGTTTCGTCCTGCAGTTCGTCCTGCAGCATCTCGCTGTAGCCAATGATGGCATTCAGGGGCGTTCGCAGCTCATGGCTGACATTGGCCAGGAAGCGGCTTTTGGCTGCATTGGCCTCGTCGGCGGTATCCCTGGCCTGGCGCACTTCCTCGATGGCATCCTGCAATTTGGCAGACATCTCGTTGAAGGCCCGCGCCAGATCGCCCAGTTCACCGCGATCCTCGATACTGTCGATGCGGTACTCGAGATCGCCGGCACCGATCCGCTGAGTACCGGTTTTCAGTTGCTTGAGCGAGCGCTTGGTATAGCGCAGCAGGAAAAAGCCCAGGGTGGCGGTGAGCACGATGGAGGCGAAGAAGCCGATGACGGTAATGCGGTCGGTGAGGGCAATGGTGCGGTCGATGATCCGCGCACGCTGTCCGGCGATGAAGGCCTGGCGCTGTTCCAGCTGGCGCAGATGCTCCACGGTTTCCACGTAGGGCAGCGGGTCGTCGACATCCAGCCTGGCCTCTGGGTCGTTGTACGCGGCATAAAAAGCCATCCAGCTGTCCAGTAGCACGTCGCTGGCAGCTTGCAGGCGCTGGAACTGGGGACGGGTGACATCGCTGGCCAGCTCGCCCAGTTCCGCAATGCGCTGGCGCAGCACGCGAATGTTTTCCTCGGACTCGGTCTGTTCCGCCTGTTCCAGCTGGTCGCCCGTCGTTTCCCGCAAAGTGGCCAGGACGAGAATTTTCTGGCGCTGGTTCTCCAGGCGTTGGGCGATCTCGGTGGACAATTGGGCGGCGGCCACGGAGCCGCGGTAGGCGATCATGCTCTCGTGCCGCGCGTAGCTGCCCCAGAAGTGGGTGCCGACGTTGACGGAAAACAGCACCAGGATTGCCAGCAGTGACAGGGTTAGTCGGCGGCGCAGACTCATGGGCGGGCCAGCCGCCTGATCTTGTCCAGCAGGTCGGGGAAGTCGATCGGCTTGGTGGCGTAGTCGTCACAGCCGACGGCAACGGCCCGCCGGCGATCGCTGTCCATGGCATGGGCCGTGAGGGCGATGATGGGTATGTCGCGCAGGGCGGGGTCCTGTCGCGCACGCTCGCAGGCGCTCCAGCCGTCGAGTACCGGTAGGTTCATATCCATCAGGACCAGTGCCGGGGACTCGCTGGCCATCAGTTCCAGGGCCTGGACGCCGTCGGTGGCGGCGATCACCGCAAAGCCCGCACGCTGCAGTCGGCGGGTCAGCATTTCCGCGTTCAGCGGGTTGTCCTCGACCAGCAGCAGCGGACGTGATTCAGGCATCGCAGCTACCCTCCAGGCGGTGCACAATCACGCGCTGGTCAATGCCCCGAACCTGCAGTTCACGGCGCTCGCTGGTACGGTAGCGGCCACCGAGCCGGGTCACGGTGGAGTCGGCGACCAGGATCTCGCCCCCCCGGCAGTGGTCCTCGATGCGGGAGGTCACGTTCATCTGGTGCCCGACGAAACCGTATTTGGCCCGCCGCTCGGAACCGATGTTGCCGGCAATCACTGTGCCCGTGTTGAGCGCGATGCCGATGGCGAGTTCAGGGAGCCCCTCCTCGCGGTTGCGCGCGTTGATCTCGTCCATCGCCGCCTGCATGGCCAGTGCGCAGCGCACCGCGCGTTCGGCATCATCTTCCCGCTGCTGCGGCGCGCCGAAGACCGCGAGGATGGCGTCGCCGATGAATTCGTCGATGGTGCCGCGGTGCGCCAGGATGATCTCCGTCATGCTGCCGAGATAGCGGTTGAGCATGTGCATCACCCGGTCCGGCGGCAGTTGTTCGCTGAGGGTGGTGAAGCCGCGGATATCCGACATCATGATGGTGACTTCGCGCAGGTCGCCGCCAATCTCCAGGCCCTCGGGTCGCTCGAGGATGTCGGTGACGATTTCATCCGACAGGTAGCGCCCGAAGGTGGCGCGGATGAAGCGCTCGTTGCGCTCCAGCTGTCGCCGGTACTGCTCCTCGCGATCGTGCCAGCGCTTGCGTTCGATGCCCGCCTTGATGCGTGCCTGCAGTAACACCGGGTTGAAGGGCTTGAACAGGTAGTCATCGGCACCCGCTTCGATGCAGGCAATGATGCCCTCGATATCCTGGCTGCCGGAAATGACAATCACCGGAATCGCACGCCAGGTGCTGTGGCGCTTGATGCGCTGCAGCACTTCGCGGCCGTCCATGTCGGGCATCATCAGGTCGAGCAGCACCACATCCACAGGCTTTTCCGCCAGCAGACGCAGGCCCTCCTCACCGCTGGCGGCCGTGATGACCCGGTGACCGAAGCGAGACAGGTAGCGCTCGGCCAGCTCGCGGTTCTCGGGGAGATCATCCACGGCCAGAATGCAGCCGGGTTCGGTGGCAATGGTCAAGCCGTGATCCACTGGCAGCTCGCCGGCGGTGACCGGCCCCTGGTCCAGCCGCTGGATCAAGGCCAGCAGGTGTCGCAGGCGACGGACAAGCCGGGATTGCTCGGCGGGCAGATCCTCCAGCAGCATTTCGCTAAAGCCGCGCAGCGCGCCGAGTGCATTGCGCTGGTCGTGCAGGGTGTTTTGCCCGCCGCCCGGAACTTGCCGCAGCTGCGAGGCGGCACTGAACAGGCGCTGGAAATCCGCCTGCAGGGTGTGATCAAGCGCGGACCCGCTCTCCCGATAGGCGGCCTGGACCTGTGCCAGCGCATCGTCGAGGTCTCTTGTTACCGGGAGGGTGTCGGCATTCACGTCGGCCACGGCGTCCTGTCTGGCTGGCTTGCGCTCAGTATAGCGAGAGGCGGCGGCTTGAGGGAACCGCCGCCCCGTTCGTTATAGCTGAAACGCGGGTCGCCGGGGCGCAGCATCTGCTGAGTGTGGTGGCTACGCATGCCGGTCGGTTTGGGTTACCATGGCCGGAAGCTTTCGTTCGGGCTACCCACGAGGCAGGTACACCACGCATGTTGCAGCAAGTTGAAATCTTCCAGGGGCTCTCCCGCGAGGAACTGGATGCCCTGGCCGCGAGCAGTACCAGTCGGTCCTTTCCCAAGAACACCGTGGTCATTCACGAGAATGATCCGGCCGATTCGCTGTTCATCATCGAGAGCGGCAAGGTCAAGGTCTACTGCAGCGACAAGAACGGCAAGGAATTCATCATGAACACCCAGGGCGCCGGAGATTATTTCGGCGAGCTGGCCCTGCTGGATGATTCAGTGCGCTCCGCCTCGGTGCGCACGGTGGAGAAGAGCAGTTTCTGCATTATCTTCAAGGACGATTTTAACCGGGTACTCGATGAGCACCCCGGCATCGCCCGCAAGCTCATCGGCAATCTCGCGCAACGGGTGCGCAAGCTGACCGCGGACGTGAAGAGCCTGGCCCTTCAGGATGTCTACGGGCGGGTGGCCAATGTGCTGATGGATCTGTCGGAAGAGCGGGGTGACGGTACGCTGTTCATTCCCGAGAAGCTGACCCAGCAGGATATTGCCGACCGCGTTGGCGCCTCCCGGGAAATGGTCGCGCGCATCCTCAAGGATCTCACCATCGGCGAGTATATTCGCTTCGAAGGGCGCCATATCATTATCAACACGCGCCTGCCCGCGAAGTACTGAACCTCGCGGTTTCTCCGCTCCCGGGCCCCGGGGGCGAAGCCCAACCTCAAAGCAGGGTGCTAGGGCTCGTCCTTTGACCTGTCCCGCTCAACGGTGAGTCGCAGCCGGCCTTCCGCCAGCCGCGCCCGCAGGGTGTCTCCCGGGGTCACCTGCTCCGCCGAACGAACGACCTCGCCGCTCTCCGTCGTCAGTATCGCGTAGCCCCGCTGCAGCGTTGCCAGGGGGCTGACCGAGTCCAGCAGCTGCCCGACATGTGCCAGGCGGGTTCGCGCCCGCTCCAGACGGGCCTGCATCGCCCGCTGCAGCCGCTGTTGCAATGCGACCACGTCGCGTTGGTGCTGGCCGACCCGCTGGGCCGGATTGCGTCCCTGCAGTCTCTGCTGCAGCAAGGCGAGCCTGGACTGGTTCTGGCGCAGAGTTTGTCGCTGGGCGCGGATCATGCGCTGCTCCAGCTCGTCCAGGCGCTGTGCCTGCTCGCGCAACAGGGCCCCGGGGTGGCGCAGGCGCTGCTGCAGGTGGTTCAGCTCCCGGCCCGCATCGGCGAGTCGGCGCCGCATCAGGCCGGTGAGCTGTCGTTCAAGCTGGTTCAGTCGCGACAGCCAGGCCTGAGTGTCGGGGCTCAGCAGCTCGGCGGCCGCCGAGGGGGTGGGGGCCCGCTGGTCGGCGACCAGGTCGGCGATGCTGATGTCGACCTCGTGGCCCACGGCGCTGACGACGGGCAGGGTACTGGTGGCGATGGCCCGCGCCACGGATTCCTCGTTGAAGGCCCAGAGGTCCTCCAGGGAGCCGCCGCCGCGGGTGAGCAATAGCGCGTCCAGCGCCAGCTCCCCGGCAGCTGCCCAGCGGTTGGCCCGCGCCAGTGCCTCGACAATGGCAGGCGCGGCAGCCTCTCCCTGTACCGGTACTGGCAGCAGATAGACCCGCAGGCTGGGGCAACGCCGCCGGAGCACCGTCAGCACGTCGTGGATTGCTGCGCCGGTCGGTGAAGTGATCACCCCGAGGGTCTGCAGGTCGGCGGGCAGTGCGCGCTTGCGCGCCAGATCGAACAGGCCCTCTGCCTGCAGTCGTGCCTTGAGCGCCTCGAAGGCCGCCTGCAGGGCGCCGGCGCCGGCGTGCTCCATGTGTTCGACTATCAGCTGAAACTCGCCGCGGCCCTCGTAGAGGGACACCCGGCAGCGCAGGCGCACCGCCAGGCCGCTGGCGGGTTTCAGGCGCACGCGCTGGTTGCGGTTGCGGAACATCGCACAGCGCACCTGCGCCGCGCTGTCCTTGAGGGTGAAGTACCAGTGGCCGGAGGAGGGCGCGGCGAAATTGCCGATCTCGCCCTCCACCCAGATGAAGTCGAAATGGCCTTCGAGCAGGCGCCGGACCTCGCGGTTGAGCTGGGCGACGGTAAAGCTGGGAATTTCGGCTGGTCCGGGCTGACTGAACACGCTGGCTGGTTTACCTGAGGTGGGTCAAACACTTATAATTGCACGTTTAATTTCAGGCTGCCAGCCGGAGACGCCCCATGCTGCGAATTGCTCAGGAAGCCCTTACCTTTGACGATGTTCTGCTGCTGCCCGGGTATTCCGAGGTGGTGCCTTCCGCGGTGTCCCTGCGCACCCGGCTAACGCGAGACATCGAGCTGAACATACCCCTTGTTTCGGCAGCCATGGACACGGTGACCGAGGCTCGCCTGGCTATCGCCCTGGCCCAGGAGGGGGGGATCGGGATCATCCACAAGAGCATGACCGTGGCCGAGCAGGCCGAGGAAGTGCGGCGGGTGAAGAAGTTTGAAAGCGGTGTGGTGAAGGATCCGATCACTATCCAGCAGACCGCGACCCTGACGGAGCTGCGCGAGTTGACCGGGGCCCACGGGATTTCCGGGGTGCCGGTACTGGACGGCGAGGATCTGGTGGGTATCGTGACCCGCCGCGATACGCGTTTCGAGTCCGACCCCACCAAGCTGGTGTCGGAAATCATGACTCCCAAGACCAAGCTGGTAACCGTACGCGAAGGCGCCAGTGCCGAGGAAGTTCAGCGTCTCCTGCACCAGCACCGGATCGAGAAGATCCTCGTGGTAGGGGAAAATTTCGAGCTCCGTGGCATGATCACGGTAAAGGATTTTGACAAGGCCGAGAGCTTTCCCCTGGCCTCCAAGGACTCCTACGGCCAACTGCGCGTCGGCGCCTCGGTGGGCACCAGCGCGGATACCGACCAGCGCGTCGAGGCCCTGGTCCGCGCCGGCGTGGACGTGCTGGTGGTGGATACCGCCCACGGGCACTCCCGCAACGTGATCGACCGCGTGCGCTGGATCAAGCAGAACTTTCCCTCTGTCCAGATTATTGGCGGCAATATTGCCACCGGCGCCGCGGCGCTGGCGTTGGTCGAGGCGGGCGCCGACGGCGTCAAGGTGGGCATCGGCCCCGGCTCCATCTGCACCACCCGTGTGGTCACCGGTACCGGCGTACCCCAGATTACGGCTATCGCCAATGTGGTCGAGGCCCTGGCGGGGCGCGAAATTCCCATCATTGCCGACGGCGGTGTACGCTTCTCCGGTGATATCGCCAAGGCACTGGTCGCCGGCGCCCACTGCGTCATGATGGGCAGCATGTTTGCCGGTACCGAGGAAGCCCCCGGTGAGGTGGAGCTGTACCAGGGGCGGACCTACAAGGCCTATCGCGGCATGGGCTCCCTGGGTGCCATGTCGCGCACCCAGGGTTCCTCCGATCGCTACTTCCAGGATGCCAGCAAGGGCTCCGACAAACTGGTGCCCGAGGGCATCGAGGGGCGCGTCCCCTACAAGGGCCCCGTGTCCGCGATCATTCATCAGCTCATGGGCGGCGTGCGCTCGGCCATGGGCTACACCGGCAGCCACACCATCGAGGACATGCGCACCCGTCCCGAGTTCGTCAAGGTGACCGCCGCCGGCATGTCCGAGAGCCACGTCCATGACGTGTCGATCACCAAGGAAGCGCCCAACTACCCCATCCGCTGAGGCCAGACCTGCCCATGACCGCCGATATCCACGCCAGCCGCATCCTGATCCTGGATTTCGGCTCACAGTACACCCAGCTGATCGCGCGCCGCGTGCGCGAGATCGGTGTGTACAGTGAAATCCATGCCTACGACCTGGACGAGGCGGCCATCCGCGACTTCGCCCCCAGTGGCATTATCCTGTCCGGGGGGCCCGAGTCGGTCCCCGCAGAGGGCTCGCCCCGCGCGCCCGAGTGCGTCTTCCAGCTCGGCGTGCCGGTGCTGGGGATCTGCTACGGCATGCAGACCATGGCCGCCCAGTTCGGTGGTACCGTGAGCGCCTCACCCACCAGCGAGTTCGGCTATGCCCGCATTCGCGTGGTCGGCCAGGGTAGCGGGTTGCTGCACGATATCCGCGACCACCTGGACCACGACGGCAGCGGCCTGCTGGACGTGTGGATGAGCCACGGCGACAAGGTCAGTGGCCTGCCCGAGGGCTTTGAGGTCATCGCCGAGACGGACAGCTGTCCGATCGCCGGCATGGCCCACAGGGAAAAGCCCTTTTTCGGCATTCAGTTCCACCCCGAGGTGACCCACACCCTGCAGGGAAAGCGCATTGTCGAACACTTCGTGCTGGAGCTCTGTGGCTGTGACGCCCTGTGGACGCCGGCCAATATTGTCGAGGACGCCATTGCCCGGGTCCGCGACACCGTGGGCAGCGACAAGGTGCTGCTGGGCCTCTCCGGCGGGGTCGACTCCTCGGTGGTGGCGGCGCTGCTGCACCGCGCCATTGGCGATCAGCTGACCTGCGTATTCGTCGACAACGGTCTGCTGCGCCTGCAGGAAGGCGACCAGGTGATGGATATGTTCGCCCGCAACATGGGGGTGAAAGTGATCCGGGTCAACGCCGAGGCGTTGTTCCTGGGCAAACTGGCGGGTGTCGACGACCCCGAGGCCAAACGCAAGATCATCGGCAATACCTTCATCGATGTCTTCGACGACGAGGCCACCAAGCTGCAGGATGTCAACTGGCTGGCCCAGGGCACCATCTACCCCGACGTGATCGAGTCCGCCGGCGCCAAGACCGGCAAGGCCCACGTGATCAAGTCCCACCACAATGTGGGCGGCCTGCCCGAAACCATGAAGATGCAGCTGGTGGAGCCCCTGCGCGAGCTGTTCAAGGACGAGGTGCGGCGCATCGGCCTGGAGTTGGGCCTGCCCTACGACATGGTCTACCGCCACCCCTTCCCGGGCCCAGGCCTGGGTGTGCGGATCCTCGGTGAGGTGAAGAAGGAATACGCCGACCTGCTGCGCCGTGCGGATGCCATTTTCATCGAGGAGCTGCACAAGGCGGACTGGTACCACAAGACCAGTCAGGCCTTCGCGGTTTTCCTGCCGGTGAAATCCGTCGGCGTGGTCGGCGACGGTCGCCGCTACGAGTGGGTGATTGCCCTGCGCGCCGTGGAAACCATCGACTTCATGACCGCCCGCTGGGCACACCTGCCCTATGACCTGCTGGAAACGGTGTCCAACCGGATCATCAATGAGATTTCGGGGGTCTCCCGGGTCACCTACGATGTTAGCAGCAAGCCGCCGGCGACGATCGAGTGGGAATGATTCCACGTCTGGCACTGGCTGGCATTCACAAGCAGTAAACCCCTATTAACCCATTGATATAAATGGGTTTTTCTTTATTTTTCCTGGCAATGTCAGGCACTCCCTAGCACCCTCAAGCAAACTTTTTTCATGGTATTTTTGATGGTATTGTTCGAACTGATGCCGCGACCTCAAAGAAATACCATGCCATGAGTTTTGCAGTAGTCATGGTATCGAAAATCACTAACATGCTGATATTAAAGGAAATATAGGCGAAAAATACGGCATGTTTGATCATGGTATTAAGGACGAGAAAAGGAGGATTAGCCATGCTGACCGATACCAAGCTTCGCAACCTGAAGCCTCAAGACAAGCTCTACAAGGTCAACGACCGAGACGGCCTTTACGTAGCAGTCACACCGGCAGGGACAATCTCTTTTAGACATAACTACTCCATCAGCGGCCGTCAGGAGACGTTGACCATCGGTCGATATGGCAGTGGCGGTATCACACTGGCGGAAGCGCGGGAACTGCTGAGCGAAGCAAAGAAAATGATTGCAGCCGGCAAATCCCCGGCCAGAGAGAAAGCGCGCGACAAATCGCGCGTGAAGGATGCCGAAACATTCGGGGCATGGGCTGAAAAATGGTTGCGCGGCTATCAGATGGCTGACTCGACACGCGACATGCGTAAATCGGTCTACAACCGCGAGTTGAAAAAGCGCTTCAGCAATCAGAAATTATCTGAGATCACACATGAGGATCTCCGGGCAGTGACCGATGCCATCGTGGAAAGAGGCGCACCAGCAACAGCCGTCCACGCTCGAGAAGTGGTATTACAGGTTTATCGGTGGGCGATCGAGCGCGGACAGAAAGTTGAAAACCCCGCTGAAATGGTTCGCCCCAACAGTATCGCCAGATTCGAACCCCGAGACCGCGCCCTGAGTCCTGCCGAAATTGGTCTGATGTATCGGTACATGGATCGAATCGGGACCTCGCCGCAATATAGAGCCGCAATCAAGCTGCTGTTATTGACCATGGTCAGAAAATCCGAGTTGTCCAACGCCACCTGGGAAGAGATCAATTTTAGCGAGGCACTCTGGACGATCCCGAAACAGCGTATGAAGCGACGAAATCCACATTTGGTGTTTCTGTCTCGCCAGGCACTGGATATCTTTATCGCACTGAAGACCTTTGCCGGTGGCTCTGAATTTGTGCTTCCCTCGCGGTATGATTCCGACTTGCCTATGAGTGCAGCGACTTTGAATCGCGTTCTTGCCCTGACGTATCAGGCTGCACAAAAGGATGGTGAACAGCTTGGTAAATTTGGTCCGCACGATCTGCGTCGCACAGCCAGCACCTTATTGCATGAAGCAGGCTACAACACTGATTGGATTGAAAAGTGTCTTGCCCATGAGCAGAAAGGAGTAAGGGCAATTTACAATAAAGCCGAATACCGGGAGCAACGGGCGGCGATGTTGCAAGACTGGGCTGACATGATTGACGAGTGGACTAGCGTGAAACGTTAATGGGGATCCCTGGCCGGATAGGTTGATCTTCAGACTCTTTGCGCGATTCGATCCACTTTTCCACCTCGGCCAAGTCCCAGGCGACATTGCGGCTTGTCAGCACGATTCTGCGCGGAAAGTCGCCTCGTTTCTCCATATTGAAGATGGCGCGATCCGAAAGCGGAATCATAGCCAGTAATGTTTTTCGATTGATTAAAGTCTTTCTTGGTCGAGTAGGGTGTCCGTCATCCATTGCTTCTCACTCTTGCTCCGGACCGCACGTGTCAGAGTCTTAGGCTTGCCAAAAACTAAACGTTAGCACCGTGCAAATCATTTTGGCAAAAGAGAATGTTTAGCAATGTGATAAACAATTACTGCATCAGGATGGGGCGACGGACTTAGGAGTGTTGCCGTGACAGCGTCATTCACCATATTTGCGCTGCATTCGATCACTCGAAATTATTGTTGCTCGTGTCTCTGGGCCGGCTGGGAAAACTCAGACCACCTCCCCCTTGAAGACAATGACTCCACAGATTGTCGCTTCTTCATCCACTTCGATAATGCGATTCGGCCAGTCAGGGTTGAGCGCCTTCAGGTACTGCTTGCCCTCTTCAATAATTAACTGTTTGAACGTGGCTTCATTGGATTCATCGAGTCGAACAACCACGTACTTTCCGTGGTCAGGTGAAACATTGGGGTCAACAAAAATCAGGTCGCCCTCATGAAACTTGGGTTCCATACTGCTACCGCGAACCCTAAGTACAAAGGATTCAGGACTACAGCACACCGGGCAGGGTAAAAGCTCCGCACCGTAGGCCGGCACGAAACTTTCAGAAATCTCATACCAGTTCCCCGCTTGAACCCAGGATATCAGCGGGTGGAGACTGCGCAAATCCGGGCCGTCGTGGGCGTTGTGTTCCTCTTGTCGTGCCCCGTCCGCATGGGGGGTATCCATCCATCCTTGGTCTTTATTCATGGCCTTTTCCAGTTTCTCCGCCAGCTCATCTCCAATAGAGCGGGGCGTTCCTTTTTTGGTGGGGAGCTGGTTGCGCACCTGGCTGAGGTAGGAGCTATTGGTCCCAGCCGCGCGCGCCAACTTGGCAGCTGACCCCGCTTCGGCAATCAGAACCTCAAGATTGTGGAGCCGGATCTGGTTAAGTTTTAGCGTCATGCGAAATACTTTAGCAGATAATTTAGCAGGATGCTAAGCAAAAACGTGGTGCTTGTCGTTGCCCGATGATTCGCACGGTGCTAATGTTTTTACGCATGGAGCTAAAGGACTTTCTCAAAGTGGCAACCAAGCGGGAGCGGGCCGACGTCGCTGCGGCGTGTGGCGACTCAGTCTCCTACTTGTATCAGATTGCCGGCCAGCATCGATATGCCAGTCCATTGATGGCGACGCAAATCGAGCATTACACCCGTACTGTGGCGGACCTTTCGGATGGTCGACTGGAGCCTGTGCCTCGGGCGAGCATGGTTCGACATCCAGAGATTTTCTACGGCGTCGTGCCTGAATCGGGTGCACAAGAAGCAGGTGGTAACGATGACGCCTGAGAGATCGCCATCCGCCCACGAGATCACCCGTGTAGACGTCACTCGTATCCACCATTACTCCCGCAATCCCCGCCGGCAGCAGAACCCGGAATACGATCGAATAAAGGCGTCGATCCAGGCTGAAGGCCTGGATCAACCATTGGTGCTATCACAGGAGCCGGGGGCTGCTGATTATGTGCTCCACAGTGGCGGCAATACACGGCTGAGGATACTGAAGGAGCTTTTGGACGAAACCGGCGATGAGCGATTTCGCTGGATTGATTGCGTCGTCAAGCCCTGGTCGCAAGAGTCCAATGTACTTTTTGCCCACCTCCGGGAAAACGAATTGCGCGGCGGTTTGCCTTTCATCGATAAAGCGTTGGCCGTATTCGAAGCAAAGAATCTCCTCGAAAGCGAGATGGAGGTTGAGAGCCTGTCTCAGCGCCAACTGGAAGAGTTGTTCAGAGAGAGAGGTTTCGGGCTCAGCCACAGCATGATTTCCAAAATGGGATATGCCGTTGAGACCTTGTGGCCATTGATGCCAAAAGCCTTGGCTGCCGGATTGGGTCGGCCACAGGTGGAAAAGATCCGAGCCCTTGAACGCGCTGCCCGAGCGATCTGGGATCGTCGCCAATTGGGGGATAACACCGTTTTCGATGCGATCTTTGCCGAGTTGTGTCGCCGTCATGATGGCGCCGAATGGGACATTCAGCCACTGCGCGATGCATTGGAAAATGAGATCGCCGTGGAGTCCGAACTGAATCGCCAAGTGATTCATCTGGAGATGGAGGCGCAACTATCGGGCCGCGCATTCAGCCTCCCCGCTCATACCGAAGAGGCTACAGAACCGGGGGCTGACAGGGACTCGGAACACCCGGAGCATTCTGATAGTGGGCCGTCATCGAATACGACGACATTGGAAAAGCAGCCCGCTGACATCGATTCACCGACGAGTGGTCGCGACAAAAGCAAAGACCAACCGAACATGCCGGCTGAGTTGACCTCTGCGCCGAATTCCCAAAAAGGTGGTCAACAAAGAAATCTTGACGTTTTGCGGAGCCAGTTGTGGGACTGCGCCGTAACCTTGGCGGTATCCCACGGACTGCACGAGACAGTCATTCGTCTGCCGGATCAGGGCTTGGGCTTTCTGCTGATTGATGTGCCTTCACTGGAACTGCGGGAATCCATTGACCAGGACATGCTGGATTTAGTGTCCGCACTCTGGTGGCAGTTGGCTGCAAGCTCAGAGTTAACTGTCGCTCCCACTGACATTGTCCTGGCCTACCTTGATAAAGACTCGCCCCTATACCAGGCCTTGGCATTCCATGATGCCGGTTTGCTCTTTGGCAGTGTCTGGACGCCTGATCCCGGCCATCTCAACAGCCAGCTCTGGCAACAATTGAACCCGCCAGACTGGCAGCGTCTGCTGCAAATGATGGAATCCTACCGGAGCATTAAACGGTTAGCTTTCGATACCGGGGTCGAGCTTTGGGCGCAACAAGGCGGTGAAAGCGATGTCGTCCAATAAGGAAGCCGACCTCACCACCGCCGTGCTGTTGTACGCCATGCGCTGTCTGGCAGAGGGGGATCAGCAGGCATTGCGCGCCATGAACTTTGGCCCCAAAGAACTGGACGCCCTGAAAGAGATGAATCTGGCCGATCTCTATCGGGCCGATGCACTGCGTGTGCACTGTCTGCAGATTGGTCTCAATCGTGATGTTTTTTGGCCGATGCTCGATCACCTGCGTCATCAGCGGGAATCTGAGGATCTGCAGCGAACATTGCTGGTCGCGGACGCACCGTTAGAGATGATGCAGCAGCTGTTTGGTGTGAGTTCTCGGGAGTACACGCGATGGCGCCGATTGTTGACGCTGGCGCCGGCCGTGGGCCGGCCTCCCGAACTGAATGAAACCGATACCCACGCGCTCTGGTATGCCTGGCAGGATAAGGTTCAGGCGGATGACAAATCCACATTAACTGCAGAGGACTATCTCGACCTACAGCAACAGACAGGCATTGGATTGCGATCGATTTGGGCGCTGGTGCAGCGTTGGGAAACCTACGGTGAGGGAAGCAGTGCCGCGACGTCCGGGCGGGTTGTCGAGAATGGCCCATGATGCGGATGCGCTGCGACCAGAAACTGTTGCTCTCGACGCTTTAATCAAGGCAACTGTTGCCAAGGTTCGTGCCCAGAGTGATCCATCGTTACCGGATGCCATGTTGTTCATGGGGAATTGGCATCAGGCCGTGCCGGCCATGGTCATCCAGGACCCGGTGTTGGAACCCGTCGATAAACTGGTATGGATGGTTATCATGCTCCATGCCAGGGAGACTGGAGGACGAACGGCGTTCCCCGATTACGATACCATTGCGGCTAAAACCAACGTTTCCTCAACCTCCACTGTCTCTCGCGCTATTGCCATTCTGCGCTTGACGCGTTGGCTAACGCTGTGTGCCAGAGTGCGTCAAAAAAGCGGCCGTTTCACTGGCAATGTCTACAGTCTTCACGATGAACCCCTGCCTCTGGTCGATGCCCTGTACCTGGATGAGTCCTACATGGCATTCGTCACCCAATCCCAGGAACATCATCACGCCCGCGTCCGGCGCGTGGCGCAAGCTGTGTTGGAGAGTCTGGATAAGGACATTCAGAATGGCGAGTCGTTAGGACGGAAGGAGTCAACTATTGAGCGTCGACTGCAGGCCGCCCAACAATTGTCAGATTCCAGCGGAAACCACAGCAAAAGCGGTCGTTATTTTACCTTTCACGCCGCGACTATCGGGAAACTGAAAAATTCGTCCGGGGCCTGCGCATCAGCACAATCCGTCCATGACCAAAATTCAAAGGCGGAGGAAAAGGAACACTACAGTAGTCGTTGTAGTAGTCATTATAAAAAAACAACTACAACAACCACTACACAAAATACAAACCATGAAGAGAAAACATTTTCTGAATCCAATCCATCAGTCCCGTCGGTGACAGAGCGAGCGCTGATCTATCCGCCGCGCTTGTCGGAGAACCAGAAACACCTGGCGGACAGGTATCTTGCCATGATCGATCTTGATGATCGGCAGTTGGTGCTCGACGAACTTCAGGGTCGTCTGGAGTCTGAGCAAAAAGGCATGAAGCCGGTTTATGACGAGCTGCGGTTCTTGCATTCGCTGTGCAAGGCGGCACAACAAGGCGAATTTGTGCCCAACCTCGGGATCAAGGTGGCCGAGGCAAGACAAGATCGGGCACATCACGTACCACCGCCAGAAAACGAAGAACAGAAAACTAAAGCGGCTGAAGAGCGAGCACGAAACCAAGCCTATGGGCGTGAGCAGCTGGCCAAGTTACGAGCATCATTGAATATGGATAAATAGCGCGACCGCCCGTTATCACACACGATGTGACACCCCACCGTCGTTACTTCCCCGCACTGTTTCCACTGGAACCATCTGATCGCAACAACACAAAACACTGCATCAGTCGGATGGATATTCCGTGGTGTCATTTTCCCATTCGTGGATTCATAGCACGTCAGAGTTGATCTTGAAGGGAATGACGCAAATGAATTCAGACGCAGAGCAGTCACACGAGAGTACAGCCGAAAATCAAAACGAGTCAGTGCCAGGCGCCCTGCAAGGTGAAGTCTGGTTGACGATTCAGACCTATCAGGCCCAGAGCCTGATCCGCGGCCGCCGTGCAGTCGATGGCAAGCCTGCCATTATGGGATTGATCGGTTTTGCAGATCGGCTGAAGTCGCTATGGCAGGCCGTCCGATTCGACGACCCTTATGCCGACTGGTGGTTGCTCAAAGTGGAAGAGGGCGTTGCCGATATCCGCGCACAGCTGCAGGAATTGCAGCAAAGTATGGACGCCCTTATCACTGAATCCAACAGTGCTCTCGAATTCACTGTCGCGCAATCGAGTCGACCACAGCGCGTATCGTTACAGTTCGCTAACCCCTATGCCTTTCGCGCAGCACAGTTGCTGGGCGAGTACGACCGGTTGATGTGCGCAGACATGACGTTGCATCACTTAGGTCTCGACATGCCCACTGACCTCATTGAGCAGGTGTCGGCTAGTGGGCGATGGGTGCGCCGGGTGTTTGCGTTGCCCCAGGGGTATCACTGCCTGGACGTTCGTCGCTCCGATATCCGGCAGGGAACACCGGCAGCCATCAAAGCGAGAGAGCGGATGGGCGAGATTCCCCAGGACATCCTCAATGGTGAGCGGTTGCCGTCTCTGCGTCCCCTGGCATTTCAACAGCTGAATAGCAACGCCATCGCAGATTCTGACGAGGGCTGAACGCCGTGGCCACCAGCACGCTTCAGCAGCTCGTCATCTCACTCGATACGCGAATTCCACTCGAAGCGATGGTGCTTCAGCGTCTACGCCGCCTGCCTAACAGCAGACAAAACGAGTGGTTGCGGCAGCTGTTGCTGGTGGGATTTCGAAGCGAGTGTCAGGCCATCAGATCTGAGCAAGCGCTGCCGACACACGCAATGCCTATGAGTCAGCCGTGTACATCCACCCAGACACACGGAAGTCGCGGAGCTGGTTCCGTCCAGCCGCGAACAACCGAGACGATGGTCGATCACGCTGCGCGGTCACCTGGCAGCCCACCCAACGACGAACGCGCCAGGCTTGCTCCCCCAAACGACACCAGAAAACCCTTTACGCACCTGAGACGAGTGATCGGTGAGTAAAGACATCTAACCCTGATATCAGGAATCGCACCATGACAGAACTGACCGATGAGAAATTTTCTGACGAAGACAAACCACCCGTGACCACTAATCCCATGGCGGTGGGACAGGTGGGTCTCGATGACGGCTATGCCTATACCAAAGTGGCGTTACCGGATGGTCGCCTCCTGGCGGTGCCTTCGCGGGCACGCATGGGATCGGCCGGTGTCACCTGGATACGGGATGAGGAACAGAAAATTTTTGAGTACGAAACCGGTGGCAGTGTGTATTCCGTCGGTGCGGTCGATGGTGAGCCCACTCAATTCGATGAATACCCGGGCTCGGCCCTGAATCGGGTGATCGTCCAGCATGCACTGCAACAGGCGGGTTTGTCGGGCCGATCCGTCCATGTGGTGACGGGGTTGCCGGTCTCCGCCTTTTACCGCAACGATGGTCAGCAACGACGACGAGCGATCCAGGCAAAAAGGGAGGGTTTGAAATTGGCGGTTGAGCCTGTTGTTGCCAGAAAAGCATCGCAAAGGGCAGCGCAACAGGGGCTCCTAAAGGTGAGCATCGCCTTTCATGAAGTTATTCCGGAGGCGCTGGCTGCCTGGTACGACTATGTGATTGTTATGACCGATGATGATGGTGTGACGTTGGACGCGGATCGCGTCAACGCGCCCATCGCCATTGTCGATATCGGTGGCCGCACCACGGATTATGTGGTGGTCCAGGACCAGGGCATTGTGCACGGTTCTTCGGGCTCTCTGAATCGCGGCATGCTGAACGTCAAGATTCGCGTGGCGAACCGTATACAGGAACAGTTCGATATCAACGAGCTCGGCGAGCAGAGTATCAGTCGGGCCGTCGATACACATCGGTTGCGTTTGCATGGCAAGGATCACGATGTCTCGGCCATGGTGGCGGAAGCAAAACGCGAGTTGGTGGAGCGACTCTATACCGAAACCCGCCGCAAGCTTGGACTCGGTGTGGAGTTGGATCGTGTGCTGTTCGTCGGCGGTGGCAGTGCTGCGTTAGCCGCTGATATTGCCAACTGGTTTCCCAATCAAATTATGGCCGAGCATGCCGCTTTTGCTAACGCAAGGGGCATGCTCAAGTACCTGCAGTTTGTCTGCGACGCCCCGGTGAGGGAGGGGTAACGACTTTGTACGTGGCCACTGCGGTCTCAGTGGCAAAGAAGATGTCAGCGGATTGTGCAAGTGACATCGCGGTTTTACCGTCAATCCAGTGTCAGGGCTTGCCCTGATTTTACTCACCCTGCCGGGAAACACCTTCCCGCCAGGGAATCGTGTTCTCCGGCTTTCCATTATGTTCAAGGAGAAACTGTTATGACCAGTAGACAAACTACCCCTGAAAAACCGAAGTATTTCGATCTTGATATCCACGGCATCGGTTACCTCAACCGGGTTCGCGAAGTAACACCCGAGAATGGGCTCCCCTTTCTCAGTGTCACCATCGCGGCGCTACGAGGGCCAGCCGACAACGTTCAGCACACGCATTTCGAGTGCGTGGTGGTGGGTGAAGAGGCGAAGGACCTGGTGCGTCAGCTAATGCCTGCGGTGGAAGCTGAATTTAAGGTGCTGGTGGGTTTTCACCTCAGTGATTTGCAAGCCGAAACCTTCATCTTCAAAAACGGTGATCGAGCCGGTACGACGGGCATCAGCCTGAAGTCCCGGTTACTGCGGTTCCAGTGGATCAAAGTTGAAGGTCAGCCTTTTCCGGCACCTGCGTCTGCGAGCCACAACGCCGTAGCCTGACGACCAAAACTGATCGCATCTGTTGATGCGCTCAATCTTTCAACCCAGCGAGGGAGATTCTCCCTTGCCGGGCAGGTCTCCTCGACTCTTCAAGGAGACCGCTCATGGCTTCCAAATCCTCACCCTCCCGGGTGATTCCTAAAAACCGTTTTGCAGCCATTCGCATGGCGTCGTTGAACGATCCTGAAAAGCAATCCCTGCTGCAGCTGGCCTTTGCGATCTTGCAGGACCTGCACCAGCCGGGCCTGGAGCTACCGAGCCCCAACCACACCCGTGATTACTTGCGGATGTTGTTGGCTGAACGCAAAGCGGAAGTCTTTGGTTGTGTGTACCTGGATAACCGGCATCGGGTAATCGAAGCCGCAGAGTTGTTCCAGGGAACCATTGATGGTGCCTCGGTGTACCCCCGCGTGGTGGTGCAACAGGCGCTAACGCTTAACGCGGCAGCGGTGATGTTTTTTCACAATCACCCGAGTGGTGTCGCCGAGCCCAGTCACGCGGACGAAGCGATTACCCGGCGCTTAAAAGAGGCGTTGGCACTCGTTGATATTCGTGTACTGGATCACTTTGTGGTCACGGTGGGGGAATCAGTTTCCTTCGCCGAACGCGGATTGCTGTAACGCCATTTACTTAACCCATTGGGGAGTCTTCTTCCCCAATGGGAAGGAGGTGCTCCCTGAATTTCCTAATTCATTTCTCCAGGGAGAAACCTTATGAAAAATTCAGAGCACAAGTCGTTGGAAGATGTCTTCGGTCCTGTTGTCGCAAGTTACAGTCGTGCACAGGCTATCGAGGATGGCGTCCTGATCGATGTTACCGCTATGGCACGTGAGGCTGGCTTCAAATGGCCAGTCGCACTTACCCACACCGCTTGGTGTGATTGCGTTGCCTGGACAGAGCGGGATAACCGCTTTCAAGTGCACCAGGACGAGTCTGGCCGTTTGTGGGACGTGCTGTTTATGGCGTTCTACGCCATTCGAACGGCTACTGCTCCTGGTGATCGGTTGCTGTTCTCGTTGTACCGCGTGCCGAAAGACGGGCATTCGACAGAAGCCGGCGAGGTGAGTTTGAAACTGATGGTTGGCCCCGGTGATGCCGGTGAACCGGTCGTCACGATCATGCTGCCCAACGAAGATTAATGTCGCCGATCGAATCGGCTCCTTGCCCTGGCCACTTGGGATAAAGTGGCACCCCCATTTCATTAAAATGCCGATGCATAGTTCGTTGTTCGTTGAGAACCTTGCCAGTCGCACTTATTCGCTGATCGTGCGCCGACACTGTTTATTCACGACCTTTTCGATCCGTTGCAGCGCGGGATATTTCCCGTACAACGTTTCAAACTTTTCTCTCGTCGGCTGCAGGTGCTCCAACAGACTGGCAGCAACATCCTGCACCTGGCCTTGTAGAAACCGAGCACGCAAACCGCATTGTTGCGCCAGGTCATCCCAGTGCTTTGTGGAAACGATGCCTGGATTTCTTTCATTGCCAACGGAAAATGCCAGATGATAGTCAATACGTTCAATGGCCCGAGTGCAAACGAGATCATAAAAAGGGGCTAGCTGTATTTCGCCATTGGCCCGGTATAGCAGCGAAAGGTTTTTGGCATGACCATCTGAATTACCTGCCAGGACATTGAAAATCTGCCATCGCAGTAAATACTGCAGATCGTTGGCCGGATCACTAGCAGGCTGTTGAAAAACCCTGCTTCAGGGCAAGGTATTTGAGATAATGCCGGCGGCAA
>NZ_BAAGXL010000021.1:0-44058 GCF_054779855.1 Haliea atlantica | reverse complement strand
TCCGACAACCCGAATGTCGATACATTATCGAGTGACATTACTTTCGATAACGTTAGTATATGGATGCGCACGGTTTCCCAGAGCTGTGGGCGGATCAGGAATATTCCACCTATTTTGAGAAAATTTTCGGCAACGATAAGGAACGCCAGCGGAGATATATGAGTGCCAAGCTGGCCGAAGATAAAGTCGCATTATCGGTGGGCAACCGTGTTCTAGGTGCTTTACTCACGAATGAAATGTGCCGTGCCGTATTTACAACAAATTTTGATAGCGTCGTAGAAAAATCAGTTGCTGAAGTCAGCGGCCGGTCATTCGCGGCATTTCACCTAGAAGGATCATACGCGGCCAATACTGCTCTCAACAACGAAGAATTCCCTATTTACTGCAAGCTCCACGGCGACTTTCGCTACGACAGCATCAAGAACTTAAGTGCCGACCTGGAAAAACAGAACCAGGAACTCTCCGCCTGCCTTTTGAATGCCGCCAATCGCTTTGGCTTTATCGTCGCTGGCTATAGCGGGCGTGATGAGAGCGTCATGGCTCTGTTCAAGAAAGCTCTAGAGACGCCCAATCCTTTCCCACACGGTCTTTACTGGACTGGCTTAAAGGGCTGTTCTGTACATCCTGCGGTCTCGGAGCTGCTCACGGCTGCACAGAGTAAAGGAGTGACCGCCGAACTTGTCGAGATTGAGACGTTTGATGCGCTGATGCTTCGTCTATGGCGAAACATCGATGCCAAGTCGCACGACTTGGACACTAAGGTACGCAAAGCACATTTGTCGGAAGTGAACATTCCCCTACCATCAGCTGGAAGACAACAGCCGCTCCTTCGTCTCAATGCCCTCCCCATACTGGGCATGCCATCCGAATGCTTGTCACTGTCATCGAACCAAACCATTGAGTGGGATGAGGTTAGAAAAGTTGCAGGTGCGTCGCAACAAACCCTAGTTCTGACCAAATCAGATACAGTGTGGTGCTGGGGAAAAGAAGATGACGCCCGCCGGGGATTCGCAGGGGCGATCCAGACAGTAGAGTCCCGTGCCTTGCCGGATGACATTCGCGCCCCGGGCAATCTACACGTAAAGGGATTTATCGAACAGGCTCTGGGATATGCATTTGCACGCGAACGTCCCTTGCTCGTCCGTGTGCGGCACGGATCAGTGTTCCTGATTGCCGATCAGCATACCGAAGATGCTGGAAGTCTGGATCCATTGTTTCAAGTTGTCGGCAAAGTATCTGGCACGGTGCCGGGGGTCTTTACAGTCCCCACTCCCGAAAAACCGAAAGCCCAACAGGTTCAATGGGCTGAGGCGCTGCGGATATCCGTTGATCAGAAGGGTGGTCGTTTCTGGATTATGATCGACCCAGACATCTGGATATGGCCACCTCGCGACCGAGCCAATGCCCGAGACTTTCTGGACAAGAGGCGTAGCGACAGGAAGAACGATAAGTTCAATGCACTTTTGGATGCGTGGATCAAGTTACTCTTTGACACTGATCAGCGCAATTCTGAAATCACGTTGACGCCTTTTTCCGATGGAAACGAGATTGAAAACCCGCGTTTTCGCGTAAGCAATAGGACGACATTTTCGCGGAGGCTTGTCGCATGATATCAGGCACAGGAGAGTTGAGTGGCTATGCGACACTACCCGAACCGGAACTTGTCTTTGCCGGAGGCAGAACCAGTAGACACCCGTTGATGGGGTTGATCAATCACGGGCCGTACGGCCTGAAATTTGGTGCGCCAGCCACGCTTCGCCTGGCGCTTCTCGCCCCCAAAGCGGATATGGGCAAGCTCACCGGATTGGTTCGGGAGCTGAAAGGAACTGCGCAGGTGCGGGAAGCATCAAACTATTACCCTGAATATCCTGGCTTTGAAACGCTATTTCGTATTCCCATCGCCAGCCAGGATAATGCTCTGGTTATCTCCTTTCCCGATGAGCTTGATAGGTATGCTCAGACCGGGCAGAAAGAAGAACTCGCAAAAGGCTTGTTCCAGTGTGTCGCCCAGCTTCGGAGCGTGCGTAGCAATTTTGATATTGCACTTTTATATTTACCGCAAAGCTGGGCCGCATGTTTCGAAGGTGAAAATTTCGATTTTCACGATTACCTCAAAGCATACTGCGCACCATCGAATATCCCGATACAAATTGTTCGGGAGAAGAGCTTTACGCGGAGGTGCCGCGCCAATGTTATGTGGGGCATAAGCGTCGCGATCTACGCCAAGGCCGGAGGTGTGCCCTGGAAGCTCACCGGATTAAGCCAAGATGAGGCCTTCATCGGCATCAGCTATGCCATGAAGACCGATAAGAGCGGAAACCTTTATACGACCTGTTGCAGCCAGGTCTTTGATCCAGACGGAACGGGGTTCCGGTTCGTAGCCTACGATGCGCGAGAGTTCACGCAGGACAGCAAGAAAAATCCGTATCTTTCATACTATGAGATGCAATCGGTTCTCTCTCGTAGTCTAGAGATTTACCAAAGTGGTCATTTCGGACGACTGCCTCGAAAGATCACCGTTCACAAGAATACGCCGTTTCAGGAACAGGAAATACTAGGTGCGCTCGATACGTTCCGTGATGGTACGGACGTTGAACTTGTCCAGATCGTAAAAGGGACAAACTGGAAGGGTGTCCGCTTTGACACCAAGAAGCCTCCCCAGGCCCACGGATATCCTGTCATGCGGGGCACCTATATTCCTATTGAACGCAATGAAGCTCTCCTTTGGACGCAAGGCAGTGTGACCGGCGTTAACCTCAAGAATCCGAATTTCAATGTCTACAAGGAAGGGCCTCTAAAGCCTACCCCTTCACCTGTTCTTGTTCGCCGTTTTTCAGGCGTAGGCGGCTGGCACGAAACCTGTTCGGGTATTCTTGGCCTTACCAAAATGGATTGGAACAACAACACTCTGTATAAGAAGCTGCCGGTTACGCTTGTCTATTCCAAAGCATTCGCGGACATCATCCAGCAGAACAAGGACATGGTTGATAGCGTCTATGACTTCCGCAACTTTATGTGATGGTTTGCATAGCAATTAGGTTGCAAGTGGGAGTCGATGTTTTCGTACTATGATAGGCTTGTGGGGAGACTTCCTGCTTCGTATCGCGAATGACGGACAGGCTGCTCACCTACCATGCTCTCCTTGTAGGGTTAGCGAATCGATACACATCTTTGTATACGCGAGCCAATCACTTGTTGCACAAAAACTTGCCACAAATTCGCCACAAGCTGAAACCGGCCAAAAAGGACAATGGCGGATTTCTGCGGGTTACAGAGGGCAGCTATTTGTGGCAAAGATGGCGGAAAAGTTGTCGCTTCAACCTCTTTTTTAACCCTAACCTATTGTTTTTATTATGGTCGGGGCGAGAGGATTCGAACCTCCGACCCCTTGCACCCCATGCATAATAAAAATCCGTATCCTCAGTCATTTAGGATTTTTCCGCCACAGACCCGCCACAACTTTTCTGCAACAAACCGCTAATCATGCCTCCAGCTTCATCATCATTCTCGTCTGGCAGCAAGTGACCGTAAACATTGAGGGTGGTTTCAATATTAGTATGCCCCATCAAAGTCTGTATCTTTTTTAGATTGGTCTTTTCTTGAATCAACATCGAAGCAAAAAAATGGCGAAGATCATAGGGACGATATTTGGGCTGCTCTAACTTCTTACCCTCGACTTCTACCGTTTCTAGCAAGCCAGCCTCTCTGCATGCTACATTAAATCCACGTCGCTGCCAGTTCCGACGTGATTGCAGTCCGCCATTTGAAGCGGGGAAGACCAGATCGTGGGGATTCTGACACGCGTGATACTTAGCATAGTCGCGCACCATTTCCATTACCTCTGGACTAAGCTCAATGAGACGACGCGCCGCCGGTGTCTTCGTTACAGAAATCTTGGTTCCGCTACCCTCAATTGCCCTTTGTACTTGAACTCCACGGTCTGTCAGGCAGCCTTTTGAGATTGCCAGGTATTCCTGGGGTCTCATGCCGGAATCTGCCGCGAGATATAACATGGGTCGGTACCGTTGCCAGGCTCTGGCAATTGTTTGGTTCTTTGCATTCGCGAGCGTATCGGCCGCATTTAACAAAGCCAGGACTTCCTTTCTTGTTGGAATTTTCACCGGCTCTTTATAGCGCGCATCCGAGCGAATACAAATTCCAGAGGCGACATTCTGGGAAATGACCCCTTGAATGGTCATTTCTTTCATCACGGACTGGAACGATGATAGAACTTTGCTGGCAAGATCACGGCTTATGTCGTTCCGAAGAAGCCACGATCTAAAGGCAACGATATCAGGCGCTGTCAAATCGTGAATACCTTTATCCCAGTCATAGGATCGGATGAAGTTTGCTCGATACTCATAGTTCTTCAGGGTGTAAGCGGTAACGGGTTCACGGCCGTTTAGACCTTCCTTTTCACAGATCCGAAGCCAAGCATCGGTTGCCTGACACACAGTTGTGATTTCGCATCGCGGAGCTTTAGACCTTTTACCGATTTCACCACTTTCGACAAACGCCTGCGCCTCCTTTCTCGTATTAAAGGTGGCGTAGGCGTAGCCTGATTTTGTCGTGTTGCTCGGGTAGCGTACTTGGTATGTCGTACCTTTCCTGCCGACCCGTTTTCTTATATCTGACATGAATCTTAATGATTACTACCGGATTCCAGCCTGTTCAAGCAAATTCTTAGTCCTTTACGCTATTCTCAGCCTGAACCTGTAGCTCCTGGTATATTCGCACCAGCGAACCCTTCTCGATCTTCAACCGGCCCTCAATTGGATCGACGAAGAAGGGCAGTTTCCGCCTGCCACTGGCATCCTTGTCAGCGGCTCGTTTCATCTGCCGGTCGTTAAGCTCGATGCCCATATCCGACAAGACCTGACGGGCCTGATCCAATCCGATATAGCATGGGGTCTTCATGGGATACTCCTTTCTCTTAACAGATATTAGATTTTGTATTCATCTGCTGCTGACTTATACGGCCCACGGCTGTAAACCTTTGAGACCGATGGGCTGACCGCATCGCCAAAGCCATTGGTTGGATTGAGGAATAGCGTCGCGCCGAACGAATATCGTATTGCATGGTCGCACTCAACCTCGCTGAGCTTTTCGAACAGCGCCTGCCGTATCTCCACAAGTGTCATTTCTCCTTTTACTTTTATCTCCATACGCGCCTCTTCTATTCGTTCTACCTATAATTGTTATGGGAATTTCGTTAAAAACCGGTTAACAAACTGCTCAAAACGACTTATGTGCGCGCATCTTGAGATTTCTGGATACGCGAGAAGCACACCATACCCATCACGGTTTCACTATTTATCCGGCTCTACCGCTACCCCTGGATGCACACCCTGCCCCGCGCGCGTTTCGTGCGCGGTTTCGGTCGGTGGCCTGGCAATAACATCTAGCCCATGAGCAAAGGATCGGATCAATCCAGCCTGCGGCTGACTCTGCTTCCCCGACTGATAAGGCTGCGGGATGCCCCCAGCTATCTCGGTATGGATCGGAACAAATTCAACGCCGAGGTCAGGCCGCATATCACCGAGATTCCGCTGGGATCCCAGTCCGTTGCCTTTGACCGGCTTGAACTCGACGCCTGGGTGGACGAATATATGCGGTGCAACGGGCGTCGTCCTAAGGCCTCTGCACCGGAGGACGACATATGTCTAAGCAAAGCAGAATGCCGGGGCTCCGCCTTAAGGGCGGTATCTGGCACATCGAAAAACGATGCAAACACGCCGAAGGCGGCTGGATCCGTGAAAGCACGGGAAAAGCTAGCCGCACTGAGGCGGAAAGATACCTGATCAGGCGACTGGCAGGTATTGAAGAGGAAGCCGCAAGGAAGCGGGAAGCTGTCTATCTCTTCGAAGAAGCGGCTATGCGCTACCTCGAAGATATAGCACACAAGCCCTCTGTTGACGCTGTAGCCATACATATCGACCAGATGCTGCCCTTTCTCGGCCATCTGGCGTTGGAGCAGGTACATGACGGGACGCTAAAGCCCTTCATTGACCATGAACTGGCGCGCGGTCTTGCGCCAAAATCGGTCAATAACGCCCTGATCGCCGTCAGCGCGATATTGAACAGGGCGGCAAGGGTCTGGCGTCACGAGGACGGACGGCCCTGGCTGCGCCAGGCCCCGCCAAAGCTCACCAGGCTGTCAACAAAGGGCAGGCAGGCCAAGCCCTACCCTCTTTCATGGAAAGAGCAGGAGCGGCTGCTGAAGGCGCTGCCGGGACATCTGGAGCAAGCCGCGCTGTTTGCGGTCAATACCGGATGCCGGGAGCTGGAGATTTGCCGGCTCCGCTGGGACTGGGAGGTATGGATAGACGATCTCAACCTGTCTGTCTTCGTTCTCCCGGAAACCGCGACAAAAACCGGAATGGAGCGGGTTGTGGCCCTGAACTCCATCGCTCGCAGGGTCGTTGAAGCGCGGCGCGGCATTCACCCGGAGTATGTTTTTACATACCGGGGCCGGCCCATGAAGCGGCTTCACAGCAATGGATGGCGGCGGGCCTGGAAGGATGCGGGACTGCCCGTCCATGAAGGTGTCCTGAAAGGCATCCATAACCTGCGCCATACATGCGGGCGCAGATTAAGGGCGGCGGGTGTTCCGCTGGAGACCCGCAAATGCCTGCTGGGGCATGCGAACGGCGATATGACGACGCATTACTCGGCGGCCGAAATCAGCGAGCTGATTGAGGCCAGTGAGCGGATCGTCAACCGTGACATTGCCCAGACGCCGACACTGACTTTGGTACACGGCAAGGCCGCAAAAACCACTGTCGGAAAGGTGTCGGAAAAGAAAAAAGGGTTAGCAGCAAATCACCGCTAACCCCTTGAAAAATGGTGGGTCGTGCTGGATTCGAACCAGCGACCAATTGGTTAAAAGCCAACTGCTCTACCAGCTGAGCTAACGACCCGTAACGAGGTGCGTATACTACGGATCTGGCGGAAAAACTCAAGCGATTTTAGCCACCGTGGGACGACTTTTTATCACTTTTCGGCGAGAGACACGGGAGACTCAGCGGTAGCGGGTCGGATCGTTCACGCCGGCCGCCAGAAAACCCTCCCGGCGCAGCCGGCAAGCATCGCACCGGCCGCAAGCCAGCCCCGCATCCGTAGCCTGATAGCAGGACACGGTGAGACTGTAGTCCACCCCGAGCTGCAGACCCTCGCGGATGATCTCCCCCTTGCTCATATGCATCAGGGGAGCCTCCACCCGAAGCTTGCCGCCCTCGACGCCAACGCGGGTGGCGAGGTTGGCCAGGGTCTCGAAGGCAGCCACGAACGCCGGCCGGCAATCCGGGTAGCCGGAATAGTCCACCGCGTTGACCCCGATAAAGATCGCCTCCGCTCCCAGCACCTCCGCCCAGCCCAGGGCGATCGACAGAAACACCGTATTGCGCGCGGGCACATAAGTGACCGGAATACCCTCGGTCGCCTCCTCGGGGACCGCGATGTCCGGGTCGGTGAGCGCCGAGCCGCCGATGCTGTCGAGATTCAGGCTCACCACCTTGTGTTCGACATCCCCCTGGGCGCGGGATACGCGCTCCGCCGCCGCCAGCTCTGCCCGGTGCCGCTGGCCGTAGTCGAAACTCAGGGTATAACAGGCGTAGCCTCGGGCACGGGCCATCGCCAGTACCGTGGTGGAGTCCAGGCCGCCGGAGACCAAAACCACGGCGCGCGGGGAGTCAGTGTCCGGGCTCATCGTTCCACAGCAGCTTGTGCAGTTGCAGTTGCAGGCGTACCGGCAGGCGATCGGCGAGAATCCACTCCGCCAGCTCGCGCGCAGGGAGATCGTGGTGAGAGGGGGAAAACAGCACGTCGTCCACCCGTTCCGCCAGCCGGTACTCGTCCAGCTTGAAGCGCGCCCACTCGTAGTCTGCCCGGTCGCAGATCACGAACTTGACCTGATCGCGGGGATTCAGCTGATCGATGTTGGCATAGTCATTGCGGTGCGATTCGGCAGAGGCCGGTGTCTTCAAGTCCAGCACCTTGACCACCCGCGGGTCGACCCCGGCGACGCTGAGGGCACCGGAGGTTTCCAGGGACACTTCGTAGCCGGCGTCACACAGGGCTGCCAGCAGCGGCAGGCAGTTTGGCTGCGCCAGGGGCTCGCCCCCCGTCACCGTGACGTAGTGAGCACCATGACGGCGAACCTCCTCGAGGATGCCTTCCAGCGTGCGCAGTTCACCCCCGCTGAATGCATAGGCGGTATCGCAGTAAACACAGCGCAGGGGGCACCCGGTCAGGCGCACGAAGACCGTCGGCAAGCCGACGGTGCGGGTTTCGCCCTGCAGGGAATGGAAAATCTCGGTAATTCTAAGGCTGGCGGAGAGGTCCACGCGCGTCTCAGTAATTGTTGCGCAGGAAATCCCGGGCCAGGTTGACGGCACCGCTACCGGAGGACGCATGCTGATTGACCACACGCTCCAGGAACTCCCGGGCCTTGTCGCGCTCACCCTTCTCGAAATGCAGCTTGCCGAGCTTGAACAGGGCATCCGGGACTTTCTGGTCCTGCGGATAGAGCTCCAGCAGCAGCATGAAGGATTGACGTGCCGCCTCGAGGTCTGGTGGACGTGTCACCAGGTGCAGTTCACCCAGCCAGTAATAGGCATTGGGAGCAAACCGACCCGCCGGGTAATCCTGAAGAAATTGCTGGAAAGCACCGACGGCCTGGTCAAACTGCTGGTCGCGCACCAGGTTGTAGGCCGACTGGTAGGCCTCGCGCTCGCCGGACTGCTCTGGAGCTGCTGCGCTCTCCCCGGAGGAAGACGGCCCCACAGCGCTCGCGGCGCCACCCGCAGCGCCCGGATCGGCACCCGCAAGCAGCCCCAGCCGCCGATCCAGGTCGACATAACGCTCCAGGCTCTGCTCGCGCAGGCTGCGCAGCTCGTGGGCCTGCTCCTCGACGATACCATTGAGGCGCATGACCTCCTGCTGCAGGCGCTGTACGGTCATGAACAGCTGACCGACGTTGCCACCACCCGAAGCAGATCCGCCCGATACCGGCCCCGCGGCGCCCTGCGCTGCTGCGCCTCCATCCACTGGGGACGGTGCCTGGGCCTGCTGGGTCGGCGCCGGCGCGCCCCGCACCCCGAAACTGGTCGCCGGGTAGCTGCGGGCGGCTTGCGGGGCATAGGGGTCGGGCCGCGATTCCGCGGTGGCCTCGGAGCGCGCCGAGCGCTCGCGCTCGGCTTCGAGGTCGATGTAATCCTGTGCCTGCGCCGACATGTACAGTGGAGCGGCCACCAGGGCCAACCCGCCTGCCAACAGCGCCTTGCTCAGCTCTCGCATGCCCGGTCCTTCGCGTTACGCCTTACTTGAGTTCCACGCGCCGGTTCTGGGACCAGTTGGCCTCACCGGATCCATAGGCAACGGGTTGCTCCTCGCCGTAGCTCACCGTCTCGATACGGTAGCTGGGGATGCCATTGACCACCATGTAATCGCGAACCGTGTTGGCCCGACGCTCACCCAGTGCCATGTTGTACTCCCGGGTACCGCGTTCGTCGGTGTGACCTTCCAGGCGGACAGTGCGGTCATTGGTGCGCAGCAGGGCAATGTGCGCATCCAGGGACTCCTGCGCCTGGGGCGTCAGGGTGGAGCTGTCGAATTCGAAATAGAACACGTTGCCGACCCGCGCAACTTCCTCTTCCAGGCGCTGCTGCTCGGCGCGCTCGGAACCGGCCCGTTCGGCGGCGGCCCTTTCGGCTGCTGCCCGTTCCGCGGCCGCACGCGCCGCAGCCTCGGCTGCCGCATCATCGTCACGTGTGCCCTTGCTGGAACAGGCCACCAGGAAAGCCGCTGCAAACAGCAGAGTCAGCATCTTGCCAGCAACAGTCAGTTGTTTCATTGCCTTCGTTTCCTTCATGAGAGTTGAACGCTAGAGACTTGCACCGCCCGCGATTGCCTATTGACCGCGGGGCAGGAATGGCGACCAGGCCGGCTCCCGAACATCGCCTTCCCGGGACGGCAGGCGGAACTTCACCCCGCCATCGACGGAAACGGCGGCCAGTATGCCGCGATCCCCGGACTTGGTGGCGTACAATACCATGGAACCATTGGGTGCGATACTGGGGCTCTCGTCGAGATCGGTACTGGTCAATACGAACAGCCGCTTGCTGACCAGGTCCTGCAGGGCGATATGAAACTGGCCGTCCGACTGGTGTACCACGACCATGCTGCGGCCGTCCTGGGCCAGGCGGGCACGGGCGTTGTAGCGGCCCTCGAAAGTCACCCGCTCCGTGTTGCCACTGGCCATGTCATAGCGATAGATCTGTGGCCTGCCGCCGCGATCGGAGGTGAAGTAGATCGACCGGCCATCCGGTGACCAGGTGGGCTCGGTGTCGATGGCATAGTGCCGGGTAATACGGGTCAGTGCCTTGCTCGCCAGGTCCATGACGTAGATGTCCGGGCTGCCATCCTTGGAGAGCACCATGGCCATGCGCCGACCGTCCGGCGACCAGGCGGGCGAGCCGTTCAGCCCCTGGAAGTTGGTCAGCTGCTCCCGCGCGCCGGTGGCCAGCTCCTGACGGAAGATCGCCGGTCGGCTGGTTTCAAATGACACGTAGGCAATGTGCTTGGCGTCCGGCGACCAGCTGGGCGCCAGCAGCGGCTCGCGGGACTCCAGCAACACCACCGGTCGCGCACCATCGGAGTCGGACATGGTCAGCCGATAGACACTCTTCTCTCCAGGCACCCGCTCCACTGCCACATACAGCAGGCGCGTGGAGAAGGCCCCGCGCACCCCGGTCAGGGTCTCGTAGACTTCATCGGCGACCCGGTGCGACAACATGCGGGCATCGCGCACATGCCCCTCTTCATAGCCATTCAGGATACGTGCCTGGCGATTGACGTCGTAGAGCTCATACTCGATGCGCATCTGGATGCTGTCGGTCACCGACACCCGGCCGATCAGCAGGTATTCGCTGTTGATGGCGCGCCAGTCGCGGTAGAAGATTTCCTGTTGGCGCGTGGGCCGGGCCAGCATGTCACCGCGATCCACCGGTGCAAACTGGCCGCTCCGCGCGAGATCATTCTCAATGACCTGGGCGACGTCTTCGGGCGGGGTGCCCCCGCCGGCCCAGTCAAAGGGCGCCACCGCAATCGCGGTAGGGTTGTCCATGCCCTGGGTAATCTCGATCACCAGCTCGGCGCGTGCGCTGTGGGCGAGGAACAGGGCCCAGGCCGTCAGCAGGAACACTCGTATCGCTTTCATCAGTAACGCAGATCCTCGGGTCTGAACACCAGGCGGAATCGCCGGAAATTTCGCTCAAATTCACGCGGGGGGAGGTTCTTCAACTCCGGGAAACTCCCCGCCCGCTCCACCGCCGCTATGGCGGACCGGTCAAAGGCACTGTCGCCGCTGGATCTCAGTACGCTCACACTCACCACATCCCCCGTGGGTATCAGCTGTATGGACAGCACCGCCTCCATATTGTTGCGCGCGCTCGGGGGGCGACTCCAGTAGCGTATCACGGTTTGCTGGATCAACGCCGCGTAGCTGGCGGCCAGCCGCTCGCCCTCGGCGGCTGCCTGCTGCGCCGCCGCCCGCTGCGCTGCCTCGGCGCGCTGGCGGGCCTGGGCCTGCCGCGTCAGCTCCGCCAGCTCCTGGGGAGTGGGGCCCGGGTCGCGCTGTGGCTTCGGCTCGGGTTTGGGTTCGGGTTTGGGCGCAGGCTTCGGTTCGGGCTTCGGCTCAGGCNGGCTTCGGCTCAGGCTTCGGCTCAGGCTTCGGCTCAGGCTTCGGCTCAGGCTTCGGCTCAGGTTTGGGTTTCGGCTTGGGCGTCGGCTTGGGCTCTGGCTTCGGTTCGGGTTTGGGCGCCGGCTTCGGCGCCGGTTTCGGTTCGGGCTTCGGCTCGGGCTTGGCTTGCGGACGAGCGAGATCCGCCGGATCCACCAGGGTTGCGGCTATGACCTTGGGAATCGGCTTGTGGGGCACCACTTCGGGCTCGAAGAAGGACCAGTTGGCGGTAATCGCGACGATCAGCAGACCGTGCAGGGCGAGGGTCGCCAGGGTCGGGCGCAGGACGATCCGCGGCCCCGCCGGGCGGTGGGGGGAAAACAGCTCGCGCAGGTTCACTGGGGCGGCTCTGTCACCAGGCCGACACTGGGCGCTCCCGCCGCCTGCAGCGCCGCCATCAGGGTCACCACCTCGCCATAGGGGACCGCGCGGTCACCCCAGACCAGGACAGGCTTTTCCGGGCTGCGGCGCACCACGGCACCCACTCGCTGGGCCACGGTGGCCAATTCCAGGGCCTGTTTTTCATCCTCGCCCAGATTGAGGAACAGCTGCCCCTGGGCGTCGATGGAAACAATCACCGGCTCGCTGTCCTGGTTTTCCACCGGCTCCGCGTCGGCCTCGGGCAATTCCACCTTGACGCCCTGCATCAGCATCGGTGCCGTCACCATGAAGATGATCAGCAGCACCAGCATGACGTCGATATAGGGAACGACGTTGATCTCCGACATCGCCCCGCGTTTCTTGCGCAGTCTCGCCACGACCGTCTACCCCGCTTTCCGGTCCCGGGCTCGCAGGGCGTAGGCCTGGCGATAGAGAATGCCGGAGAACTCGTCGATGAAGGTGTCGTAGCGGTTGGCGAAATTGTCGACCTTGCTGGAGAAGCGGTTGTAGGCCAACACCGCCGGGATGGCCGCGAACAGGCCCATGGCCGTCGCGATCAGGGCCTCGGAGATGCCAGGCGCCACGGTGGCCAGTGTGGCCTGGGTGGCATTGGCCAGTCCGCGGAAGGAGTGCATGATCCCCCACACGGTGCCGAACAGGCCAATGTAGGGGCTGGTCGACCCCACGGAGGCGAGGAAGGCCAGGTGCCTTTCCTGGCGCTCCTCTTCCCGCAGGAGCGCCACCCGCATGGCGCGACGCGCGCCCTCCACCAGGGACTCGGCGTCCAGGTCTGGCTGCTTGGCCAGGCGGGAGAACTCCTTGAAACCGGCCCGGAACAGGCTCTCCATACCGATGATGGCCTCTCCCTCGGCGCTGCGCTCGTTGCCCTCGCGGTAGAGCTGGGCCAGGTCGATCCCCGACCAGAAGCTCTCCTCGAAGTCGAACATTTCGTCCGCCGCCTCACGGAAGTAGAGGAAGCGCTGCACGATCATGTACCAGGAAACGACCGAGGCCAGCACCAGTAGCAGCATGACCAGCTTCACGGTAAAGCTGGCCTGCAGGATCAATTGAAGTATGCTCAGTTCTTCGTTCAAGCGGGTTCCCCCTGGTGGTTATCGCCCTGCGCCGCGCGCAGGGCAGTCAGCATTTCCTGCGGCAAACGCCGCGGTCGCACCCCGTCGCGGGCAACGCAGGCCAAACCGACTTCGGCGCTGGCCAGCTCGTCATCACCGCGCCGCACTGCCTGCTGCAACAGCAGAGAGGCACCGCCGATGTGAAGGACGCGCGCCGTGGCACTCAGTGCATCGTCGAGACGGGCCGGGCGCCGGTAGCGAACGGCCACGTCGCGCACCACGAACATGAGATCGTGGCTGAAAATCCAGTCTTTCCCGAAGCCCAGCTGACGCATGAACTCCGTGCGTGCCCGCTCCATGAATTTCAGGTAGTTGACGTAGTAGACAATGCCACCGGCGTCGGTGTCCTCCATGTAGACGCGGACGGGCAGCGAAAATTCCATCGCCGTCACGCCGATTCCTCGGGCGGATCGAAGGGAAGCTCCGGGTCGACAGGCTGTCCGGATGACGCCCCGCCGGTGCTGGCGGGCAAACCGAAGTGCAGGTAGGCCGAGCGTGTGACCATGCGCCCCCGCGGTGTGCGAACCATGAAGCCCTGCTGGATCAGGAAGGGCTCCAGCACATCCTCGATAGTCCCGCGCTCCTCGGATATCGCAGCCGCCAGGCTGTCCACCCCCACCGGACCGCCGTCGAACTTCTCGATCATCGCCAGCAGCAGGCGGCGATCCTGATGGTCGAAGCCCTGGTGGTCGACGCTGAGCATGTCTAGCGCGCGATCGGCCACCTCGGCGCTGATGTGCCCGTCGGCCTTGACCTCGGCATAATCCCGCACCCGCCGCAACAGCCGGTTGGCGATACGCGGGGTGCCCCGGGCGCGGCGGGCGATCTCACTGGCGCCCCGTTCATCGATATCGATACCCAGGATGGCCGCGGAACGGGCAACGATCTTCGCCAGGTCGGCCACCTGGTAGAACTCCAGCCGCTGCACAATGCCAAACCGATCCCGCAGCGGCGAGGTCAGCAGGCCCGCCCGGGTGGTCGCACCCACCAGGGTAAAGGGCGGCAGATCCAGCTTGATCGACCGTGCCGCGGGGCCCTCGCCGATCATGATGTCCAGCTGGTAGTCCTCCATCGCCGGGTAGAGCACTTCCTCAACGAAGGGGCTCAGGCGATGGATTTCGTCAATGAACAGCACGTCCCCCGGCTCCAGGTTGGTCATCAGGGCGGCGATATCCCCGGCCTTCTCCAGCACCGGCCCGGAAGTGGTTTTCAGCGACACACCCATTTCCTGGGCGACAATACTGGCGAGGGTGGTCTTACCCAGACCCGGCGGCCCGAATATCAGCGTGTGGTCCAGGGGCTCACCGCGCTGGCGGGCGGCCGCGAGGAAGATACTCATCTGTTCGCGCACCGCGGGCTGGCCAATGTACTCGGCCAGGGACTTGGGGCGAATGGCGCGATCCAAGGCTTCCTCGCGCTCGCTGGCGCGGGGGGCAATCAGGCGGTCGGTCTCGATCATCAGGCTTTCACCGCGGCTTTCAGAGCACGCCGTATCAGTTCCTCACTACTCGCGGCGCCCTCGTCCTGCACCGACGAAACCATGCGCGCTGCCTCCGCCGGCTTGTAGCCGAGCGCGACCAGAGCACCCTCGGCGTCCGCCACGGGGTCGTGGACGGGTGCCGCCGCAGCGCCACTGGCCACTGCCGCCGGGTCGCTGCCCGCCCAGTGACTGATATCGTCCTTGAGGCGGTCGCGCATTTCCACCAGCAGGCGCTCGGCGGTCTTCTTGCCCACCCCGGGAAGCGCCACCAGGGCGGAGAGATCGTCTCGCTGCACACAGCGCGCAAACTGGGCGGCGTCCATGCCCGAGAGGATGGTGAGGGCCAGGCGCGGGCCGATGCCGCTGACGCGGATCAGCTGGCGAAACAGATGACGGTCGCGTTCAGCGACAAAGCCAAACAGCTGCTGGGCATCCTCGCGCACCACGAAGTGGGTGATCAGGGTCACCTCGGCGCCGGGCTCCGGCAACTGGAACAGGGTACTCATGGGGACCTGGATATCGTAGCCCACCCCGGCGACATCCACCAGAATGTCCGGGGCCTGCTTGCTGACCAGTGTGCCGCGAATCCTGCCGATCATGCCGGTATCCTGTGCTGCTGTCGGGTTGTCGGGTCAACGCAGGCGCCGGCGACGCACCGCACTGGCCCCGGGAACCTGCATCATACTGTGTTGCGTGTGGGCATGACACAGGGCCGCCGCCAGGGCGTCCGCCGCGTCCTCCTGGGGCGCCGCCGGCAGGCGCAGAAGGGTCTTGACCATGTGCTGGACCTGCAACTTGTCGGCCGCCCCGGTCCCCACCACCGCCTGCTTGATCTGCCGCGCGGAGTACTCCGCCACCAGTAGCCCGCGGGCGACGCAGGCCACGATGGCCGCCCCCCGTGCCTGGCCCAGTTTCAACGCGGAGCCGGCACTGCGGGCCATGAACACCTGCTCCACCGACAGTTGTTCCGGCCGGAATTCCTCCAGCAGCTGGTTGAGGCTCTGATAGATAATGCCCAGGCGCTCGGGCAGCTCGCCCTCGGGCAGGCGGATCACGCCGCTGGTGACATAGCGACTGGCACCACCCTCGTGGCGGATGATGCCAAAACCGGTCTTGCGTGAACCGGGGTCGATCCCGAGGATCACCGCCATACCCTGCTCGCCTGTGCTGCCGCCCTTATCTGTACAAATCTACAGTATTCGGGCCCGCGGGAACAGGGGCGCCGGACAGGCTGGCCCGCCGCGAGGGCGGGTTGTCGCCCTCAGAGCTGGGCGTAGACGTCGTCGGGGATATCGGCGTTGGTATAGACGTTCTGCACGTCGTCGAGATCCTCCAGCATGTCAACCAGGCCCAGCACGGAGGCAGCGCCGTCGGCATCCAGCGCTACGGTCGTGGAGGGCACCATGGTCACCTCGCCGCCAGCAATCTCCAGCCCGGCTTCCTCCAGGGCGGTTTTCACCGCACTGAAGTCCTCCCAGGCGGTGGTCACGTCAATCGAGCCATCCTCGAAGCTTTCCACGTCCTCGGCCCCCGCCTCCAGGGCCACTTCCATCACCTGCTCCTCGTCCGCGCCGGGGGCGAAGGAGATCTGGCCCTTGCGACTGAACAGGTAGGCCACGGAACCGTCGGTGCCGAGGTTGCCGCCGCGCTTGTTAAAGGCGTGGCGCACTTCCGCCACCGTGCGGTTGCGGTTGTCGGTCATCGCCTCCACCAGCACCGCAACCCCACCCGGCGCGTAGCCTTCGTAGGTCAACTCCTCCATGTTTTCGGATTCGTTGGTGCCCGCACCCCGGGCGATCGCCCGGTCGATGGTGTCCCGCGTCATGTTGGAGCCGAGGGCCTTGTCCACGGCGGCGCGCAGGCGCGGATTATCCTCCGGTGCCGGCCCACCGCTGCGAGCAGCGATGGTCAGCTCGCGAATCAGCTTGGTGAACATCTTGCCGCGCTTGGCATCCTGCGCCGCCTTGCGATGTTTGATGTTGGCCCATTTGCTGTGTCCCGCCATGGCGTACTTCTCCGTGCTGTCCGTTCTGCCCGCTCAGGCCTCTGCTGGCTTGCTGTCCCCGCCCTCACGCTGGCGCAGGCGGATGTTGAGTTCGCGCAACTGTGCGGCGCCGACTTCCCCGGGGGCATCGGTCAGGACACAGTGGGCGGTCTGGGTCTTGGGGAAGGCGATCACGTCGCGGATCGACTGGGAGCCAGTCATCAGCATCACCAGGCGATCCAGACCGAAGGCCAGGCCGCCGTGGGGCGGCGCCCCGTATTGCAGGGCCTGCAGCAGGAAACCGAACTTCTCCGCGGCCTCTTCCTCGTCAATGCCCAGGATACGGAATACCGCATCCTGCATCTCGCGCTGGTGAATACGTACGCTGCCGCCACCCAGCTCGGTGCCGTTGAGCACCATGTCGTAGGCCCGTGACAGGGCTCCCGCCGGGTTGGCCTGCAGCTCCTCGGGCGTGCAAGCCGGGGCGGTAAAGGGGTGGTGCAGCGGCGTCAGGCCGCCCTTGCCATCGTCCTCGAACATGGGGAAATCCACCACCCAGAGGGGTGCCCAGCCGTCGCGCACCAGGCCCTGGTCCTGACCCACCTTGATGCGCAGGGCCCCCAGGGCCTCGTTAACCACCGCCGTGCGGTCGGCGCCGAAGAAGATGATGTCGCCATTTTCGGCGCCGAGCCGCTGCATCAGCTGCTCGACCACCGCCTCCGGCATGAACTTGAGGATGGGAGACTGCAGGCCCTCGACGCCCGCAGCGAGGTCATTGACCTTGATCCAGGCCAGCCCCTTGGCGCCGTAAATACCGACGAAACGGGTGTAATCGTCGATTTCCTTGCGGCTGATGCTCGCCCCGCCGGGCACGCGCAGCGCCGCGACGCGACCTTCCGGATTGTCCGCCGGTCCGCGGAAAACCTTGAACTCCACCTGCTGCATCAGGTCGTCGATACTGACCAGCTCGAGGGGGATGCGCAGGTCGGGCTTGTCCGAGCCGTAGCGCTCCATGGCCTCGTGCCAGGTCATGTGCGGGAACTCGCCGAGGTCGACGTCCAGCACCTGCTGGAACAGCTGGCGGATCATCCGTTCGCTGATCTCCATGATCGCCGCTTCATCGAGGAAGGCTGTCTCGATGTCAATCTGGGTAAATTCGGGCTGACGGTCGGCGCGCAGGTCCTCGTCCCGGAAACACTTGGCCACCTGGTAGTAGCGATCGAAGCCGGAGACCATCAGCAGCTGCTTGAACAGCTGGGGCGATTGCGGCAGGGCGAAGAAGTGCCCCGGGTGGGTCCGGCTGGGCACCAGGTAGTCCCTCGCGCCCTCGGGGGTGGCGCGGGTCAGGATCGGCGTCTCGATATCCAAGAAGCCCTCGCCGTCGAGGAAATTGCGCACTGCACTGGTGATCTTGGCGCGCAGGATAAAGCGTTTCTGCATCTCCGGCCGACGCAGGTCCATGTAGCGGTACTGCAGGCGCACATCCTCGCCCACGGCGGTGTGCTCATCCAACTGGAAGGGCGGCGTCGCCGCGCTGTTGAGCACCTCCAGCTCCTTGCCCAGGACCTCGATGGCACCGGTGGGCATGCCCGGGTTGACCGTGCCCTCGCTGCGCGCCCGCACCCGCCCGGTCACTTTGATCACATATTCACTGCGCACCCGGTCGGCCAGCTGGAAGTGCTCGCCGGTGTCCGGATCGAAAACCACCTGCACAATGCCTTCCCGGTCGCGGACATCGAGGAAGATCACGCCACCGTGGTCGCGGCGACGATCCACCCAGCCGCAGAGGGTGACAGTCTTTTCAATGTCGGCCGTGCCCAGGGCGCCGCAGTATTGAGTGCGCATAATTTGGATCCATCAGTTGTCGGTGTGACCCCGCACCGACTGGCGCGGGGTTCGGGGGGTGTCAGGCGCTGGCGGCTTCCGCACCCTTGCTGCCCGCGCTGGATGCAGAGGCAGTGGCGGGCTTGCTCTCAGAGCTGCCCGTGGCCGCGTCACCAGCGAGGTTTTTCTTGGAGCCGCTCTTGAAGTCGGTCTCGTACCAGCCACCGCCTTTCAGGCGAAAGGCCGCGGCAGACACCTTCTTTTTCAACGCGGGCTGCCCGCAGGCGGGACAATCCACCAGCGGTGCATCACTGATCTTCTGCAGGGCTTCATGAAGATGCTCGCAGGCCTGGCACTGGTACTCGTAAATGGGCATGGGTCTCTCGCCTCCCGTGGACAAGAAAAACAGGGCGCGGATTTTACCCCATGGCCGGTATCAGGCCAAGACGAGAGAAACGACCGGCCGCGGGACGGCCGGGCTGCCGCCTCAGGGTATCCCGAGGACACCCCGGCGGGCTTGGGAGGCACCACCGGCGCAGGGCACCGGTGGCACGCCGCATCAGGAGGCGGCGAAGTCCTTCATTTTCTTCAGCGGGCGAACCTTGACCGCCACGCTGGCCGGCTTGGCCGCAAAGGTGGTCTCTTCGCCAGTGAAGGGGTTGATGCCCTTGCGCGCCTTGCGAGCGGGCTTTTTCACCGTGGTGATCTTGAACATGCCCGGCAGGGTGAACTCGCCCACGGCACGCTTCTTGATGCTGCGCTCCACCAGGGATTCCAGCTCGCTCAGCACGTCGTTGACCTGCTTCTTGGTCAGCTCGGTACTCTCCGCCAGGCTGGCGACGATCTGGGTCTTGGTCATTTTCTCCTTGATCAGCGGAGCCGCCTTCTTCTTGGCCGGAGCCGCCTTGGTAGCGGCTTTCTTCGCCGGCGCCTTCTTGGCGGGCGCTTTCTTCGCTGCTGCTTTCTTGGTAGCCATGGATATCCAACCTTCCTTTGTGTGCTTGAATTGAGGGAGACGCTTCCAAGCCCGTCTGCAAGCTTCCGCCGACGCGGAACCGCCCTTGCCTGCAGGCTCCTGCCCTGTATAAAACAGGGAAAGCTGCAATACAAGCAGTTTCGCGGCCGCTGGGGCAAATTACCCGAGCCAGCGCGACCGCTACGGTACCAGGCAGGCGAAACACCGGCTTGCGCTGTACCGGGCCTGGCTGGGGACGTAAAATGCCCCTCTGTCCAATAAACGGAATGTCAGCCTGCCATGCGCACCAGCCAGTACCTGCTCAGTACCCAGAAGGAAACCCCCGCCGATGCCGAAGTGATCAGCCACCAGCTGATGTTGCGGGCCGGGTTGATCCGCAAGCTGGCCGCCGGCCTCTACACCTGGCTGCCACTGGGCCTGCGCGTGCTGCGCAAGGTAGAGCGCGTGGTCCGGGAGGAGATGGATGCCAGTGGCGCGATCGAGGTCAGCATGCCGGTGGTACAGCCCGCCGAGCTGTGGCAGGAGTCCGGACGCTGGGAGCAATACGGGCCTGAACTCCTGCGCATACAGGACCGCCACCAGCGGGACTTCTGCCTGGGCCCGACCCACGAGGAGGTGATCACCGACCTGGTGCGCAACGAGGTCAGGAGCTACAAGCAGTTGCCCGTGAACCTCTACCAGATCCAGACCAAGGTGCGCGATGAAATCCGTCCGCGCTTCGGCATCATGCGCGGCCGCGAGTTCCTGATGAAAGACGCCTACTCCTTTCACCTCGATCAGGCCTCCCTGGAGGAGACCTATCAGGTCATGCACCAGGCCTATAGCAAGATCTTCACCCGCCTGGGGCTCGAGTTCCGGCCGGTGATCGCCGACAATGGCAGCATCGGCGGCAGCGGTTCCCACGAATTCCATGTTCTGGCCGGTTCCGGCGAGGACGCCATCGCCTTCAGTGACAGCAGTGACTACGCCGCCAATGTCGAGATGGCCGAGGCACTGCCACCGGCGGGCGAGCGCCCCGCCCCCGGCGAAACCCTGGCGGAAATCCCCACGCCGGGCATCCGCACCATCGAGGCGCTTGCTGCGCAACTGGGTGTACCTGCCAGCCGCACGCTGAAGACCCTGATCGTCGCAGGAGAGGAGCCCGACTCGCTGGTGGCCCTGGTATTGCGCGGCGACCACCAGTTGAACAGCGTGAAAGCAGAAAAACTGCCCGGTGTGGCCAACCCCCTGCGCATGGCCAGCGAGGAGGAAGTGCGCGCGGCCTGTGGCGCCGGCTTTGGCTCACTCGGGCCGGTGGGGCTGTCACTGCCGGTGATCGCCGACCGCAGCGCCGCGCTGCTGGCGGACTTCAGCTGCGGCGCCAACCGCGACGACATGCACCTGACCGGCGTCAACTGGGAGCGCGACTGCCCCCTGCCCCAGGTCGAGGATATCCGCGAGGTGGTCGAGGGGGACCCCAGCCCCGACGGCCAGGGCACGCTGCTGATCCGCCGCGGCATCGAAGTCGGGCACATCTTCCAGCTCGGACGCAAATACAGCGAGGCCATGCAGGCTTCCGTCCTCGACGAGCAGGGCAAGAGCGTGCTGATGACCATGGGCTGCTACGGTATCGGCGTCAGCCGCATCGTCGCCGCTGCGATCGAGCAAAACCACGATGACAACGGCATCATCTGGCCCGATGCCATGGCGCCCTTCCAGCTGGCGATCGTGCCCATCAACATGAACAAGTCTCCCGCCGTCGCCGAGTGTGCCGAGTCCCTTTACCGCAAACTCACCGCCGCCGGCGTCGAAGTATTGCTGGACGATCGCAATGAGCGCCCGGGGGTGAAATTTGCCGACATGGAGCTGATCGGCATTCCCCATCGGCTGGTGATCGGCGAGCGCACCCTCGCGGACGGCAAGCTGGAGTACAAGGGGCGTCGCGACGAGTCCGCGGAAATGATCAGCCGCGACGCCGCGGTGGACGAGCTGCTGCGGCGCCTGGGTCGCTGACGCCGGAGATCGGCAGCGTGAACCTGCGGAGGCGCCGCGCCATCTGCCTCGGGGTGGCCGCGCTCCTGCTGCCATCGCTGCTCGCCGCACAGCCCGAGGACCCCGCTGAACGTGCCGCGCTGCGCGCGTTCCTGGACCGCACCATCAACCGCGCCGACAGCTTCACCGACCGCTACGATGCCGAGGTCTGGCTGGTGGACATGTCGACGCGGCTCGAGCGATTCGTCGACACCCCGGAACTCCGCCTCGGCCTGCTGCGCATGATTCACGCCGCGGCCACCCGCGCCAACCTGCCCCCGGAACTGGTCCTTGCGGTGATCGAGGTGGAGAGCCATTTTGACCGCTTCGCCATTTCCCGGGTGGGCGCCCAGGGCATGATGCAGGTCATGCCCTTCTGGAAGAACGAGATCGGCCGCCGCGAGGACAACCTCACCGACAACCGCACCAACCTGGAGTACGGTTGTCGCATCCTGCAGTTCTACTTGCAGCGGGAAGATGGCGACCTGCACCGGGCGCTAGCCGCCTACAACGGCAGTTCCGGCAGCCGGCGCTACAGCAACAAGGTCTATCGCGCCTGGGATCAACACTGGCGCACCGGCCCCCTGCCCTGGTGAAGGCGCTGGCCGCGCGTGTAGCGTCGCCCCGGGATCAGCGAAACTGGCCCGGCGAGCGACCGGTCCAGCGCCGGAACGAACGGTGGAAAGCGCTCGGATCACTGAAACCCAGGCGCTCCGCCACCGTCACCGCGGACAGGCGCTGATCCCGCAGCAGACCGATAGCAATGTCACGCCGGGCAGTATCCTTGATGCGCTGGTATGACGTGCCCTCCTTCTCCAGACGGCGACGCAGCGTACGGGCGGACATCCCCAGCAGTCGTGTCAGCTCCTCAAAACTCGGCAGCGGGCGGGTAAAATCCCCCCCCAGCAGGCGGCGGATGCGAGCGGCGGTACTCTGATAACCGGCCTCCGGTGCCACCAGCATGTACCAC
Organism: Haliea atlantica; assembly: GCF_054779855.1. Lineage (NCBI taxonomy): Bacteria > Pseudomonadati > Pseudomonadota > Gammaproteobacteria > Cellvibrionales > Halieaceae > Haliea > Haliea atlantica. Next base: position 21,560 of record NZ_BAAGXL010000021.1, on the reverse strand, counting down.
GGCGCCAGGGGCAGAAAGTCCATCAGATCCGCCTCGCTGCGCAGGATGGGCGCCTCGAGGTGGCGGGCACTGAAGGTCACGGAGTTGGTGTTGGCGTTGAAGGACACCGGGCAGGGCATGAAGTGACGCAACGCCGCGGTGCGTCCCGGTTCGGGCCCGGCACAGCTGGCTTCCAGCACGTCGATTTCCTGGCCGATCAGCCAGCTGCAAAAGCGCAACCAGAGGCCGAGTCCAGCCAGCATCCGGTGCTCGTGGCGCGGAGCGATCCCCTGACCGAGGTAGGTCAGGGTCGCAGTCCGGCCGCTGGTATCGATCTGCAACTGGTTCTCGCGCGGCCGATGACGTCTGGCCCGGCAACAGGCGTTGAAGGCGGTCGCCCGCTGCATCGCCACGCCAAGCTGGCTGGCACCGAGCATGCTGATGGCAACCAGGCGCAGCGTACCCGGCGGGGTCGGCGCGTCCGGCATGCTACCCAGGGTTTCATCCCGCAGCTCGCGGAACAGCAGCGCCAGCAGACGACTGTATTGCTGGGGCGTGACACGACGCACCTGGGCCTGCCCGCACAGGGGGTCCCAGGCGAACCCGGCCCGCCAGAGCAGCCCGTCGCGCACCAGGCCGCGCCGCGACAGGCCCTGGAACAGGCCTCGCGTGTAGCTGGTGGGCACCGCGTCCCCGGCGCCCGCCTCGAGTAGTAAGGACCTCGTCATGATCAGCGGCTCCGCGCATCCAGAGTGGCAGTATAGCGCCGGCGCGCCGGGAAACCCATTTGACAAGCCGACCCGCCCTGCACAAACTGGAACCACCGGGCCGCTAGAGCCCGGCACGCGGTCGCAGCCGGGCGCGCGGCACGCAAGGGGTGGGGCAAGCACAACACATGACCGATATCCAGCAGATCAGCAAGTGGAACCGCGACCTGTCGCGCGCGATTGGCGCGCTGGGAAGCGAGGCCTTCTTCCCCCGCTTGATCGAGGCCATTCGCGGTCAGGTGCCCTTCGACTACCCGCAGGTCTGGCTCTATCACAAGGACCTGCCGCCCCAGGTGCTCTACCACGAGATTCCCGCCAGCGCCGTGGCGGCGCAGATCGACTACTACCTGGAAGGCCCCTACCGGGAAGACCCCTTTTTCCAGACCTCGATGCAGCAACCGCGGGCCAGGATCTACCGCCTGGGCCGTGTCGCGGGCAAGCTCGAGGACTCCCGCTACTACCAGGAATACTATGCGGACACGGGCACCGTGGATGAAGCCATCTACCTGTCACAGCTGCGGGCGGGCAATGTCATCAACCTGTGCATGATGCGCCTGCCCCAGCGCGGCCCCTTTTCCGAGGAGGAGTACCAGACCCTCTACCTGCTGGCCGACCCGGTCTCCGAACTGATTCGCAGCCACAGCGAGCACGACGACTTCGCCGTGACCCACCTGATCCAGCCGGGCCTGGATCACCAGATCGACCTGGCCTTTCGCACCTTCGGCACCGCCTTCCTCTCGCCCCGGGAAAAGGACGTGCTGGAACTGATGCTGCGGGGCTATGGCACCGACATCACCGCCCAGCGCCTGGGCATCGCCCTTGAAACCGTGCGCCGGCACCGCAAGAGCATCTACCGCAAGCTGGACGTCAGCTCCCAGACCGACCTGTTTGCACTGTTCATCAATTCCCTCTCCTGTCTCGGGGAAGCGGCGGGGCGCGACCCCCTGACCATCTACATGGGGCCCGCCGACCAGTAAGCCCAAGCGCGGCGCGGCGATTCCCGGCGAGCGCGACCTTACCGCCCGATGCTATAGGGGAATCTCTCCGTATTCCGCCGAGAGATGCACTACGCCAAGCTGGCCCAGCTGGGGTATTGTGCCCTGCCGGCAAATCCTGCAAAGTCCGCCAAACCCCCAGTATGTACGGTGCCCGAATGTCCCTGGAAGCCGACTGGTTCTTGCGGGCCCACCCCGAAATCACCACAGTCGAAGCCCTGCTGCCGGATTGCAACGGCGTCCTGCGCGGCAAATGGCTACCGCGCCACAAACTGACCAAGATTTTCGACGGCGAGCTCAAACTCCCCAAAACCGCACTCTCCCTGGACATCTGGGGACGGGATGTGGAGGAACTGGTATTCGCGTCCGGCGACGCCGATGGTATCTGTCGGCCCGTCGAGGGCTCCCTGCTGTCGACCCCCTGGTCACCCGGCGGCCAGCATGGCCAGGTGCTGTTGTCCATGTACGACGCGGACGGTACGCCCTACCTGGGGGACCCGCGGCACGTGCTTGGCCAGGTGCTGAGCCGCTACCAGGACGCCGGCTGGACCCCAGTCATGGCAGCGGAGCTGGAATTCAGCCTGGTGCACTGGGATCAGACCCTGCCCCGGCACACCTGCCACGCATCCCCTGGCGGCGAGCCTGTGGGCGGCAACATGTACGGCCTGGACATCCTCAACCAGCACGGACCCATGATGGAGGAACTGCGCCTGGCCTGCGAACTGCAGGATCTGCCCTTCGATGGGGTGGTCAAGGAATCGGCCCCGTCGCAGTACGAGATCAACCTGCAGCATGTTGCCGACCCGGCCCTGGGAGCGCGCCAGATCCTGATGATGAAGCGCCTGATCAAGGGTGTCGCGCACAAGCACGGACTGGTCGCCAGCTTCATGCCCAAGCCCTTTGAGGACCAGGCCGGCAATGGCATGCATGTGCACTGCAGTGTGCTGGACGCCCAGGGGCGGAATATCTTTGACGACGGCAGCGAGCGCGGCACCCCCCTGCTTCACCAGGCCATCGCCGGCTGCCTCCAGCACATGTCCGACTCGATGATCATCTTTGCCCCCGGCTTCAACAGCTACCGACGCTTCCAGGCCGGCAGCCACGCGCCCACCTACCCCAGCTGGGGCTACGAGAACCGCACGGTCGCCGTCCGGGTACCCGCGGGTTCCCACGCCGCCCGCCGGCTGGAACACCGTGTGGCGGGTGCCGACAGCAACCCCTACCTGCTCTATGCCGTCATCCTGGCCGCCATGCTCGACGGCATCGAACAACAGGCCGACCCCGGCGCACCGGTTCGCGGCGACGGCTACTCTCAGAAACGGGGCTCACTGCCGGTCTACATGCACGATGCCCTGCAGCGCTTTCGCCATTCCGACTTCATTCACGACGGCCTCGGGGGCGAACTGCAGCGGATATTTACCTTGACCAAGGAACAGGAGGTGGACGAGTTCCGGCGCCGCATCACCCTGCTGGAATACCAGTCCTACCTGGAACGCATCTAGGCCCGGCGGGAACTTCCAGGTAGCGGAACACTCCAAAGCCACACCGCTTGGCGACGCCCTCGCATCCGGGCACACTGTGCCACCTTACTGACAGCAGGACAGCCACCACCACCCATGCCCCTACCGCGAAAACACAGCGCCTTCCTCGCCGGCCTCGTTCTGGTCACGGGCGCCACTCTGGGTGCGGGCCTCTGGCCGGAATCCTCCCCGGCGGGCGCAGACCCGGCCGCCTGCGCCCGACAACTGAGCGCCCCCCCCGGAGATGCCGGAACCAGCCTGGCAAGCGAGTTCGAGGTTCTCAGTTGGAACCTGCAGAAGGCCAGCCAGACCGATTGGCGCCGGGACCTGGCAAGCCTCGGCGAGGGTATCGAGCTGACCTTCCTGCAGGAAGCCACCACGGAGGCCGCGATTGCCGACGTGCTGCCAGGACGGGCGGGGACGGCCTTTGCCCCCGGCTATGAGAGCGAGAACCTGCACACCGGCGTAATGACACTGAGTCAGGTGGCTCCCCTGGTGGAGTGCGACCTGCAGACCATGGAGCCCTGGCTGGGTACACCGAAGGCAATGGCCGTCACCCAGTACCCCCTGGCCGGGCGCGACGAGCGCCTGCTGGCGATCAACATTCACGCGGTGAATTTCGCCCTGGGCCTCGAGGATTACCAGGGACAGCTGGCACAACTCGACGCGCTGCTGAACAGCCACGGCGGGCCCGCGGTGGTGGCCGGCGACTTCAACACCTGGCGCCAGGCACGCCAGCTGGCCCTGCTCGAGTTGATGCAGCGCCACGGCCTGCGCGGCCTCGATTTCGAACCGGACCACCGCAGCACCTTCTTGGGTCAGGCGGTGGACCACATCTTTATTCGCGGCCTGGAAGCGAGCGCACCGCGTGCCGTCCCGGTGACGAGCTCCGATCACAATCCGCTGCTGGTCAGCCTGCGACTGCCCTGACAAGACTTTTGCCCGGCCAGCGGTTAACATGCTCCCCGTTTCGATCGTTTTTCAACCAGAGTTGTACCTCGCCCATGACAAACCCTGCTAGCAAGCCGCCCCTGATCCCGGTTAACGCGGTGATCTTCGCCGGCTTCCCGATTCTCGCCCTGATCCTGGTCCCCCTGTGGGGCTTCTACCAGGGCTTTTCCGGCGCCCAGTGGCTGTGGGCCCTGGTTTTCCTCTATCTCAATGGCCTGTCGATCACCGCCGGTTATCACCGCCTGTGGGCCCACAATGCCTACGATGCCCACCCGGCCCTGAAGTGGTTCTTTGCCCTCTGGGGCGCCGGTGCCCTGCAGAACAGCATTCTGATCTGGGCTTCCGACCACCGCCGCCACCACCGTCACGTGGACGACAATGAGCGCGACCCCTATTCCGCCGGGCGCGGCCTCTGGTTCAGCCACATGGGCTGGATCCTGCGCAACTACCCGAGTGGCGACAACGATTTCAGCAACGCCCGCGACCTGCAGCGCGACCCCGTGGTGATGTTCCAGCACCGCCACTACGTGCTGCTGACGACCGTCATGAACCTCGGCCTGCCGGTGCTGCTGGGCTGGTGGCTGGGCGACATCATCGGCACGGTGCTGCTGGTCGGCCTGCTGCGGCTGGTGGTCAACCACCACTTCACCTTCTTCATCAACTCCCTCGCCCACTTCTGGGGCTCGCGCCCCTACACCGAGGAGAACAGTGCCCGGGACAACCCCGTGCTGGCCTTCCTCACCTACGGCGAGGGCTACCACAACTACCACCACCTGTTTCAGAACGACTACCGCAACGGCATCCGCTGGTACCACTGGGATCCCACCAAGTGGCTGATCAGTGGCTGCGCCCGGGTCGGGCTGGCGAGCCGGCTGCAGCGGGTCCCCGATTTCCGTATCCAGCGCGCCATCCTCGACACCCAGTTTGCCCGCGCCCGGCGCGCCCTCGAGGCCCAGGAAGCCAATGAGGGCCTGCGCAGTGTCCTCGAACGCGAGTACCAGCTGTTCACCGAGTCGGTCAATCAGTGGAAGGCCCTGCAGGCCGAACGCTACGACCGCAAGAAAAGTGAACTGGGGGATGCCCTCGAGGCACGCCGACAGCAGCTGCTGGACCGGTGGGAGCACGCCGCCTTGCGCACCCGCCTGCAGGAACTGGAATACTCACTGAAGATGCAGCGCAAGCGGCTGGGGCTGCTGTTGCAACAGGTGCAGCTCACCCCGCAACCCGCCTGACCCCGAGGCAGTAGCTCTGCCACACCACCCGGGTGTGGCAGGGTCGCCGATAACAACAAGTCCGGAGGCACCATGAGCGCTGTTTACGATTTCGTCTGCAAGACCGGTCAGGGGGCCGAGCAGTCCCTGGCGGATTACCGCGGCAAGGTATTGCTGATCGTCAACACCGCCTCCAAGTGCGGCTTCACGCCGCAGTTTGCCGGCCTGGAACAGCTCTACCAGCAATACCGGGAGCGCGGCCTGGTGATCCTGGGCTTCCCCTGCAATCAGTTCGGCAAGCAGGACCCGGGCAGCAATGCGGAAATCCAGGAGTTCTGCCAGCTCAACTACGGCGTCAGCTTCCCCATGTTCGGCAAGATCGCGGTCAACGGCGGCGATGCCGACCCGCTGTTTCGCCACCTGAAGAAGGCGGCACCCGGCGCTCTCGGCCTGGAGGGCATCAAGTGGAACTTCACCAAATTCCTGGTCGATCGCGACGGCGAGGTGGTAAAGCGCTATGCCCCCACCACCAAGCCGGAAGATATCGCCACTGACATCGAGGCGCTGCTGACGGCTTAGGCCTTCCCTGGGCGCACGGTCGGAAACGGATGCTGCGAGCGCGAAGCTCCGGCTTCAGTGCTCGCGGGTGGCACGGAAGCGGATATCCGGCCAGCGCTCCTCCATCAGTGCCAGATTGACGCGAGTGGGCGCCAGGTAGGTCAGGTGGCCACCGCCGTCGATGGACAGCTGATCCGCGGCCTTCCTGCGGAACTCCTCCAGCTTGCGCGGATCCTCGCAGTCGACCCAGCGCGCGGTGTAGACACTCACCGGTTCGTACAGGGCCTCCACCTTGTACTCGTCCTTCAGGCGATAGGCCACCACATCAAACTGCAGCTGCCCCACCGCGCCGACAATCAGCTCGGAGGAGTTCAGCGGCGCGAACACCTGGGTGGAACCCTCCTCCGAGAGCTGCTGCAGGCCGCGCTGCAACTGCTTGGACTTCATCGGGTCGCGCAGCCGGATACGCCGGAACAGCTCCGGGGCGAAGTGGGGAATGCCGGTAAACTGCAGCTCCTCGCCCTCGGTGAAGGTATCGCCAATCTGGATGGTGCCGTGGTTGTGCAGGCCGATGATGTCACCGGCAAAAGCCTCTTCCACCAGGGCCCTGTCCCCCGCCTTGAAGTTCACCGCGTCGGCGATACGCACGTCCTTGCCGATGCGCACATGGCGCATCTTCATGCCTTTATCGTAGCGGCCCGAGCAGATGCGCAGGAAAGCAATGCGATCGCGATGCTTCGGGTCCATGTTGGCCTGGATCTTGAAAACAAAGCCGCTGAAGGCGGTTTCCGCAGCGTTCACCTGACGCTGGGCCGCTTCCCGGCCCAGGGGCGCCGGGGCCCACTCGACGAAGTCGTTGAGCATCTCCCGCACGCCAAAGTTTCCAAGCGCCGTGCCGAAAAACACCGGGCTCAGGCGACCCGCCAGAAAATCCTCCAGGTCAAAGGTATGACTGGCACCGCGCACCAGCTCGATTTCCTCCAGGAAATCCTCGTACTCGTCATCCAGCAGGGCCCGGGCCTCGTCGCTGTCCAGGCCCTGGATGCGACGGTCCTCCGGCAGCACGCTGCCCTGCCCCGGCGTGTAGCAGTGGATGGTATCGGTATACAGGTTGTAGACGCCCTTGAGATGGCGCCCCATGCCGATGGGCCAGTTGATCGGTGCGCCCTGGATGTCCAGGACCTCCTCGATCTCGTCCAGCAGCTCGATGGGGTCGCGGATATCCCGGTCGAGCTTGTTGACGAAGCTGAAGATGGGCGTGTCCCGCAGGCGGCAGACGTTCATCAGCTTGATGGTGCGGTCCTCCACGCCCTTGGCGCCGTCGATCACCATCAGTGCCGAGTCCACCGCGGTCAGCGTGCGGTAGGTATCCTCGGAGAAGTCCTCGTGGCCGGGGGTATCCAGCAGGTTGACTACCCGCTCGTTCCAGGGAAACTGCATGACCGAGGAGGTCACCGAGATACCCCGCTCCTGCTCCATGCTCATCCAGTCCGAGGTGGCATGGGGGCCACGCTTGCCCTTCACACTGCCGGCGACCTGGATCGCCTGCCCGAGTAGCAGCAGCTTTTCCGTAATCGTCGTCTTGCCCGCGTCCGGGTGTGAGATGATAGCAAAGGTCCTTCGCTTATTGATTTCATTAAGAAAATCTTGGTTTGCCATGTATAAATTCTTTTAGTTTGTACACGGATTTGTACACACTTTTGGAAGTACTCTCTTTTCAGTTCTTCGCTTGTCAAATCCGTCGTGTTAATCGTAATTGGCCGCTATTTTCGCTGATCTTGACTTTATAAACAATCAATGGTTATCTAATCGGTTACCATTTACTCTCAGCGTGCGCCAATGCTCAGTTGTAGCTGTTTGCAATCGTTGCTTCTTCAGCTCATGAACAACTGTGGCTAAACCACAAATTCCTTCGCTACCAGAAATCGATGATAGCTTGTCGTACTACACCGATGATGGTGCAGTTGCCGTTGATCGGTATTGCAGGGTATTGCGGGTTCAAAGGTTTTAGGTACTTCTGTTCACCATCAATAACTAACTGCTTAAAGGTTGCTTCTTTCGAATCATCCAAACGCGCAACAACCAATGAACCTGAAGAGTACGGTAACTCAGGATCAACAACGATCACTGCCCCCTCAGGTATGGATTTTTTTCCGCTTGGATTTTCCATACTGTCGCCTTTTACGCGAAGTGCGAAACAACCCTCATGTGCTTTCCCAGTGACTTCACGCCACTCCTCAGCATCTTCATGGGCAAATCCCTCCGCTATTTCAGTCCAATCACCGGCCTGAACCCAGTTAATGAGAGGAATTCTTCCCTTAATATCAGGTCCGACTTCTACATTACCGACCCCCAAGCCAATCTCGCCATCACCTGTGGCGAGCCAATGAGCATTCACGCGAAGCGCCTCCGCGATCTGCATGGTGTAACGAGACCTAGCCGATTTACCAGAGCAAATCTGGCTGATCGACTGCTGTTTGATACCAATGCGACGAGCCAACTCAGACTGAGTTACCCCAGTAAGCTGCAAGGCATGGTTTAGTCGTTCGGATAAAGTTTTCATAAGCCCGCATTCTACAAATAAAACTGTAGTCTTTCAACAATTTTAACTGTTGACTTATCTACAGTTAAAACTGTAACATTCAATCTTGTAACAGTTATTATTGTAACAGGAGACGGTATGGAAGTGTTCAAAACGACACAAAAACATCTCCGCCGTGCCATTGACTTGGTCGGCGGGCAATCAGCATTAGCAAGAGCCATCAACTCAAAACAGCAAAACGTCTGGTTTTGGTTGAATAAATCAGGGCGTGTTCCCGCTGAATTCGTTTTACCCATCGAACAAGCTACGCAAGGACAGGTAACCCGATCTCAGTTAAGACCGGACTGTTGATTTGCACTTAAAACTGACCCGGGATTTGCATCTAATGTTGACCCACCCCGAACGCCAGATTATGGCGTAGATTTCAGTTTCCTGCCTCTGTCTCCACGCTCCTGTGTCGTGGAGTGTTTTAACCGATAGCTGTCGTTTCCCGTTTCCAAGATATGGCAGTGATGAGTAAGCCGATCCAGCAAGGCTGTCGTCATTTTCTCGTCACCGAACACGGCAGACCATTCTGCGAAGCTGAGGTTGGTGGTTATGATGATGCTGGTACGTTCGTAGAGTTTGCTGATCAGGTGGAACAGCAAAGCGCCACCTGCCTGGCTAAAGGGCAGATACCCCAGTTCATCCAGGATCACCAGATCGGTATGTGTCAGTCGATTGGCAATGCGCCCTTGCTGGTTCGCGGCCTGCTCCTGCTCCAGCGCATTGACCAGTTCGATCGTCGATAGGAACCGTACTCGTTGCCGATGGTGCTGGATGGCCTGTACTCCGATGGCTGTCGCCAGATGCGTCTTACCAGTGCCGGGACCGCCGACCAGTACCACGTTCTGCGCGTCTTCCAGGAACTGGCAGCGGTGGAGTGACTTCACCAGTGCTTCATCGGCGGGGGATTGAGCAAAGTCGAAGCCGGTAAGGTCACGGTACGCCGGGAACCTGGCCACTTTCATCTGGTAATTGATCGAGCGGACATCGCGCTCTGACGACTCTGCCTTGAGCAGCATCTCCAACACAGGGATGGCCTGATGGTATGCCGGCGAAGATTGCTCAGCCAGTGTACCGATGGCATCGGCCATACCGTGGAGCTTGAGCGTTTTCAGGGTGCTGATCATTGCGTCAGGATTCATGGCTTACACTCCTTAGTTGGTCGTAGCGGGCGGTATCAGCGGTCGGCTCAGTTATCAGCTTGAGTGCCGGCGGCGGGGTTAATGCCTTCGGGCGCTCCGGCGCTTCCAACCGGCTCAGGCAGTTCAGTACGTGCTGCTTGGAGGGTTCGCCAGCTTCCAGTGCCAGGATCACCGCCTGCTCTACAAGGTGCTCATCGTGGAGCAAGACCAGGGCAAGGATGTCGACGATTTCCCGGTCACCACCGGGCCGCTTGATCAGGCGGGTTCGCAGCTGCCGGAAGCACTCTGGGAGTTCCAGGAAGGGCGCGCCATTGCGCAGTGATCCTGGTTTGCGCTGCGCCACAGACAGGTAGTGGCGCCAGTCGAAGACGGTTTGCCCCGGAGAGCTTTTATCCCGGTTGAACACACGCTCGTGCTCAGCAACGATCTGGGCTTCAGCCACAATGACCACCCGCTGCGGATAGACCCTGAGGCTGACTACCCGATTGGCGAAGCTGGCCGGGACGCTGTAACGGTTGTGCTCGAAGGTCATCAGGCAAGTCGATGAGATGCGTTTGGCATATTCGGTGAAGCCATCAAAGGCCGACGGCACCGGCATCAGTTCGGACTGCTCATCTGCCCAGCATTCAGCGAGCGAACGTGACTTGAGGATGGGGTGCGCGGTTTCCTGCCAGAGTTCTCGGCAGCGCTGCTGCAGCCAGTTGTTCAGGTCCTGGAGACTGCCGAACGGAGGGGTGTCGTACCACAGACCATGGCGGGCATCGAGAACGGCTTTCTCGACCTGGCCCTTTTCCCAACCGGAGGCCGGGTTGCAGAACTCCGGTTCGAACAAGTAATGGCCCACCATGGCATAAAAGCGCTTGTTGATCTGCCGTTGTTTACCGCGGCCCACCTTGTCCACGGCAGTCTTCATATTGTCGTAGATACCCCGCTCCGGTATCCCGCCGAAGGCGACAAATGCGTGGTAGTGGGCGTCAAAGAGCATCTCGTGTGACTGCGTCAGGTAGGCGCGGAGGAAGAAGGCCCGGCTGTAGCTGAGCTTGAAGTGCGCAATCTGCAATTTGGTGTTAACGCCGCTGATCTTGACCCAGTCTTCACTCCAGTCGAACTGGAACGCTTCTCCGGGAGAGAACTGGAGGGGAACGTAGGCCTGCTTGGTCGCTAGCAACCGGGCATCCTGCTGTTCCTGGCGCCATTGCCGTGCAAAGGCGGCCACCCGGTCGTATGAGCCGGTGTAGCCGAGGGTGAGCAGATCCCGATATAGCTGCTTGATGGTACGCCGCTGCTTGCGGTGCCGGCGCGACTCCCGGAATAACCAGTTGGTTAGGGTATCTTCGTAATCATCCAGCTTGCTCGGCGACCTGCGCGACGGGTAAGCCGGCTCCAGGGTGCCGCTGGCGAGGTACTTGCGTACCGTGTTTCTGGACAACCCGGTGCGGCGGGCGATCTCTCTTATTGGCACCTGGTCTCGCAGGTGCCAACGCCGAATTACACTGACTAAAGCCACGTCTATCACTCCGTTTCACCCCTGCTGAAGACTCAACAGGGAAGAGTTATACGTGGGTCAAAATTCGATGCAATTCCGGGGGGTTAGTGGGTCAATTTTGGATGCAAATCAACAGCTTGCGATATTTCAGCTCATCCAAATCGATCAAATCATCAAGGGTCACGAGATTTGCGCATTTTTGCAAGATAAGACTAGAACTGCTCTCCCCTCGAAGATTAGCAGCGGTGAGTACCGCATCAACCCTAAAAGGTGCTTCGATCCAAGGATCCAACCAAGCTACAAATTTATATTCATATTCTGAACCGTGCCTGAAATCCTCGCAGCCGATTCGCACATAACAGGAGCGCTTCACTTCATCCTCGACGACTACCTCGTGCTTCCCAGGTGGAGAATTTACTCTGGGAATATTTGAATGGAAATCTGGCCCAAACATGTTAAGTGGCCGGGGGCGTGGAGCCGACGGGCCCGTAGGAGCTACCAGAATAAGTTTACTATTCATCCACCCACCGGTGGCAGTAAGTTCTATAAGCAACGATTCGGCTTGTGTACCGCCCGCAATTGATCGGACACCCATTTAGGAAGCCATTTTCAGCTTCCGCTCCCACTCTCCGCGCACCTGATCAGGCGTGCGGTAGCCGTGTCGCTGCAGGATCCAGTTCGCATTGTAACGGTCCCGGAAAGCGTACAGCGCAGCTCGGAGTGCCTCAGCGTCCCTGAACTCTCGCAGCCACAGTAGTTGCTCCTTGAGCGTCCGGAAGAAGCGCTCGATCACGCCATTGCCCTCCGGGCTTCTGACAAAGCTCGGCGACGAGGTGATGCCGAGAAACTCAATCTCCCGCTGATAATCACGACTCACAAACTGACTGCCGTGGTCGTGACGCAGAAGCAGGCCTGTCGCCACCTGGTTCTCGTAGGTGCCGTAGATTCGCTTCACTGCCTGCCGGATGGGCTCCAGAGCTTCGTGCCTGGAACCATACTTGGCGGCATGAATGCCAAGGCATTCTCCCGTGTAATGGTCCACGGTCGCGAAGACCGTGACTTGCCCCTGCTCCAGCGTCCAGGCTGCCGTGGCGTCAGTCCCCCACATCACGTTCGGAGCGATTGGGATAATCGTCCCATCATGCGATCGCGGGCCGCGAGGGCGCCCCGTGCGGGTTGGTGCCAATAAATTGTGCTCGCCCATCAGACGGCGGACACGCTCCTTGTCGGCCCGGATACCTCGGAAGCGCAGTCGCGCCCACACCTTGCGGTAACCCTCTCCATAGAACGTCGTTCTCGGCGCCTCTGCCAGAATTGCGCGGATGGCACTCAGCAGTACCTCGTCCGACACGATGGGCTTACAGCCCCTACGGGAAACGGCACGACCACTCTGTGCACGGCGACGGCGCCAATCATAAGCCGTTGACCGCGGCAGACTCCAAACCCTGCATACACGAGACCATCCATAGCGACGCTTCGTGGAAATCGAGCTGGCCTCGCTCAACGCTTCGACTTCCTCAAGTGAAAAGGGACGCCATTCTCCAGGCGAGCGATCTTCTCGTAGAGCAGGTCACTATCCATGACCAGCTCACCGACCTTGGCCTTGAGTTGGCGATTCTCGGCCTCCAGCTGCCGCTCCTTGGCCGATTCACCCTCCTGGAAAGCTGCCGCACCGCCCTCAAGAAATGCTTCCTTCCAGGCTGTCAGCACATGAGCAGGCTGGCCTGTCGCCCGGCTCACCTCCTCGAGTGGCTCACCCTTCAGCAAGGCTACAGCAACTTCCGCCTTCCGCTTGCTGTTCCAGCGTTTGTACTTCTTCATCCTCACCTCCAATTGCAACAAAATAAGCAATCAAAGGTGTCCAATCAATTGCCGGGGCAGTCCACTTGCACTTGGCCCACATTTCTCAAAATAATGGAAATCTCAACTTGATTGTAGAGAAGCTCCATTTTCTTATCTAACTGATTAACAAAGCGCGGCAACTGATGGTCTAACCATTCGTCGTATCGGTCATCTAATGTGTAGTCATAGTTAAAGTCACCAATAATTCGGGTGCTATATCCATTCTGCTGTTCCTGCCTTGGGCTTTGTTTTCTAATCCGATCTAAAATCGCATCCTGCTCACTGTCAGAAAGGCTATTAACGCGAAGTACATCAACAGAAGAGTCTGCATAACTCCATTCCAATAGCAATTCAGGCTGACTTATTTTTAGTGCAGCTATTTCCTTTTCAAGAGCAGCCACCTTACGTTCAGCAGTTGTTATCTCCTTTGGACGCAGCCAATTTTCACCGATATGATAAATTTCGACACCATGCCGTCGCGCTAAATCCAACGGCCGTATATCCTGACTGACAAATACTTTTCGAACAGGCTCAGCCGCCTCGGTGTGTAAAATCTCGGCAATGATACGTGCATCAGCCTCAGATTGGTCGAGTTCGGGAAAATCGTGCCAGCTGATCGCAGAACATCTAGCGAGTGCAACATCAACCCTTGGAAACGGAGAAGATCTTACTGTCGTAACCTCTTCCAAGCCCAAAAGCGGACGAAGAAGATTGTTGAATCGACGAGCATGATTACCTAGGCGCCCATCATTTTTCTTGCTATCCACCTCACGTAAAACGGTGGGAGTCAACATGACTAGGACTGGACCTGACTTGTCAATTTCAAACCAAGGGAGCTGTCTCAGATCAAGACACTCCAATACCACGTTGGTGTCGATGAAAACTAACGTTTTGTAATCCATTCCCAATGCCCCATATATGCCACTTTTTGACCAGAGAACATGATAAAGGAAATTTCTGACATCGCACCACAAACACGTAATCATCAATATATGGACGAGTCTGAAGCTTTAAGCATGGCTTGAGAAAGTACCATGCTTAGCTACTAGGAGTTACAAGTAATCCTAGAAAAAGTTTAACCAACTTATTACAAAATGTAGCTGAAATTCCTAACTGCGTTATCGTCTAACCACAATGCTGAATAACGTAGAACATTTCTGTACGAGCATGGAATATGTCTATTCTGCATATTCCATGGGCAGGCACTCCACAACATCCCATCAAGGTAATCATCTATCAATATCGCGATGGCTTTACTCTTCAGTTTTAAACTGAGGAGTAAACTCCTACACATGTAATTCATGTACATCCTTTCACTATCATATGGCTACATAGAAAAAGAATTTCAGCAAAGCTGACTGTGTCGATGTGCCTTCACAAACAAACTAGTGACTCTTGATATATATGTAGAACATACATATCAAGCCTTACGGTGATGGTCATCGATCTGATAAGCGTATACGAAATGCCAATTCCAAAATAAAGCCGGAGCTAACAAGATTGAAACGGTCTCTATGAATCACGTAACTAATTTATCCAATTAATAACGCAATTTCATCGAGAATAACCGGATCATCAATTGTCGCAGGTACATTAAACTCTTCTTTATCTGCAATTCTTTGTAACGTTGCGCGGAGTATTTTACCTGACCGCGTTTTTGGCAACCGCTTTACAACAATTGCTCTTTTGAAGAATGCTACTGGCCCTATTTCATCGCGAATTCTAGAAACAACTTCAGCAACAATATCATTATCCGCTCGCAGTGTTCCTGAATTTAGAACTAGCAATCCTAACGGTATCTGCCCTTTCATTTCATCCTTAATTCCAAACACTGCGCATTCTGCAACATCTGGATGTTTAGAAATTACTTCTTCCATCTGACCAGTCGATAAGCGATGACCAGCTACGTTGATAACATCATCGGTACGACTCATAATGTAAACGTAACCGTCTTTGTCTATATATCCCGCATCGCCAGCACTGTAGTAACCTGGGTATTCAGAGAGATATTTATCGATAAAGCCAGTGTCATTTTTCCATAAGCTCGGCAATGTTCCAGGCGGTAAGGGCAATCGAATGGCAAGTGATCCCATTCCTCCGCGCTCAGCTTCGCTACCGTCCTCAGCCAACACCACCACATCAAAACCTGGCACGGGCTTACCAGAAGACCCGTACTTTACTGGCAATAACTCAATACCAATGCAATTTGCGACTGCAGGCCAACCTAATTCTGTTTGCCACCAGTGGTCTATAACAGGAATATCTAGTTGCTTCTCGGCCCACTGTATAGTGTCTGAATCTGCACGCTCGCCAGCCAAAAATAAGTGTTTAAGACTCGAAAGATTGAAATTCTGAGGCCCCTCTCCAGCAGGATCTTGCTGTTTGATTGCCCTTATTGCAGTTGGGGCTGTAAACATAGCCTTAACTTTATGGCGCTCTATTAATCTCCAGTAAGTAGCGGCATCTGGCGTTCCAACTGGCTTACCTTCAAACATCAATGCAGTGGCGCCGCGAATGAGTGGCCCATACACAATGTATGAATGCCCCACCACCCAACCTATATCAGAAGCTGCCCAAAACACGTCACCTGGATTAATTCCATAGATATTTTCAAGACTCCAGTTCATCGCAACCATATGGCCGCCATTATCTCTAACTACGCCCTTAGGATTTCCTGTGGTACCAGAGGTATAAATAATATAGAGTGGATCAGTAGACTTGAGCGGTACACAATCGCATAAATCACCGGTTTCCTCTACGTCACTCCAGTTGAGATCTCGATGCTCTATCATCACCGCCTCTAACTGTGGCCGCTGTAAAATTATGCAATGCTCAGGTTTATGCGTAGCGCGTTGTATCGCCTCATCAAGCAGAGGCTTGTACGCAACAAATCGGTTAGGCTCAATACCACAAGAAGCCGAAATCACAAGTTTTGGCAGGCAATCATCAATTCGTGAAGCAAGCTCATTAGCAGCAAATCCACCGAAGACTACCGAATGAATCGCACCGATTCTTGCGCAAGCCTGCATTGCAACTGCTGCCTCAGGAACCATAGGCATATATATTATAACTCGGTCTCCCTTGCCAACCCCCAGCTCCTTAAGCGCACCGGCAAATCGACTAACTCTATTTAATAGTGTGCTGTACGATATATACTCAATGGTATCCGTAACCGGACTGTCGTAGATAATAGCCGTTTGTTCACCACGACCATCATGAACGTGCCTATCTAAACTGTTGTAGCAGGTATTACATTCACCATCACTAAACCATTGATAGAGCGGCGCTTGACTCTCGTCAAGCGTAATCGATGGTTCCTTAAACCAGTCTATTGATTTAGCCGCCTCGCACCACATATTAATGTTTTGCCATTTATCCATTTTTATTTTCCAATTCAATATTAATCAATAGCATGCAATTCACACTTAACATAGATATTCTGGGAAATTTCAGCTAACAAAATTCAAGCTCAACCCACCAATACCGCTAATCTCTAGCGACATTTGATCACCAACTGAAACCGGCTCGAGAGGGACTAGCGACCCAGACAGAATAATATCGCCTTGATAAAGACTGATTCCGTACTCTCCTAAAGTATTTGCAAGCCACGCAACACATGTTAAAGGATTGCCCATTGCCTCTATCCCGCGCCCCTCACTAATGGCGTTGCCATTTTTGTAAACGCGCATATTGCAATTCACAAGATCTACTTCCCTAGGATCAATCCGGCACTTCTGATTGACGGCAAACAGCCCACATGAGGCGTTATCGGCTATAGTGTCTTGAATCTTTATTTTCCAGTTATGAATTCTGGAATCAACAATCTCAAAGCACGGCATTACCCACGCCGTTGCATTAAGAACATCTGTTTCATTGATCCCCGGTCCTACCAAGTCACTTTTCAATACAAATGCGATCTCACCTTCCGCGCGCGGAGCAATCATATTTGATATTCGCGCTTCAGTTTCACACTGCATTTGGTTAGTTAGAAAGCCAAAATCTGGTTGTGCAACATTCAACATATCTTGAACTGCTTGACTGGTAACGCCAATCTTTTTTCCTATGACCCGCTCTCCGTCTAGTTCACGCTTTCTAAGCAAATGGAGCGAAATTTTATAGGCGTCATCTATACTTACTTCCGGATAGCGGTCTGTTATAGGAGGTACTGCCTTACCGCCCTTAAGGGCTGCGTACAGTTCATCGCCGACACTTTCTATATAATTTGTCATACACAAACCCATTCCTAAATCAAACAAATTGCCTTTATACATTTACCACCATGCTGGGCGGCAACAGCTTCGTTGATTTTTTCAAATGGAAATTTTTGACACAACTTATCGAACGGGAATTTATTATCTAAATATAAGTCGACTAATGTAGGGATGAATTCCTGAGGATCTGCATCGCCCTCACAAATCCCTTTCACTTTTATACCTTTTAATATCATCGTAAGAATATCAAAGCTGGCCGCACTGGCTTCAGGCTTCGGCATTCCCACCAGACCTAGCGTGCCACTAAGCCCCATCGCATTAAAAACGCTAGAAATAACTGGCTGAATACCACTAGTATCAAGCGCATAATCAAAGCCGCTGGCAGCTATCGCCAACAACGCTTCACTGAGATTTTCTATTTCCAGCGGATCAAGAACATGAGTAGCGCCTAATTCTAGTGCTAAATCCCTTCGATTCTGATGTGGTTCAATAATTACGATTGGATTACAGCCCTGGACAACGGCACCCAAAACCGCACTCAAGCCCACAGCCCCCCCACCCGATATCACTATCGATGACCCTGCTTTACAGGAAAAAGCTCGCATGATTGCACCTGCACCCGTTTGGATGCCACATCCCAGCGGACCAAGGAGATCCAAGGGTGCATCATTTCTAACCTTTACAACATTATCCTCGTACGCTAAGGCAAAATTAGCAAAGGAAGACTGGCCAAAAAAGTGGCCCGATATCCTCTTCCCACCAGAAGACAACGCGGAGCTACCATCAGCACGTCCACCCGACATATTTAGAGGTGCAAAGCTCTCACAATAACTGTAATTATCTCTGCTACAACTTCGACAAATCCCGCAATGCGAGTAAGATAAAACGACATGGTCACCAGGCTTAACAGAACGCACTTCACTACCAACCTTTTCTACAATACCCGCCCCTTCGTGCCCAAGAACGGCTGGCAGTGGTATAGGGAGCTGCTGATCTCGCGCGACAATATCAGTATGGCAAATTCCAACACCAACTATTCTTACTAATACCTCATTTTTTCTAGGTTCCTCCATCTGGAGGCTTTCGATAGAAAAATCTTTACCAGCTTCTCGCACAACTGCAGCATTGATTTCCATAATAAATCCTAGTTACGTAAAGTTTAATTAACAATAATAAAATCTTACTCTAGATATAAAAAAGCGACTTGTAACACCAAATTTATAACTTAATATTAAAGTCGCAAGCTGGGTGAAGTTTCAACACAACTAATTAATCACTCTAAAACTTAACTTTCTAACGACATGCAAACTGATATTGACCGCGCCTTGCAGTATCACCATCTTTATTGGTCCCTACATCAATATGATGCCCAACCACATGCGCTATGTCCCGAGTGGGATCCATATAGAACACCTGAAAACACAATCCAAAATTTCTTAAAAAAGAATCTCTGCGATGGAACATTTCATGGAAAGCAGGTATACCTACGATAGTTGCTGTCCAACCTGTAGAAATCACAGCGCCAATTGTATTAAAGGCCGTTAAACCACCTTCACCCACTCGCATAGATAATAGAAAATAGGCGGATGCAGCCAGTATCGAAGTAATAACTACTGGAACGTAGGCTAGCCACATTATTTTGATATTTCGTGTTCTTAAATCTCTGGGGAGAATTGCATCACCCAACGCTAAAGCAGGTAACGTTGCTAATCCTAGCCAGACATATCCTCCCCCTAAAACCAGACCAACAACACTTACCAATATTGTCAGCGGGGAAAGGTAATATATTATGTAATCTTTCATTATTATCACCAAATTCTATTTATCATTAATCACATAAGAAATATTATTATTTGATTAAAAATTAAAGTTCGACATCCAATCCCATTCCGGACGCCTCAATTTGGTGTCCAAAAACATCATTCTCGTGGTATTGCTGCTGCGATGACGCCACCACGCCACCCCACCCCAACTCCATCAACCATCCAGAAGGCGTTGCCGAATAGAAAGTTAAAGCCTGATCATTTGCATGTTTTCCAAGATTAAGCGCAACATCAATTTTCTTTGTACGAATAATGTCATGGGCCATACCTAAGTCATCAAGAGAACGGTATTCGATCATGAAATGATTTAGTAGTTTTTGGCTTGGAACTCCGAATGCAATAGAATGCTGTCGATTATTGCAATGCATGAATATTGGCTTCGCCACTCCATCAGGGGTTTTCAAGTGATACTCGATTGACCCACTCAAGCCCAGAAGCTCATAGAACTTATATGACGCAATTGGATCGTCACTTGCTACGAGCGCATGCCCCATCCCCATATCATCGGTAACAAACCCACTATGCATTCGACGACCAGGGTAAAGCGGCAGATGACCATCAACCTGTGGACCGTAAAATATTTCCGTTGGAACACCCGCTGGATCCCGGGTCTTAATCAACCCCAGAACACGCCGCTCTTTGGCCTCAGCCGAACTTCCTACCTTATAGGCTATTCCCGCCTCTGAAAGCTTAACCGCCATAGCACTTAACTCAGCTGCGCCAGCTACTCTCCAACCCAAATAGGCGAGGTCATCCTCACTACCGACACGCAATTCTATACGGTGATGTCAATAGTCCATCCTTAGATAGAATGTATCGGCAACTTCGCTTTCCAGCAGCTCCATACCAAGGCAACTCGTAGCATAACTTTTCCAAGCATCAGCATCCGAAATACTCAAACCCATATACCCAAGCTCAGTTACCTTTGCCATACACGTCTCACTCACTATTATTAATTATCGTCGTCTTCATTTAACTCAAAACAACATCTGCTTAAGCTCTTACAAATGCTAGCATGCCAGTTTGGCGCCTGTCAAACTTCCTAAAGTTATGATTCCGACCTCACGCTAAGTTAGAATTTTCATACCACTAACCTGCCACTGGGATTGGGATTGGGATTGCTGTTCGGCGACAATTAGGATGACCGGTTGACGACAACTATCTTGGCCGGTTGGGTGTAACGTTCGGTACTTTGATTTTCCCTTGGAGAACAGCGTGCCGGGATTACATATCACCCAACGACAAGAGGAGCTGTACATGCAGCATCGACAACGTGGTATCACCCAAGAAACTGCAGCCGCGAAGGCAAATATTTCCGTCCGTTCAGGCCGTAGAATCGAGAAAGACCCAATCCACCATCCACCTGAGCGCCATTGGCGCACCCGCGAAGATCCGCTGGAGGCGGTCTGGGAGCGTGAGCTTGTGGTGTTACTCGAACGCGAGCCGAGCCTTACTGGACTGACGCTGTTGGGGTATTTGCAAGAGCACTACCCCGAGCACTACGATCAACGTGTATTGAGAACGTTGCAGCGACGGGTAAAGCAATGGCGTGCGCTGTCCGGCCCCGACAAAGAGGTGATGTTTCGCCAGCAAGCGGTGATAGGGCAGCAAGGGTTTTCCGATTTCACCCACCCCGATGACGCGGTTACCCTTGCGGGTCAGGCCTTTCCCCACTTGCTCTACCAGTTTCGTCTTGCTTATAGCGGCTGGCGCTCAGTCACAATTGTACAAGGCGGCGAAAGCTACGCAGCGTTAGCCTGTGGTTTACAGCGCGCACTGCAACAAGCAGGCGGCAGCCCGGTTGAGCATCGCACCGACAGCCTCAGTGCAGCACGCAACAATACCCAGAATATATGGACAGATGCATACCGCGATTTGTGTGATCATTATCGTATGCAGCCCACCCGCAATAACCCTGGCCAGTCGCATGAAAACGGTGTTGTAGAATGCGCCAACGGTTCGTTGAAACATCGCTTGTCACAACAGTTTAAGCTGCGTGGCAATCACGATTTCGAGTGCATTGCGGCGTACCAATACTGGATCGACAAAACTGTAGCCAAGCTCAATCAGCGGGTTCGTTCGCGGTTTGCCGATGAACAAGCTGCACTGAGTCCACTGCCAGATCAACCTTCTGTTGACTATCAAGT
The DNA here is from genome assembly GCF_054779855.1 of Haliea atlantica. NCBI lineage: Bacteria > Pseudomonadati > Pseudomonadota > Gammaproteobacteria > Cellvibrionales > Halieaceae > Haliea > Haliea atlantica. The sequence continues at coordinate 341 of NZ_BAAGXL010000021.1, read as the reverse complement.
TTTGTCAGTTCGGGTCACTCGCTCTGCTACGATTGAGGTTCGGCGGGTGGTTTACTCAGTACCCTCACGACTCGTCGGCGAGCGTCTGCAACTACGCTTGCACCACGACAAGCTCATGCTCTATGTCGGACAAACCTACGCGCTCACTTTGCCGCGTGTTTATCCAAAACCGGGCGAGCAGCGTGCACACCGCATTGATTACAAACATGTGATTCGGGCTTTAGCATCCAAGCCTCAAGCCTTCCGCTACTCAAGCTTACGAGACGATTTGCTGCCTAACGAGGGGTCCTAGGGATTTTGCCTCCAAATACTGCAAAAACCTCCGAAGCCCCCGTGTTTGC
>NZ_BAAGXL010000020.1:0-23732 GCF_054779855.1 Haliea atlantica | reverse complement strand
CACCCACACCAACGCGGGCACTCCGGCTAGGACCATCACTGCCACGGCCGGCCTTCGGCGGACTCTGCAATCGGCTTCGATTCTCTGCTCAGCATGACGTCGTCTCGGCGCCCACCCGCGTCGAGCGGTGCCGGGCTATGCCCATTGCGCAATGCAGGGCGTCGGTGAGTCTCCGATCTGCCCGGGCACTCACGCTCTCACCTGCGCTACCCACCACCACCGCCCATCACCCGTACCTTCGACAGGCCGCGGCACCCACTCCCAACAACGCCACCGCAACATGCGCCCATTAACCACCCCGCAGGCCCACGCACCGCATGCGCCCGAAATGGAGCAAGGGGCATAGCCCGGCACCGCGCGACGCAGCGGTCGCAAGACCGCAAGACTGCAGCCGCCAGAGCGTGGACCTGGGCAGTTGTGGGGCCTGACCGCCACCACCACACCTGCTAGACTCTACGACCCGACAACCCAGGCAGTACCCCCGTGACGCAACTCAATCCCCGCCAGCGCGAGGCCGTCCGCTACATCGATGGCCCCCTCCTGGTGCTGGCCGGTGCCGGCAGCGGCAAGACCAGTGTGATTACCCGCAAGATCACCTACCTGGTGGAGCAGTGCGGCATCCAGGCGAAGTGGATTGCCGCGGTGACCTTTACCAACAAGGCCGCCCGGGAAATGAAAGAACGGGTGGGCAAGCTGCTGGGCGGCCAGGCCGCCGATGGGCTTACGGTGAGTACCTTCCACCAGCTGGGTCTGCGCATCATCCGCGAGGAACTCAAGACTCTGGAGATGAAGGCAGGCTTTACCATTTTTGACGCCGAGGACAGCCGCAAGCTGATCCACGACCTGCTGGTACAGGAGCACGGCGCCGAGGGCGACCAGGCCGGGCTGATCCAGCAGCGCATCTCCAACTGGAAAAACGACCGCCTGCTGCCGGAGCAGGCCCTGGCCACGGCAACCAGTCCCGCGGACATCCTGGTGGCACAGGCCTACCAGCGCTACCGCCGCGCCCTGCGTGCCTTCAATGCCCTGGACTTTGACGACCTGATCCTGCTGCCGACCCTGCTCTTCGAGCACCACCCCGAGATTCTGGAGAAGTGGCAGAACCGCATTCACTACCTGCTGGTGGACGAGTACCAGGACACTAACGCCAGCCAGTACCTGCTGGTGCGCCAGCTGGTCGGACTGCGCGGCGGGCTGACGGTGGTGGGGGACGACGACCAGTCGATCTACGCCTGGCGCGGCGCGCGCCCGGAAAACCTGGTACAGCTGCAGGAGGACTTCCCCGGACTCAAGATCATCAAACTGGAACAGAACTACCGTTCCACCGCCCGCATCCTGAAGGCGGCCAACACCCTGATCGCCAACAACCCCCACGTCTTTGACAAGCAGCTCTGGAGTGAGCTGGGGCACGGCGAGCCCCTGCGGGTGCTGCGTTGCGTCGACGAGCAGGACGAGGTGGAGCGGGTCGCCGGGGAAATCATGGGTCACCGACTACGCCAGCGCAAACGCTGGGGTGACTACGCGGTGCTCTACCGGGGCAACCACCAGTCGCGCCTGCTGGAGGTGGCGCTGCAGCAGAACCAGGTGCCCTACCATCTCAGTGGCGGCACCTCGTTCTTCGCCCGCAACGAGATCAAGGACATTCTCGCCTACCTGCGCCTGCTGGTGAACGAGAGCGATGACAACGCCTTCCTGCGCATCGTCAATGTGCCCCGGCGCAAACTGGGCGCTTCCACCCTGGAGGCCCTGGGCAGTTTCGCCAACGCCCGCCACTGCAGCCTCAGCCAGGCCTGCCACTTGATTGGCCCCGACGAACTGCCGGAAGCCAGCCTGCGCCGCCTGCGGGAATTCCACGGCTGGTTTCATAACCTGCGCCGCGAAGCCGAGGGCGCCAGCGGTGTCGCCGTGGTGCGTCAGCTGATCCAGGACATCGACTACGCCGACTGGTTGCTGCAACTCAGCTCCAGCGAGGAAGTGGCCCAGCGGCGCATGGGCAACGTCAACGTGCTGGTGGAGAGCCTGGAGCGGGTCATGCGGGACGAGGAAATGAACCTGCAGGAGGCCATCAACCGCTTGTTACTGCGCGATTTGCTGGAGCAGCAGCAGGAGGAAGAGGCCAGCCAGGACCGGGTCCAGCTGATGACCATGCACGCGGCCAAGGGCCTGGAATTTCCCCACGTCTACATCATTGGCATGGAGGAAAACCTCCTCCCCCACCGGGTCAGCGTGGAGGAGGACAACATCGAGGAGGAGCGGCGCCTGGCCTACGTCGGCATCACCCGGGCCCGGGAGACCCTGACCATGACCCACGCCCTGAAACGCCGCCAGTACGGCGAGATGGTCAGCTGCGAACCGAGCCGCTTCCTTTCGGAACTGCCCCCGGATGACCTGATGTGGGAGGGTGGCGACGCGCAGACTGAAGCCGACCGGCTCAAGCACGCGAGCGCCACCCTGAGCAGCCTCAAGTCACTGTTCGCCTGAGGCCTACATCCGCTGGGAGGAGATGTTGCCGCCGTCTACCACCAGTTCAGAGGCGGTGACATAACTGGCCTCACTGGAGAGCAGGAAGCGCACCGCGCTGCCGATTTCCCGGGGCTCCCCCAGACGGCCCAGCAGGACACGGCGCTCAAAGGTGCCGGGCGGCAGGGCGTCTACCGACTTCTGCATCATGGGTGTGAGGATTTGCCCGGGTGAAACCGAATTGATGCGAATGCCATCATTGCCGAGGTCATCCGCCAGGGAGCGCACCACCGACAGCATGCCGCCCTTGGAGGCGGTGTAGGACGGAATCAGGGCGTTGCCCAGGGTACCGTTGATCGAGGCAATGCCCACCACGGCGGAACCGGGATTGGCACGCAGATCCGGCAGCAGTGCCTGGACACCCAGCACCAAGGCCCGCAGGTTGATATTCAGTACCCGATCCCAGTCTTCCACCACGGTGGCCCCCACCGGCTGCTCCTGCACCACACCGGCGGCGTGCACAAAACCGCCAATGTTCGGCAGCTTCTCGCGGGCCACCTGGGCCGCGGCTTCGATGGCGGCCGGGTCGGCAACGTCCACCACCTGCCCCACGGCGACCACGCCATAGTCGGCGGCAAGCTTTGCCGCCAGGCTTTCCACCGCCTCGGCCTGGATATCCCAGAGGGCGACCGGCCGACCGACCGCGGCGAGTGCCTCGGCGCAGGCGCGCCCGATACCCGACGCCCCTCCGGTAATCACGACGCCCGTGCCGGGCTTGCCCAGATCTGCTTGCATACTGCTCTACTCCTGTCAGTCAGTGTCAGTGGTTTTTCTTGCCCAGCACCCGCGCCATGTCGTCTTCGCCAAACATCTGCGCCAGCGCCGGGGTCATATCCGGATGACGGCGCAGGCACTGCCCACCATCCACGTTGAAGCATTGCCCGGTAACCCAGGCGGATTCGGGACCGGCGAGATAGCGCACCCCGTCGGCGATGTCCTCGGGCTCCCCCGCGCGATGCAGGGGAATCTGCTCGTGGAAGGCGGCCATGACCTCGGGACTGGCAAACATGTCGCCGGTGGCATCGCTGCGCGTCAGGCCCGGCCGGATGGCATTGATGCGAATACCCAGGTGGGACAATTCATCGGCCGCGGAACGCACCAGCGCCTCGAGACCCGCCTTGCCGGCGCAGTAGCCCGACAACCAGGGAAAGGGCATCGCCGCGGTGGTGGAAGAAATACAGACGATACTGCCGCCCTCCGCCATGCGCGGCGCGGCATGTCGAATGGCCAGGAAGGCCGAGGAAATATTCAGGTCCAGCTCCCGCCGCAAACCCTCCAGGTCCTGCAGCAACAGGGGCTTGAAGCCGCCACCACCCACCGTGGGCACCACGATATCCAGGCGCCCCGCGATGGCGTGGGTGGCCGCCACTGCCGCCTGCACATCCGACTCGTCGAGGGCATCCCCGGCCAGGATCTCCACCCGGCCCTCCGGTACCGCCTGCAACAGGCTGTCACGGGCCTTCTGCAGCAGCGCCTCGCGGCGGCCGGTCAACAGCAGCGCCGCGCCGTCCCGCAGCAGGGCCAGCGCACAGGCAGCGCCGATACCCCCCGCTCCACCACTGATCCACGCGGTCTTTCCCGCCAGCGCCTGATTCCCCTGAGTCATGCGTCCTGCCTCCCTGTTATATCGATTTATCAGGCCAGCTTAACCCGCGCACAAACACGATGCGCCCTGCATCTGGATGATTCGGGCCGGAAAGGCAGCGCAGTCGGTTTTATCAGCCCAGGCCGGTGACCGAGCGCAGCACCAGGCTCACCAGGGCCGACTGCTGATTGACGCCGGTTTTCTGGAAGGTGGTGCGCAACTGGGTGCGCAGGGTGTTGCGGGACACACAGAGATGTTCGGCGATTTCGTCCAGGTTCATGCCGTTGGCCAGGGCCAGGGCCAGGCGGGCTTCACTGGGGGTCAGCGCGAACAGCTGCTCCAGCAGGTCCTTGTGGCCGGCATCCAGGGGGTCGGGAATGCGGATATAGACCACAGCCCGGGCCGCGTGCTCATCGCCGCGGAACTCCGGGGCCAGGGCATCCTCGGCAGCGGGGGACAGGGGCTTCACCAGCAGGTGCAGGCCGCTCTCCTGACCCGGGCGCGGCAGGCTGATGGCCCGCGCCAGGCTGGTGTTACTCTCTCCTGCGGCGCAGCAGGCAACCAGCAAGGCCTGCAGATCCCGGTTGTCAGCGCGGCTGGTGGCTACCAGCCCCCCCTGGATTTCCCGCAGACCATCGCCGCGCTCCAGCAAGTGGTGGGCTACCGGGTTGCTGTAGACCACCCGGCACTGGCGGTCGAGCAGAATGGTCCCCATCTCCAGGTGACCGGTGATGCTCTCGAACAGGCTGTGCTCCGACACCCGCTCCCGGTCCCGCTGGACCGCCCGCAGCACCTGCCGCAAATGCGGCTCCAGCAGGGCAAACAGGGCTTTCTCGTCCTCGCCAAAACGCGGTGCCTGCTCACTGCGCTGCACGCGAAGCAGCAGCGCCACGCGCCCCTGGTCGTGGATATCCAGGCCCAGCACCTGGGCGACATCGAAGGGCCGCAGGAAATCGCGGTAAAAGGCCGTTTCCCGCAGGGCCGCCATGGGCAGCATGTCCTCGAGCGTGACCGGCGTCCCGTCGGGCAGGTTGACGAAGGGATCGAGGGCCGAATACTCCTCGGCGTAGCGACGCAGATTCATGCCCTCGAGGTCATCCCCGGTGAAGAAGGTGGCGCCGGGGTGCTCCGGATTGGGACGGCAAAACCCCAGCGCCACCAGGCGCCCGCCGGTCAGTGTCCGCAACTGCTCCAGGAAGCGCTGCCAGGGAGGCGTTTCAAAGTGTCCCGAGTACAGGGCTTCCAGCAGGCTGCTGAAAGCTGCCAGGTCGAGGTCCGGTATTGCGCGCGACATCAGTTCAGCAATTGCCTCTCACAAGCCCCGCGGGCGCACCCACAGTTCGGGCGTCCCCCGCAGTACCGCACCGGAGAAACGCACACTGTGCGCCGGGTCCAGGCACATGCCGGGAAAGCGCGCCAGAACGCCCTTGAGGGCTGCCTCCAGTTCGCGCCGGGCCAGGTGGGAGCCGAGACAAAAGTGCTCGCCGTGGCCGAAGGCCAGGTTGCGGTTGTCGCGGTCCGGGTCAAAGCGGCGCGGGTTTGCAAAGACCTCGGGGTCACTGTTGGCCGCGGTGATCCCGAACAGGATCCATTCCCCGGCGGCAATCGGCACGTCCGCCAGCAGCGTGCTTTTGCTGCAGCGCCGTGGCAGCAGGGCCGTGGGCGGCTGCCAGCGCAGGGCCTCCTGCACGATGGCCTGACGATCGGCGTCGCTGCCGAGGGCACGCTCGCGCAGGGCAGGGTCGGCGAGGACAGCATAGAACAAGCTGCCGGCCACCTTGTAGGTGGTGTCCGAGCCCGCCGGAAACAGCAGGCGCAGGAAGGCGTAGATTTCCTCGTCGCTCAGGCGCTGCCCTTCGTGCTCCGCCGCAGCCAGCAGGGATATGACGTCCTGCCCGGGCTCCCGGCGACGCTGCGCCACGATCGGCTGCATGTACTCAGCAAATTCCTGCCGTGCCTGCAGGGCCCCGGCCGGGTCCCAGGGGTAGTCAATCAGCTTCAGGGCCCAGTGCAGGAAACGCCCTTCGTCATCCACCGGGATACCCAGCATGCGGGTAATGACCGTGAAGGGATAGGGGCGCGTGAAAGCCTCGACAAACTCGACGCTGTCGGCGCTGGCGTCGCCCGCCACGCGGCGCGCGTCCATGCCGGCTTCCAGGCGATCCAGCAATTCATCCACGATCGGCTCGATCAGCGGTTCGATCGCCTCGCGCACCGGTTTGGGGAAAAAGGGACGCGACACCAGGGCGCGGTTGACCCGGTGCTGATCGCCGGACATGCACTGCAGAGTCTTGCCCATGGAAGGCTCGGAATGCACCGTGTAGGCCGCCTCGGAGGCGAAGTGTTCCTCGTCGGCGAAGGCTTCGCGCAGGGTCGCATAGCGGGTGATCAGCCAGACCGTCTGACCGAAGTAGCGCACCGGCACCACGGGCCCCCGCGCGCGCAGCTGGTCGAGCACCGCGTGCAGGTCGGGCACCTCATCCAGGGCAAAATCAATCCCGGCGGCCAGCGGCTGGCGTTGGACCGCCGAGGCGGAGATGGCATCGGATACTGTCATTATTATGGCCTCCCGAAGCGTCAGTCGGATGCCGGGCGCGCCGCGTCCGGCGTGGCAAGCCCGAGGCGGCGCTTCACCCGCTCCCGGCTGCCCTGCACAATGGCATAGAACCCGGGGATAAAGAAGGTTCCCACCAGCAGTGCCGCCAGCATGCCGCCGAGAATGGTCAGGCCCAGTGAACGCTGGCCGAAGGCCCCGGCACCACTGGCAAACACCAGGGGCAGTATCCCGAGAATAAACGAAACCGCGGTCATGCACACGGCCCGGAAACGCAGCTCCCCGGCGCGCTGGGCCGATTCGCGCACGCCGCGTCCGCGCTCCTCCCGCAATTGGCGGGCGAACTCGACAATCAGGATGGCATTCTTGGCCGCCATAGCAATCAGCAGGACCAGCCCGATCTGCGCATACAGGTTGAGCGCCTGCCCCGTGAGCAAGAGCCCCGCCACGACACCGCCGATGGCCATGGGCACCACCAGGATGATGGCGAAGGGCACCGACCAGCTCTCGTACTGCGCGACCAGGAACAGGTAGACGAAGACCAGGGCGAGCAGGAAGGCCGCCACCGCGGTGCCACCCGCCTCGCGCTGCTGGTAGGCCGAGCCGGTCCACTCGATGCGGTAACCCGCGGGCAGCCCCGCGGCCACCGCCTCGAAGGCCGCCATGGCCTCACCGGTGCTGGCACCCCCGGCGGGATTGCCGCGCACGGTGGCGGCACTGAACAGATTGTAGCGCTGGGTGATATCCGGCCCCAGCATCAGGCGTGTGCTGACCAGGGTGCTGAGCGGCACCATGTCCCCACTACTGGATTTCAGATAGAAGTGCTCCAGGCCCTCGAGATCGGCACGGAAAGGCGCCTCGGCCTGGACCGTCACCCGGTAGGTCTGGCCGAACTTATTGAAATCGTTGACGTAGAGGGAGCCCAGCTGGGCCTGCAGGGTCAGGAAGATCTCGTCCAGGGGGACGCCCAGGTTCTTGGCCTTCACCCGGTCGACGTCGACAAAATACTGCGGCACGTTGGCCCGGTAGGTGCTGAACACCGACTCCAGGGCCGGCTGCTGGTTACTTGCCACGATGAACTGGTTGAGCACGGCGGCCAGCTCCGAGGGGCCCCGGGACAGGGTGTCTTGCAACAGCAGCTCGAGGCCGCCCACGGCGCCCATGCCCGGGATGGCCGGCGGCGCCACGGCGAAGACCTGGGCCTCGGGAATCTCGTGGAAGGCGCGGTAATTCAAACGCTGGACCACATTAAACACCAGCGCCTCGCGGGAGGTCCGCGCATCCCAGGGCTCCAGCACCACGAACAGCGAGCCGGCATTGCTGGCCATGGCACCATTGAGGATGGAGAAACCCGAGACCTGGGTCACGTTGCGTACGGCCGGGTCCTCGGCGACCAGCGCCGCCACCTTGCGCACAGCTTCCCGGGTACGCAACAGGGAGGCGGCATCCGGCAGCTGGATGTTGACGAAAAACACCCCCTTGTCCTCATCCGGCACCAGGGCCGTGGGGGTCTGCCAGAGCCCGAGGCCGAGCGCCCCCATCCAGGCGATAAAAATCACCCCGACCACCACCAGGCGCCGCAGTACCCAGGCCACGCCGCGGCTGTAGCCCGCGGTCACGCGGCCAAACCAGCCGAGAAAGGCCCGGTACCAGCTCATGTCCTTGAGGCCACCGCGACGCAACAACAGGGCGCACAGGGCGGGGCTCAAAGTCAGCGCATTCAGGGAGGAAAAGACCACGGCAATGCAGATAGTCACGCCGAACTGTCGGTACATCTCTCCGGTAATGCCCGGCAACAGGGCCACCGGCACAAACACCGCCAGCAACACCAGCGTAGTCGCAACGATGGCGCCCCCCACCTCGCGCATGGTAATCCGCGCGGCTTCCGCCGGCTCCATCTCCGGGTCCTCGCGCAAGTGCCGGTCGCAGTTCTCGATCACCAGAATGGCATCGTCCACCACGATGCCAATGGCCAGGATCAGGGCAAACAGCGTCATGGTGTTGATGCTGAGGCCAAGGGCATAGAGCACCGTAAAGGTCGCCACCAGGGACACCGGAATGGTCACCGCCGGCACCAGGGTCGCGCGAACGCTGCCGAGGAATACGTAGGTGATCAGGATCACCAGGGCCACCGCCGCGAACAACGAGCCCACCACCTGCTGCACCGCGGCCTCCACATAGCGGGTGGTGTCGAAGTTGACCTGGTGCTCCATGTCCCCCGGGAAGCTGTCGGCCAGCTCATCCAGCAGGGTATCCACTTCGCGGCTGACCTCCAGGGCATTGGCCTCGGCACTGCGGTAAAGGGCGACATTCACCGCCGGCCGACCATTCAGCTCGCCGAAGAAGGCATAGCTGGACTGACCCAGCTCCACCCGGGCCACGTCCCTGAGCAAGAGGGTCGAGCCGTCCGGCTGGGCCCGCAGGATAATGTTCTCGAACTCCTCCACGTCCTGCAGGCGACCCTTCACCCGCAGGGTGAACTCGGTGGCCAGGTCTTCGTCGAAGGGCGGGCCGCCGATCTTGCCCGCCGCCACCTGCACATTCTGCTCCCGCAGGGCGGCGACGACATCACTCACCGAGATGCCGCGGTTGGTCATGCGATCGGGGTCCAGCCACAGCCGCATTGCGTAGTCCGCTTGACCAATCACGTCCGCACCGGAGATGCCCGGCAGGCGAATGAGTGCCGGTTGCACATTGATGGTCACGTAGTTGGACAGGAACTTGTAATCCAGCGCCCCGCCCGGCGAGGTGAAGCTGACAATCTTGAGGATGTCCGGGGAGCGCTCGACGATATTTACCCCACTGGCGGTCACCTCCGCGGGCAGGGTACGCTCCGCCAGCTTGACCCGGTTCTGCACCCGCACCAGGGCCATGTCCGGGTCGGCACCCACCTTGAAGGTAACACTGAGGGAGTAACTGCCGTCATTGGCGCTCTTGGAGGACATGTAGATCATGTCCTCGACCCCGTTCACCGCATCCTCGATCGGCGTGCCCACCGAGGCCTCCACCACCTCCGCGGAGGCCCCCGGGTACTGGGCACTGACCACGATATTGGGCGGCGACAGCGGCGGGTACTCATTCACTGGCAGCAGGCGCAGGGCCAGCAGACCGAGCAGGGTGAGCACCAGGGAGATGACCAGCGCAAATCGCGGCCGGCGAATGAAGAAGGCACTGAACATGGTGCTTTACTCCCCGTCGCCGGCGCGGGGGGGAGCCTCTACGGCCTCGGCCGATGCGGCAGGCGCCCGGTCGGTCGCGGACAGGTCGGCCGTCACCCGCACCGGCATGCCCGGTCGCACCTGCTGCAGCCCGCGCACCACCACGCGGTCGCCAGCCTCAAGCCCGCCCAGTACCATCACTGCGTCCTCGATACGCTCGCCCAGCTCGAGATTGCGCCGCTCGACCGTACTGTCGCCATCGACCACCAGCACGAAGCTGCCCTGCTGATCCGCCTGGACCGCCGCCAGGGGGACAAAGAGGGCTTCGTCCAGTTCGGTGTCCTGCAGGGTCACGCGCACATACTGCCCGGGTACCAGCAGGCCATAGGGATTGGGAATACGCGCCCGGGCTTCCATGGAGCCGGTATTGGGGTCGATGCGATTGCCGAAGTAATCCACCTTGCCCACCTCGGGGTAGGTGATGCCATTGCCCAGCTCGAGGATCACTTCGATCCCGCGCAGGTCGCTGGCACTGGGGTTGGCACTGACCCGCTTGCGGACTTCCGCGACATAGGTCGCCTCGGGCACCTGGAACAACACTTCGATGGGGTCGACGCTCACCAGCGTGCTCAGGTCGCCACTGCTGGGGCCGACCAGGTCGCCGGGGCTGACCTGGCTGCGCCCGATGCGGCCGCTGATCGGCGCCTTGATCGTGGTGAAACCGAGGTTCACCTCGGCGCTTTCCACTTGCGCCAGGGCCGCCTCGATGCGGGCATCGGCATCCAGCTTCTGGGCGGTGAGGTTGTCCATTTCCAGCTGGGAAATCGCGCCCCGGGGCAGCAGCTCCTTGCCACGGCGGTAGTTGCGCTCGGCATTGGCCTGATTGGCCTTGGCCGCGGAGAGCTCTGCCCGCGCCTTGGCCAGGGCGGCTGCATATTCGGAGGGGTCGATGGTGTAGAGCACCTCGCCCGCCTCGACCAGCTCGCCCTCGGTGAACTCCCGGGTCAGCAGATAGCCACTGACCTTGGCCCTCAGGGTCACATCCTCCTTGGCCACCAGGCGTCCGACGAATACGGACTTGGGCTGGTAGGGCTCCAAACGCACCGTATCCACGACGACCTGGGGTACCGGCGGCGGGGGCGGGTCCTCGGAGCAGGCAAACAGCCCCAGCACGGTGACCGATGCGGCCAGAATCCACAGCAGATGCTTCATGCGCCCATTCCCTCGACTCCGCACGTTCGTTGCCGCCACTTTACCAGTCACGGCGCTACGCGCCATGCCTGGCGCACACAAAAAAGCCGCCCGGCTTGCGCGGGGCGGCTTTCGCGGCGGCGATGCTGCCCGCTCTTACTGGCTGTTCTCCACCATGAAGTCGACAGCGGCCATGACTTCCTCATCGGAGCAGTTCATGCAACCGCCCTTGGCCATCATGCCGGTGCCGGGAACCCCCTTGATACCGGACTCGTGCAGCGCGTCCATGCCCTTGGCGATACGATCGGCCCAGGCAGCCGCGTCACCCACGACCGGAGCGCCGCCCGCGCCCGTGGCGTGACAGGCCATGCAAGCCGCATTGTAGACTTCTTCACCGGAGCGGGCCTCGGCGGCGCCACCGGCGGCGGAGGCCACGGCGCAGCTGCTGTCGCCCTGCAGACACACCTCGCCTACCGGCTTGATGCGCGAGGCGATTTCGTCGCGCTGCTTGTCGCTGAGTTGTACTGCGCCGGCCGCCATGGCCGCACAGAGGGTCAAAACCGTGATTACCAATCGAGTCATTTGCGGGGATCCTCCAGATGCAGGGGCGGCATTATAGCCGCTTCTGCTCTCGGGTGAAACGCAGACTGGCGGCGCGGCCGGCTTTGCCCGTAACATGGGGTAAAAACCTATCGGAGGCACCTTGCGATGAAGCTCTATACCTACGATCCGGCCCCCAACCCCAAACGCCTGCAGATGTTTCTCGACTACAAGGGCATCCAGCTCGACACCGAGCAGGTCGACCTGCTGAAGCAGGCCCAGTTCGAGGAGCCCTTCCGCAAGATCAATCCGATGTGCACGGTACCGGCGTTGGTGCTCGATGACGGCACCGTGCTGACCGAGGTCATCGGTGCCTGTGTCTACCTGGAAGAGCTCTACCCGGACCCGCCCCTGTTGGGCACCAGCCCCCTGGAAAAGGCCCAGATCATCAGCTGGAACCACCGTCTCTACAACAGCCTGTTCCACGCCATTGCCGAGGTTTTCCGCAACGGCAACCCGGCCTTTGCCGGTCGCGCCCTGCCCGGCTCCCTCAACCTGGAGCAGATTCCCGAGCTGGTCGAGCGCGGTCGGGTGCGCATGGAGGCCGCCTGGCGCATGGTCGACCGCGCCCTGGCCAAGAACGCCTTCCTGGCCGGGCCGGCCTTCAGCTTTGCCGACATCGACCTGCTGGCCTGCGTGGAGTTTGCCGCCTGGATCAAGAGTGGCGTGCCCGAAGAGTGCAGCCACATCCACGCCTGGCTGCCCCGGGCGAAGGCCGCCCTGGCGGCGGGCGCCAACCAGTAACGGGAGCCGGTCGCGGCGCTTGCTGCAGCTCAGAAATAGCGCGCCAGCTGCAAGAACAGCTGCTCACCCTGGCTGGCGCGCAGACCACCTGGCAGGCGCGGCCCACCGTACTCCGTGCCCGCCGGCCCCAGCGGCAAGCTCAGGGCGGCCAGCAACTCCCAGTCCTGGGCCAGGCTCCAGCGCAGCCCGAGCTGCAGCAGCGCGGACGAGTCCTCCAGATTGGCCAGCAACAGGGGCGTGAACTGCAACAGCGGTGTCAACTCCACCCCCAGGGAGCCCGCCAGGTAGTGGCGCCCGAGGCTGAACAGCTCCCCGCGCACGAGTCGCTCGCGCAGCGGTTCTGCTGTCGCGGGACAGGCGCCGTCGACGTCTAACGCCACTGACCCCGCCAGCAGGCAGTCATAGTCCGCGGCATCGAGACCGTGGCCATTGTAGAAATACTCCAGGGTGCCCAGGGTGTTGTGCTCGCCCCACTGCCAGGAGCCGCTGAGATTGAGGACCAGGCTGGGCACCCAGCCCTCTGCCGTGGTATCGGCCAATATCAGGTCGCCGCGCAATACCGTGCCGCCCAGGGAGCGACTGCCCCCGGCCACCAGGAGGGTTTCGTCGAAATGCCGCGCCAGCAGCAGGTCCAGCTCCGAAAGGGTGCCGAAGTGGTGCCACTTCAGAGCCGATGAACGCACGTCCTCGCTGCGCCTGCCCGCTGCATCGCGCCGGACCACATGCACCGCCTGCCAGTCACTGCCGTCGGCCTGCAGGTACTGGGCGTAGAACATGTCGTCGCCAGGCTTGTACTGGGTATCCACCGCGGTGGGGTCGAAGGGGTTGAATACGTCCGCGGGGTTGAAGATCAAGCCATTGCCCCAGCTCAGGGCCTGCCGCCCAACACGGACAACCAGACGCTCGCTGCGCCAGCCGAGGGTCAGGCGATCGAGGCGATGGACACTGCCACCCCGCGGGCGCGCCTGCAGGGTATCGCTGAGTGTCCAGGCTCGCCGGTCGTCGCCGGGCAAACCTGCGGATTCGCCTGGGGAGTCCCCGCCAACGGCCTCATGCAGTGCCGCCGGCCCCGCAGCCAGGTCACTGTCCCGCCACAGCAACTGGTAATCCGCCTGCAGCTCCCAGGCCCCGTGCCTGAGCCCGCCGCGCAGGCGCAGGTCCGCGGCATGGCGCTGGGGATGGGCACCCGCGGCCTCCCGCCAGAGACTGTCTGCCGGCACCCCGTACAGGGTCTCCGCCAGCTTTAGGTGCCCGCCGCGCCAGTCGGGCTCGAGTGCTGCCGCAGGCATGCTGCTCAGAATTGCCAGGCCGAGCGACACCAGGCCTGACGATGCCAGAATCCGCAGGCCCCGAGGGGGCCGGCCTCGCGGCATGCGCCCGGAGCGTCCCCCCGCACCCTGGAGCCCGTGCACCCTCACGCCGACTCCGGTGCGCAGGGCTCCTGGACCCGGTCCGCCACAATGCGACCGTCTTCCATGTTGACCCGGCGTGCCGCGAAGGCCATCACCCGGGGATCGTGGGTGGCCATCACGAAGGTCACCCCGTGCTCGCGGTTGAGGGTCTGGAACAGGGCCATCAGGCGGGCCGCGCTGTGGCTGTCGAGATTGGCCGTGGGTTCGTCCGCCAGCACCAGGCGCGGCCGGCTGACAATGGCCCGGGCCACGGCCACCCGCTGCTGCTGACCGCCGGACATGGCGGTGGGGCGGCGGTCCGCCAGCCCCTCCAGTCCCACCTCCGCCAGGATGGCCAGGCTGCGCCGGTGTCGCTCGGCGGCGGGCACACCCTGTACCTGCATGACAAACTCGATGTTTTCCCGCGCGGAGAGCACCGGCACCAGGTTGTAGGCCTGGAACACAAAACCGATCTCCCTGAGCCGCAGATCCGCCAGCTCTCCCCGCGGCAGGCAGTCGATACGCCGGCCGCCGAAGGTGATGCTGCCGCTGTCCGGGCGATCCAGCCCTCCCAGGGCATTGAGCAGGGTGGTCTTGCCGGAGCCGGAGGGCCCCGAGAGGCAAAGGAACTCGCCGCTGTCGATATCGATTGTCACTCTGTCCAGGCCGGTGATGCGCTCCTCCCCCTGACGGAAGGTCTTGCACAGTTCGCGGCAGCGGATATCACTCATCAGAAAGCTCCTTCAATCGCGGGCCAGGGCCACCACCGGGGCCAGGCGGGAGGCTCGCCAGGCCGGCAGCAGGCTGGCGAGCAGACCCAGACCCACCACCACCGCGCTGGCCATCGCCATATCGCGCGGCTCCAGCAGTGGATAGAGGGTAGTGCCCATCGCCATCATCTCCAGCCCGGCAGCCACCGCCGACAGGTCCAGGCCGTCCCGCAGCAGCCACAGGGTCGCCAGCGCCAGGGCGTTGCCCAGCGCCAGCCCGAGCAACAGAAGCCAGAAACTCTCCATCAGGATCAGCAGCAGGATCAGCCCGGGGCGCATGCCCAGGGCCTGGATCAGCCCCAGCTCCCGGGTGCGCTCGAACACCGCCATCACCAGGGTATTGACCAGGCCAAACGACAGCACCAGGAAAACCACCAGGATGAACACCAGCGCGTAGCCGTCCTGCAGACCCAGCATACTGGCGAGAAAGGGGCTCAGGGCCTGCCAGGGCTGCACCGAGAGCGAGGCCCCGGCGGCCCGCCGGATGTCCGGCAACCAGGCCACCACCCGCCGGTAGTCGGGGCCGTTCATGGCCACCTCTGTGACTTCCCCCTCGACCCCCAGCAGAGCCTGCAGGCTGTCGCGCCCGGTGTAGGCAAAACGCTCCTCGTCGCCCTCCAGGCGCCCGCGGTAAATCCCCACCACCCGCGCGCCGCGGTCGGCGACATCGTTGTCGGGGTCCTGGCTCATCAGCACCACCCGACGCCCCACCGTGGTTTCCAGGCGTTGGGCCAGGCTCTCCCCCAGCACCACCCCTGCATCCGCAGGCCCCTGCAGAGCGCGACCCGCCACCAGTTCCCCGGGCAGGCTGCCGAGGGCGGCTTCCGCGGCCGGGTCCACGCCCAGCAGGGTCACACCGCGGCTGGCGTATTCGCTGGCCACCACCGCGGGCACCCGCAGCCTCGCCGCCCAGGCGGTCACGGGCGGCTGCTCCAGGGCCGCCAGCAGCTCGCCGCCGGGTTCCGCGAAGCGGTTGACCACACTGGGGTCGCGAACGAAATCCGGGTGGTGGATCTGCGCGTGTCCGGGCAGCGTGGCCAGGCCGGTCTGCACCATCTGGTCGATCATGCCGCGCATCATCGCAGTCATGAAGATCATCGCCCACGCGCCCAGGGCAATGGCCGAGAGCATCACCAGGGTGCGGCGGTGGTTGCGCCACAGGTTGCGCCAGGCCAGCGTGAGCAGGGAGGGCAGCAGCCGGAGCGAAGTGGCGATACGCATCAGACGGCCCGCATCGCCGCCACTGGCTGCAGTCGGTACAGCCGCAGGGCCGGGTAAAGGGCCGCCAGCAGCGCCCCCACAAACACCACGCCCGGCCCCACCAGCAGCGCCGCCGCGCCGGGACGGGGGTAGAGCCGCGCCGGCAGGTTGAACTGCTGTGCCACCTCCTCCATGCCCGGGTAGGTGAAACCCCAGCGCGCCAGCGCCAGGGTCAGAACCGTGCCAAAGAGGATGCCCAGCACCAGGCCCAGGCCGCCGAGCAGGGCCGTCTCCATCGCCACCAGCCGCGCCAACCGACCCGGCCCCAGGCCCAGGGCCAGCATCACGCCGAACTCCCGGGTGCGCTCCAGCACCGACATCAGCTGCGTATTGAGCACACTGAAGGCCACCAGCAGCACCAGCACCCCGTATAGGAACCAGGCGCTGACCATGTCGGTGCGGATGGCCTGGCGCAACCCCGGCTGCAACTGGTCCCAGTCGAGGACCACCAGTTCGCCCCCGGCGGGCAGCAGGGCCTCGACGCGGGCCTTCGCCGCGGGGACCGCCTCGAGGTGGGGCAGGCGCAGCACCAGGGCGTGGGCGTGGTCACCCATGGCGAACACCGACTGGAACCAGGCCAGGTCCACCTGGGCCAGGGCCCGGTCCAGCTCGGCAATGCCCGAATCCACCACCCCGACCAGTCGCGCCACCGCGGCGGCCATGGAACCGTCGCGGCCGCTGCCCAGCAGCACCACTTCATCCCCGGGCCGCGCCTGCAGGTTGCGCGCCAGCAGGCGACCCACCACGATCTCCTCGCCTTCCCCGCGCAGGTAGCGGCCCTCCGCCAGCATTCCCGGCAGCGTGGAGACCCCGGGCTCCCGTGACGCCTGCACCCCCTGTAGCTGGATGCCGAAGGAGCGGGACTCGCTGGAGGCCAGGGCAAAGGCCGTGCCGCGCACACCGACCCGGGCCTCCGGCATGGCCTGGCGCAGGGTCTGTGCCAGCGCCGCGGCCGCGGGCACCGAATCGCGGATGCGCTGGTCCTCCTGGAAACCCTCGCGCTGCACCTGCAGGTGGCCGGTCACCGGCCCCAGGCTGCCCTCGATCATCACGTCGTAGGAGCCCAACTGCAGGCCGATCAGGAAAATCAGCAGCACATTGCAGACCACCATGGCGGACACTGTCAGCCAGGTGCGGCGGCGGTGTCGCCAGAGGTTGCGCCAGGCCAGCCGCCAGGTCAGGTTCACTGCCGCGGGTTCCGCAGACTGGAGAGGGTAAAGAGGCTGTCGGACAGGGCGATATCGAAGTCCACATCCCGGGTATGCAGCTCCGTCCATTCCCCCGGTCGATCCACCCGCCCCATGCGCATTACCGCGGCCACCGGGCGGCCATCCATCACCCGGATATCCCGGGACACCAGCGTCTTCACCAGCGCCCCCGCCTGGTCGTAGAAGCGGTGCTCCAGGAGCACCCAGTCGGCGCGTATCCGCAGCACTTCGCGCCCCCAGACCACCGCGGCTTCCTCGTGGGGCACCGACTCGATCACGTAGACCCTCTGCCCCTCGTGACGCTCCTGGTCCAGCAGGCGGTGATCGTACTCGTCCACCAGCGCGGCATCCTTGCTGACATCCTTGTTGCTGAAGTCCGAACCCATCCAGTTCTGATTCATCATCGAGGAGGGAATCTTGATCACCCGGTTAATGCCCGGGCTCCAGGTCCACATGCTGCCTTCGACCGTCAGGGTGGCGTTGCCGGCATCCCGGGCCGGGGCGGTGACCCGCACCAGGGTGTGGTCGTCGCCGCGGGTCCAGGCGTCAAGGCTCAGGCTGCGCTCCCAGTCCGGGCGGTGGATAGTCATGGTCATTCGGGCGCGGGAGCTGAGGCCGCGATAGTGGTCCATGGCGCGGCGGACAATATCGGCGGCGTCGAGCTCGGTCGCAACGGGCTGCGCGCCGGTATTGGCCGGCACCGCCGCTGACGCGGACCCGGTGCCCGTGGCGTCGTCGCGGCGCGCCGAGGCTTCTTCTTCGGGCGCGCCAACTGCCGGCCCCGCAAGCGACACCAGCAAGAACAGAAGGCCTGGCCATTTTGGACAAACGCGCATGAACTCCCCCGCACTACCCGGACCGGGGGTGCGCAAGGACCCAGCTGTCCAGGTTTGATGACGACGTGGCCCCCTACTTTACGCTATAACAGGCCCATGGCCACACTGCGACCACACACCCTCCACCGCCTGCTTTTGCTCGCACCGCTGCTGCTGATACTGGCTGCCTGCGGAGACAGTGGCCCCGAAAGCGCCCTGGCGGACTACGCGGCGCGCCTGGCGCGCCCACTCGACCGCGAGGTGCCCGCCCCCGAACCCGCCGCACCGCCTCGCCCGCCCCGGGTCGGCAAGCTGCAACTCGCCCTGGAAGACGACAGTCTCGGCACGCTGGATTTCCTCTCCCTGACCGGTTGCGAGGTCCAGGTCACCATCGGCAAACGCAACAGCAGCCTGGGGCGCATGGCCGCGCCCTCCCAGCGCCTGCTGCTGGATCTCGAATACCTGCGCCTGGCTCCCGCCTGCATCCGCCATCTGCGCGGCAACGACCGCGACGAACTGGCGAACACCCTGGCCGCCGCCCACGCCCTCAAGCAACGGCAACTGCCGGCGCGGATCTTCAACGCCACCCTGGGCAGCGAGGAGTACCGCGAGTTATGGCACCTACCCAACCACCTGGGCGACTACCCGGCGCAGACGGGCAGCGCCGTGACCACCGCTTTGGAAGCCATCAACAGCAGTGCCCGGCGCTGGCTCGCCGGGGATTTTCGTGCCAATGGCAAGGCCTTCGAACTGCAGCTATCCGAAGTCACCCGGGGCGATGGCGGGGCCCTGCTCAAGGCCCTGGGCCTGCAGGCACGCTGGCTGGAAGCGGCGAATGCCGTGCTGCGGCAGGATCAAGCCCCCCTGTGCGCTGGCCCCATACGCCACCGCGCCGCCGACATCCTGCCCAATGTCGTCAGCCGCTACTTCGCCGAAGGCATCCAGGCCTGGTCGGCGGACCTGGCGCGGCGAGAGCAGGCGCTGCTGCCCCCCTTGCGTGAACTGGAGAAAATCCTGGGCCCCGTGCTGTCAGAGAGCTATCTGGCCTGGCGGGAGAGCCGCGACCGGCACCTGGCGCGGTGGTCCAAGGCCCCGCGCCGCCACGTAGAGGTGGTACAGACACTACTTGAGCCCTGCGGGGGCCTGCCGCGGGCCTGAGCGCTGCCTGCCGACCGCGCCAGGCCGCCCGTGGAACCCGACAGGGCCCCGCGCGGTCTCAGCAGACAGGGATCGGGCGCCTTGCCCGAGTGACAAGGGAGAACCCCATGCAACTATTCGGAATACACCGCCACCTGGGCCGCCTGATGCTTGCGCTGGGTGCGGGCCTGTTGATCACCGCCTGCGCCACCACCCTGCGGCCGGACGTGGACTACAAGCCCGACTACGACTTCAGCCAGGTGCAGACCGTTGGCTTCTACGCCGAGTCCGGCACAGTCAAGGGCGACAATCCGCTGCAGCTCAGCGACATGCAGGTGGAGCGCATCGATACCGCCATCCGCAATGCCCTGACCGCCAAGGGCCTGCGCTTCACCGAGGACGCCGCGGAGGCCGACCTGCTGGTGAGCTGGCACCTGGTTACGCAGTTCAAGACCGAGGTAGACAGTTACGACACGGGGGTCTCCCTCGGCTGGTACCACGGTTACAACCGTTATAGCCTGTACAACTGCTGGGGCTGCATCGGGCCGCGCACCGAGGTCATTTCCCGCAACTACACCGACGGTACCTTTATCGTGGACATGATCGACCCGGCGCTGGAGCGCTCGGTCTGGCGCGGTGTGGTCAACTCTCGGCTCAGCGGCAAGCAGGTCAAGGACCAGGCGAGTGCCAACGCCGCCGCCGAGGCTATTTTTGCAGCATTTCCGCCAGGCGCAGCCGCAGGGACATCCCCGGACCCGTCGTGATGCCGCTGGTCATGGAGCGGATCTCGCCGCGGTACACCACCGCCAGCGTCGGCGTCGCCCGCACCCCCCAGGGGGCACTGACATGTCCCCCGGGGTCGTTAACGGTGCGGAATGCCAACGCATGCTCGGCCAGGTAGGCGGCCACCTCCTCCGGCCCCCCGGAACGCAGGGCCACAGTCACCACGAGGTGGTCCGTGGCCAGGTCGTTCACCGCGGGTGATACCAGCCGACAGACCGGACACCAGGTGGCCCAGAAGTAGACCAGCACCGGCTGCCCGGCACTGAGGGCGCCCAGGTCCACAGTGCGCCCCTGCAGGTCCTGCAGCAACTGGAGCGGCGCCTGATCGGGAGCATCGCGATGGCGCCACTGGTCAATCACCAGCGGCACCGTGGCCAGGGCCAGTAACCAGAGCAGCGCGCTCTGCCAGGCAGGTAGCCAGCGGGGAGGGGAGCCGCTCATGCTTGCACCGCCGCACCCAATCTCGCAGCACGGACACCGCACCAGAGGGCTAGCGCCAGCACGCCCAGTACCAGAGCCCCCAGCAACACAAATAACGCTGCCTGCATGATTACCTCTCCCGGATTCCGCTCTGTCTGAGTGTACCCTCGCGGATAAGTTCACGCTGCGGCATCTGGAGTGGACCCGGGGAAAGGGCCGGACTATGGTAGGAAGCTGAGACCCGTCCCTGAGGTGGCCCACATGCCGCTACGCAATGCACTGACTTTGACTGGACTGTGCGCCCTGCTCACTGCCTGTGCAGGCTCAGGCGAATACGCGGCCCTGCGGGAAGGCGCCGCCAACTATCAGGTCAACCGCGAGGCGCTGGAGCAGACATTGCGGGAATACCGCGCACGGAGCAAAACCTACACCGTGATCATCGACGGTGAACAGCACCGTGTTCGCGTGCCCAGAGACTAAGCCGCACAGATACAAGCCGGGAGCACTGCGAGCATGAGCAGACACCACCACGACCCCGATGGCACCCGCCTGCCGATCAAGCTGGACAGTACCTCCAACGGCGAGTTCGCGCCCATTCCCCTGGCGCCGATCCACCACCGCGCCAAGCACCTGGCCCTGGAAACCGCCGACCGCAACGCCCGCCGCAGCGGCCTGGGGCGCCGAGACTTCCTGGTCAGCGCCTGCGGTGCCGCCAGTACCCTGCTCGCCTTCAACCAGGCCTACGCCAGCCAGGGCGCCCGCGGCGGCTTTTTCGAACTGGATGCCGAGGCCGGGCTGGACCCGCAGCTGGCCAGCGCCAGCCTGGAGGGCAAGGAGTTCATCTTCGATGTCCAGGGCCACTTCGTGAACCCCACCGGCGCCTGGACCAAAAAACTGCCCGACGACGCCCGCCCCCTCTCCGGCTTCCCCCAGAGCGAATGCCCAGCCGGTGAAGGTCCCGGGCGGGCCTACCTGGACTGCTTCAATTCGAAGCAGTTTATCCAAGACGTGTTCATGGACTCCGACACCGACCTGATGGTGCTGTCCTTCGTTCCCTCCCGCTCCGACGCCGAGCCATTGACCATCGAGGAAGCCGCCGCCACCGCCGAGCTGGTCGAGGAAATGGAAGGCACCCACCGCCTGCTGCTCCACGGCCGGGTCAACCCCAACCAGCCGGGCGACCTGGAGACCATGGATGCCCTCGCCGAGCACTGGAAGGTCAGTGCCTGGAAGACCTACACCCAGTGGGGACCGGACGGCCAGGGCTTCTGGCTGGACGACGAGGACACCGGCATTCCCTTCCTGGAAAAGGCCCGCGCCCTGGGGGTGAAGATCGTCGCCGTGCACAAGGGTCTGCCCTTTGGCGATGAATCCTACCAGCACTCCACCTGCGCCGACATCGGCCGCGTGGCCCGGCGCTACCCGGACATCAGCTTCCTGGTCTATCACTCCGGCTACGTGGCCGGCAGCAGCGAAGGCCCCTACGACCCCAACCGCTTCGACGGCGTCGACTCCCTGGTGAAGTCCCTGTTGGAGAACGACATCGCCCCCAACAGCAACGTCTACGCCGAACTGGGCAGCACCTGGCGCTACCTGATGCGCGACCCGGACAGCGCGGCCCACACCCTGGGCAAGCTGCTGGAATACGTCGGCGAGGACAACGTGTTGTGGGGCACCGACTCCATCTGGTACGGCTCCCCCCAGGACCAGATCCAGGCCTTCCGCAGCTTCCAGATCGCCGAGCCCCTGCGGGAAATGTACGGCTATCCGAAAATGACCCCGGAGCTGCGCGCCAAGGTCTTCGGGCTGAATGCCCTGAAGCCTTACGGGGACAAGGTGGCCGACCTGTTGCCACAGTTCGGGGTGGACCGGGTGGCGGCGAACCGCCTGGCCTACCGGGAGCGGCCTGACCCGCATTTCCGGACCTATGGGCCGAAGACAAGAAGGGAGTTTGTGAATTTGCTGCGGTGGCAGGGTGGGTGAGCGACGCGCCTAGCTTAGTACCTGGCGCGGAATTGCTCCGCCATCAACCCGAGTCGCTCCATGATGGCCGAGTTGCGGGCCTTCTGATGTGCCTCGGGTGAGAGTATTGCCATTAGCAGGTAACAGTGTTCGTCCAGCTGTCCCGTGCAGTACACGAGGTGATGATCGCTGGTCTTTCGAAATGGCGGAGCCTCGCGCTCCCAGGGTTTTCCAGGGTCAAACAGGTGCAAGTGTCGCACCTGATGGAAGAGAACCTTCCTCGGGGTATTGGCATGATCATACGCAACGTCACGCCCAAAGTTGGGACGAAAATCACCGCCGACATAGGCCTTGAAGTCGTTGACCAGCTGCTGTCTCTCTAGCTCGGAGAGAGCTTCACGCAACGCGGGCGATGTAAAAACCCTGATCACTGCTCCTCAAACTCCGCCAAGCGCTCCTCGTTCAGACCCAGCAAGACCTCGGCACTGCTCTCGCTGATCTGGCGCAGGCGATCCGCAGAGGGCCTGAACTCCGCTCTGAGCGAAGGGTCAGCTCGCTCGGCAGCTTCCACCAGCCGAGCAAACACCTCAGCGTTAACGATGTACCCAGCTGTCTCGTTGTGCGAGAGAATGGCAACAGGCCGCTTCTTCTCGAGGATTCTTGTGATCTGCGAGCGCAGACTGGTTACCGAGATGGTTTCCTCGGCGTAGATTTGGTGTGTGCTCATTCTGCCATGCCTCTTGAGAGGTAACACTAAAATGCAACGATTTTATAACATATTCATGTACAGTATTCATCCATCGTTAGTGATGCCTCAACTTCTGAGCTCTGAGTGGCACATTGGGCACTTTGCGCCCTCAGGCCTCCAGGCGGTAGTGACACGGCACTATTGAGGGGGGTGACGGGCTCTGCTATGATTCGCGCCCTTGCCCGCTATGCTTTGTATGGCGGACAGGGCAAGCCACCTTGCGTGGCATCCTACCTATATCCGCCCGTAGCTCAGCTGGATAGAGCGCTGCCCTCCGGAGGCAGAGGTCAGAGGTTCGAATCCTCTCGGGCGGGCCATTTCTCCTGCAATATCAATCACTTAACGGAACACCCTCCTCGCCAAACTGTGGACACAACCTGGACACAGAAATCAGGCATAAAGCCACCAATGACCGTTGGCCAAAGCCCCTTTTGACAGTGAAAATCGGGCCCTTTTGGGCTCTGTGTCCAAAATGTGTCCACCGTGTGTCCACGGCTTTTTGCCGAGCCTGCAGAGGTGGGTGGTTTTGACTGTTGGTCCAGACTGGACACATGAGGCAGAGCCCCATGCAAACTTGGCGATTCTGGCGGGAGGCAGAAAATTACCGCACTAATCCAAGTTGACGCTTAAAATCCACGTTTCGCGACATAAGCAACTCTAGAATCAGCAGAGCAAACCTCCGGTTGGTCTCCTCACTATCCAGCACCGGCACCGACAACTTCTCGTTGTCCCCAATAGCATCCAGCACGGCATCAGTCACGGCCTTCGGGAACAGGCCGTGCATCACCTTCTCGGTGGAATGGCCGCGAATCTGGGCCATGACCTCCCGGGTTCGACAGTTGGTGCCCAAAATTGCTCATTTTCGAGGGGTCGGGTCTAATAAAAT